>JANXUK010000059.1 GCA_025356275.1 Sphingomonadales bacterium | reverse complement strand
CCGCGCCTTCAACTCCTACGATAACATCGTCGATCATTGCTGCGAGGCATGGAACAAACTTATAGATCAGCCATGGCACATCATGACCATCGGTCGGCGCAAATGGGCACATGGGTCATGATCAATGCAGGTTGGTATTATTCGCTGAGGTCGCCCATGTCCTCGGTTACACGCTCCACGTAGATTTGACCGCCAACCTTGTTCACAAGCCCGATGGGACCGTGTTCGAGTTTGTCCTCAACGTGCTTGAACGCGAACGCCTGCTCGGCGGACTCGACGAAATAGAGCTGACGATGCTGGATAGCGCGCTTATCGCGGACTATGAAGTGGCCCGTCGGAAGACCGAGCCGTGGCTATTCGACGAGCAGGGATAACAATATTATTTGGCTGAAGGTTATTGCCGCAGGATTTCGTTGAAAACCGAGCGCAACCGGCTCTCCGCATCAGCCTCCTCTGCCTCGGAACGCCATGCCACGAAGCGATCTGGTCGGACGAGGAGCGCTCCACGGGGTCCGTGACCTCGCACTTGTTCCCATGTTCCACGGATATCTAGCCAGTCACCTTCGGTGCCTCCAACAGCGAAAGCACGAAGCGCGATGCCAAGTTCGTTCGCGACGGTGTCCGCCGCGCGGCACCAGTCGGCACCCTCCTCGCCGGCGATGAGAACGAATTCGCCAGCACCGGTCAAATCGCCCAAGGCGGTCCGCCCATGCAGATTCTCGACCCAGGCATGGGGCATCGAATGACCCGGCCGGCTGCTAGGCTCGTACCTGCCGAGCGGATCGAGGGGCGAGTAGGGTGCGTCGTCCACTGGGATAAAGGCGCCACTCGGATAGCTGAAGCCATGCGCAACGTTGAGGCTGTTATAATTTGGTAGGAGGCCTGGAAGCGTCCGCGCGACGTTGCGGCGCGCAGTGTCTCCGTCGTCACCCTTCGCCCAAATGTTGCGGATATTGGTCCAGTTCTGCTCGGGTGAATTTTGGGGTGAGAAGCCGATCGCGCCGATCAGGCTCTTGTTGCTCTGCCATCCCTTGAAGGCGGTCGCCACTACTTCCTGTGCAACCGGACGGCGCTCGGTTTCGTACGTATCCAACAGGGTAGCGTGCGCTTGCCCTTTGAGCACTGCGGCGATCTTCCAGCAGAGATTATAGGCGTCCTGGATCGCCATGTTCAGTCCGTTCCCGCCCGCCGGAGGCATGCGATGCGCGCCGTCACCGAGTATCAGCGTGCGACCAATGCGGAATCGCGATGCAACGACTGAATCGAGCGGCCATCGGTTAATGACGTGTACGGTCGGGTTCAGGTCGGGCAAGCCGAGCGTTTGGCACATTGTCGCGATCGCGACCTCGTCGTCGAACAGCTTGTGGTCGCCGGCGAACGATACGAGATGGACCAGCCATTCGGGCGACTTGGGGCCCCAGGGATCGGGTCCCATCGGCACGAGGACGCAGGGTATGCCGGTATCCGGATTGAGAATGGTGTAGGTCAGAACTTCAGGATCGCGCGCCCAATCCGACAAGTCTGCGCTGAAATGCAACGAAACGCTTGTGGCGACAGCGAGGTGGCCTTCCATCTCAATGCCCAGTTTTGGCCCGATGACCCGACCCCCGTCGCACGCGAGCAAATATTTCGCGGAGATTTCATAAGTCTCGCCCGTGGCGCGATCCTCGATCGTCGCAACGATGCCGTGACTCTGCTCCTCGAATGAAACGAGGCTGTGGTTGAAGCAGACTGAGTCAGGTGCAAGTTCTTCCGCCCGCGCCTTCATCAAAGGTTCGAGCTGACTTTGCATCAAATTGGTGCCGCTAACATGACTTGCGGCGAGCCATTCCACGTCCTGACCGCCGCGGCCCCACGCCCCGATCCGCGTGATCTCGCGCCCGTAGTCTGGACCGTCTCCCGCAAAACCGGCATAAATGCCCGCATAGCGCATGTGCGCTGGAGGAGTGGAGATCGCGCGGATCGCATCTTCGATCCCGAGTTCACGAAGGATCTCCATCGTCTTGATCGAGATGATGTGCGCTTTTGGGAGATTGGACGTCTTTGGATGCCGACTGGCGAGATAGGTGGTGATCCCGTAGCTCGACAGTAACATAGAGGCGGCAAGCCCCGATGCCCCCCCACCGATGATCAGAACATCAACATCCTGTCTAATCGTCACCTTGCAACCTCCGGCCGTCTGTTTTTACCCATGTCGAGCAGATCATAGCGTAATGTTCACATTCTTGAGCTGTGTGAATTCCAGAAGCTCTTCCATTGATTCCTCGCGACCGATGCCCGATTGCTTAAAACCGCCAAACGGGGCGCCAGGGAAGTGCATGCTGGTGTTATTGACCCAGATATAGCCGGCCTCAACTTGCGCGGCCGCGCGGTGTGCGGTCGCCAGATCGCGGGTGAAGATGGCTGTCGTCAGCCCGTATTCGGTACTGTTCACCTGCGCGAGCATCTCGTCCTCGTCGGTCCAGCGTATAACAGACAAGATTGGGCCGAATACTTCCTCCTGCGCGATCCGCATCCCGCTGTGCACATCGGCAAAGATCGTGGGTTCGACGAAGAAGCCCTCGGCCAGCGCTGGATCGGTCGGCACGCTTCCGCCAAGCACCAACCGCGCGCCTTCCGATTTCGCGATATCGATGTAGCGCAACACTTTGTCCCGCTGGGCTGCCGAGATCAATGCGCCCATGTTGGTGGCGGCATCGGTGGGGATGCCCGGACGAAACCCTCGCGCGCCTTCGATTACGCCGTGCAGGACCTCGTCGTAAACCGAATCATGAATGAACAGGCGAGAGGTTGACCCGCAGGATTGGCCGGCCCAGCCGAAATTCATACCCTTTACGGCCCCGGCGATCGCGCGTGGAATGTCGGCGTCGGGATACACTATCAGCGCGTTCTTCCCGCCAAGCTCGAAAATGACCCGCTTCAGACGGTCAGCTGCGCCACGCATGATGGCGCGGCCTGTCGTAACGCTGCCGACAAGGGTTACGACCGGTATATCGGGATGGGCGGTCAATGCTTCGCCGCACTCGGCGCCCCCCGTCAATACATTGAGTACACCAGGCGGCAGAATTCCGTCGATCAACTCCATCAGGCGATATGCCGAGAGCGGGGCCTGCACCGGGGGCTTCATGATGACGCAATTCCCGGCGGCAATCGCAGGGGCGAACTTCGCACATAGAAACAAAAGTGGATGGTTATAAGCCACGATGCGAGCACACACACCGATCGGTTCGCGGTGGCTAAGGTTTACGACACCCGCCGCCATCGGCATTGTAGTGCCCTTTATCTCGGGTGCTATCCCGGCAAAGAGATCGATGTAGAGCGCTGAGGCATAGCTGTCCTTGATAAGCTCGGCGATTGGATTGCCACAGTTAATCGCATCGAGCATCGCCAGTTCCTGCGCGTTGTCGCGGACCACCTGCGCAATTTGTCGCAAAAGCCGTCCGCGCTCCAGCGGCAGGCTGTGTCGCCACGTGGCAAACCCCTCGGTTGCGGCTTTTGCAGCCGCATCGACATCGGCTGCGTTGGCGACGGCCGTTGATCCCAGGCTCTGGCCTGTGGCCGGGTTGATCGTGTCGGCATAGCCGCCAGCGGCACGGTGCCAACCTCCCCCGTAATAGAGATCCCGCGAGCGCGGCAAAATGCCGGTGATCGCGGACTCGGCACGCTGTTTGAGGATAGTGGCTTCAACCATGATGATCTCCTGCTGCTTGCGCCCAAAGGTCCCAAGCTCGGTCGACCTGTTGTCGAACCGCCGCGTCTGCCAGCTCCGCTTCACCGGCCGAGAGGAACGTGATCGGCCCGAGCCGGGCGGCATCGGTCTGTAAACGGGCATTTATTTCCAGATAGACGGCGCGAAATACCGCTTCTTGCAAGGTGGTACCGACGACGGTCGATCCGTGCCCGCGCTGCAGGACAGCGTTGCTCGTACCCAGACAGTCGGCAAGCGCGACACCGAGCGGCGCATTACGAATGAGCATGTCACTATCGCCAACGGCATCGTGAATATCAAAAATGGGCGTCCGCTCGCCCAAAAAAGCGCTCATATGAAAGATCGGTCGCAATGCGGTTGATGTTACCCCAAATGGGATAACTGCAGGCGAGTGGCTATGGACGATGGCTCCGACGTCCGGCCGCGCACGATAAATCTCCGCATGGATGAACCGTTCGACATAGGATTTCGCTACTGATCTTCCGACTGATGTACCGCTGAGGTCGAGCTCGAGAATGTCGGGCCCGCGCACCAGTGCCGGTGCCATGCTACGTGCGATTAAGAACCTGTCGGATCTCTCAGGTAAACGAACGCTGACGTGCCCGAAGGCGTCGACCACACCCTTGTCGGCAAGGATATGGTTGGCGCGAACCAAGTCCATAGCGATCGCGTCCAATGTAGTTACGCGGTCGGCCATCGACCTCAGGCGTCAACCGTCTGTGCAAATTCCTGCTGCAGCGTGGCCCAGCGACGGCCGGTTTCCAATCCGCCTTCGCGATATTTGTCAGGCAGGCCGATATAGGGCGGACGCGGAGGGCCGGGTTCGATCAGGCCAGCCGCAGCGAACCGTAGATGGCCAATCTGGACGCTGTAGTTCATAAAATCGGCCAATTCGCCGCCGACAAACATAGCCGATTCGGCCCAGCGGCATTTTTCGCTCACACTCTCAGCGGCTTCCCAGTCATGCGCGCGAATCGCCTTGGCCAGAGCGACGAGCGGCGCCGGAGCGCAGGCAACATGCCCGGTCCATGCCGCGGTCATGAGGTCGGGGTGCTCTCGTGCGGTGCGTAACCAGTCGGACACCAACGGAAGGATACGGCAGCTTTGGCCGAGCGCAGCCGCATCGCTTTCGAGCGCGGGTCCGCCCACATGCTTTGACGCGACCACTTCGGGTATTTTGCCAAGTGCGATATATGCGTCCTGGCTGATCTTCCCTTTGAACGCGACGGGATTGTCGTACACGATCAGCGGTACGCCCGGCAACGCTTCGGCAATATCGGCGTAGAATCGGACGATCTGATCCTGATCGAGCGCCAGCCACATCGGCCGACCGACGAACAGTCCATCGGCGCCTGAGGCAATCAGCGCGCGACCGCGACGGATTGTATCGCGGGTATTGAGAGTCCCAATCCCTGCGAACAGTGGAACGCGGTGCCGAATCGTCGCGGCGACTGTTTCGTTGAACGCGGCATGCTCACGTTCCGTGAGCGACGCGCATTCGCCAAACGTTCCGTTCGTCAGCAATATGTCGACACCCGCATCGACGATCAGCTCGGTCATCCGCACGGTTTCAGCGAGGTCAACCGATTGTTCGGTCCTCCAATCGCCTGCGTCCGGGGTGGCTGGTGTCGGCAGAATGCCGACCAGGCCGTTAATGTCTGCTGGTGTGATTTTCATTACGAAACTCCTGATTGGGCGTCAGGCCGCGAGCTCTTCGGTCAACAGGCCGAGGTGCCGAAACACTTCGCGATTGCTGGCGGTGAACAGGCGAGCCTTGCCATGCTTGCAGCGGTGGGAAACCCATTGCCCCTGCGGCAGGCTGAACACATCCTTGGGACCCCACGACACGAGATCGTCGCCGACCTGCGTCTCGCCTTCACCATCGACGACGACGCAGAGCGCGCTTGCTGAGCTACGCACTGCATGCGTTGCCGTTCCAGCCTCAATCTGTGTCAGGTAACAGTCGATGGTCGGAAGAACTGCGCCACCAGTAACAGGATCGGCATAGCGGACGGTGCGTGAGCCATCCGCCGCCGTTGGAGCAACTTCGACCGCACGTCGGGCATCGGCTGCGCTATAGCGGAAGATCGGCGAATATGATTGGGCTTCGACTTGCGCTGCGACGGGTACGAATGCACCGCTGGTAAAGGCGGCATCTGCGATAACGCTGCGCGGGCTCTGGATCGGCCCCGGCTGGAAGCGGGCAGTGCCGAACGCGCGGTGGAGCGCGGCATCGAGAATATCGACCCACACCGTCGGCTGGCCCTCGACATTGCGGTGTTCGTGCCAGGTCCAGCCTGGAGTCACAATCAGGTCTCCTGGCTCCATCGCGCATGACTTGCCTTCGACCACAGTTTCCGCACCATGACCTTCAAGCACGAAGCGTAGTGCGTGCATACTGTGGCGATGTGGTCGCGCATGCTCGCCAGGCATGAGCGCTTGGATCCCAGCATTTAGCAGTCCGGCAATTGATTCAGAACCCGGATTATCGACTGTTGGATTGACGAGTTGCATCACCCGTCGCTCAATGATCGCGGGCAGTGTAATCTTCGCAGTTTCGAACATGACCGGCCTGATGTCGCCCCAGTGCCAGACGCGCGCCCGTTCCGACGGTGGCGGCAGCGCGCCGTTCGGACTTTCCCAAAGAACAGTGATATCGTTCGCGGCATATTGCGCGCGCAATTCCGGCGATACGGGATCATCGGAATAATTGGCGGCCGTGGTTGACATGGTGCGCTCCTCTCGACCCTTTCCGCTTCGTGAGCGTCGGGGTGTAACTGATGCCTTTAAGGCGCTGACAACCTAGTGTCACGTGATTTTTGGAATATTCTCTTTTATTTCCACATATGTGTCATATATGGTGGGCCATATAGTTCCGATAGGAGATGGATGTGCAGACCGTTCCCGTGACCCAACTCGCCTTTGTTCGCTTGCGGGCTCCCGACCTTGATGTCAGCCGAGGGTTTGCCGAGGCATTCGGCCTAGTGACCACAGAGCAGACGCCAAGTGCGCTGTACTCTCGCGGTACCGACGCTGCTCCAAGGTGCCATATTGTAGAAGCCGGTGAACCTGCCTTCTTGGGGGCTGGTTTTTTGGTCGAGTCTCTCGAAGCGCTGCGCGATGCCGCGTCGATCGATGGGGCGTCACCTGTCGAAGCGACTGGTGAGCCGGGCGGCGGCCAGCGTGTTCGTCTGACCGATCCGGACGGCTTCGCGATCGATTTGCTATTCGGTGTCGAAATTCTCCCAGCCGTGCCGGTCGCCCACCATCCTATCAACTCAGCATTTGCCCGTCAGCGCGCAGATGGTGAATTCTACCGCCGACCGGCGGGGCCTTCGCAGGTCAAGCGCCTTGGCCACTATGTTACCTCGACTCCCAATGTGAAACGCACCCGTGCCTGGTATCGCGAAACCCTTGGTCTGATCGGGACCGATGATGTCTACGCGGGGCAAGAGGACAACATCATTGCCACGTTCAATCGACTTGCGCGCGGCAAGGATTATGTCGATCATCACGTCTTCATGACACACCAGGGACCGCTGGTCGGGCTTAATCATCTCGGCTTCGAGGTGCAGGATTACGACGACATTTTTTTTGGTCATTATCACATGAAGGAAGCCGGTCTGACGCACCGTTGGGGCATCGGACGGCACAAGCTCGGCAGTCAGGTGTACAATCAATGGACCGATCCATGGGGTCGGGGGTACGAGCATTGGACTGATACCGACGTAGTCAATGAAGATCAGCCGCTGACTCTTGTGGCTGCTGCCGATGCCCTTAAGTCGCAATGGGGTGATCCGCCTCCGGTCAAGTTGGACTGAGGGTTTCGCCCATGTGCTGCGCTGCCAGATAACCGAATGCGAGCGCCGGTCCAATGTTGCATCCGCCGCTGGGGTTTGTTCCCATCGTGGGATTCGCCATGTCCGGTCCAGCCGCATATAGACCCTCGATCGGATTACCGTGCGCATCTGTCACCTGCGCGTCGGGTGTGACGGCAAGACCGGTCGTTGTGGCGGTGTCGCCAGAATAAAGCAGGATCGCGTAATAGGGTCCTGCACCGATTGCTCCTAGGCAGGGATTGGGACCGTGAGAGGGGTCGCCAAGCGAACGGCTGTACGGATCGTCCCCCTTTCCGAAATCGAGATCCTCGCCGCTCGCGGCATAGGCGTTGTTGCGGGCAATGCTGTCGGCCAGTCCGACAGCGTCGATGCCCAGTTTCATCGCAAGCCCGTCCAGGGTCTGAGCTTTGGTCAGATACCCGTTGCGAAGAAAGGAGCGGTAGGGGAAAGGTGCTCTAAGCACAGCGCCCAAGCCGTATTTGCGCAGGAAGCGGTGGTCGCAGATGAGGAACGTCGGCACCGCGTTCGCTGCATGCATCGCAAGGACAAAGTCGGAATATACCACCCCCTCATTAGCGAACCGGCGGCCATTAGCATCCACAGCGATCGCACCGGGCAGGCAGCGGTCAAACGCGAAATGGGGGAAGAGCCTTTCGCGGCCCTTGGCATCGCGATATGCAGAAACAGGGGTCAGACAAAAGTCTGAGAAATTGCCTTCGGCCAGCGTAGCTCCGGCCCGAAGCGCCATTGCGATGCCATCGCCTGTGTTGGTAGGCGGCGGGAGCGATTTGTGCAGGTCAGGATACAGGGCGCGTTGCTGCCGCATTGCCTCGTTGCCGGGGAAACCGCCCGACGCAAGCATTACTCCCCGCCTTGCGTGAAGCGTTTGGGAGACACCATTTCGCCGGCTGGTCACCCCCGTGACGCGACCGTCGTCGATAATCAGATCGATCACTTCGGTTCCGAGCCGCACCTCGATGCCGCGATCGAGCACGGACTTGTACAATCGGCCAGCAAGCGCGTTGCCGAAAACAAGGCGAGGCGAGCGGCCGTATCGCAGATGGCCCCAGGTATGACGCGCCAATAACCGCACGGCATAGAGGGCCGCCCGGAGTGACCTCGTTGCCTTTGTCAGCTGCGCAATATCGGCATAATCGACCTGCATCCCGCCAAAGATCATGGTAGTCGGCAAGGGCTGCCGCAGGTTACGTAAGTCGGCACCAAGGACGCTGCCATCAAACGTTACCGGAAGAACCGTCCGGGGTGACGTCGTGGCGCCTGGCGCGTTCATCCGGTAGTCGACCCCCCCATAGGGCTGGAACCGCACGGAAGTATGCTTTTCCAGAAGGGCCAGCGCCTTGGGGCCATTCGCTAGATATGCTTCGACCATCGCCTCGTTCATGCGACCTACCATGTTGTGACGAAGGTACGTCATCGGAGCGGTTGGGTCAGGTTCCGGCGGTAGCAAGTGGCACCCAGGCAGAAATGCACCTCCCGATGCGTACGACGTCGCGCCACCGACCTGATCGGTCTTTTCAAGAACGATGGCCTTTAGTCCGCCGATCGACGCTACGAGAGCAGTCGTCATGCCAGCGACCCCCGATCCGACGACAACGACGTCGAACGTCGTATCGTCAGCCCCGCACTCGTTAACATTTCCCATCCGGCGGGCCTTAGACTGAGAGCGCTGAAATATCGGACTGCGCTTGAGCGATAGCCGCCTGCCGGGCATCCGGACTGATCGCTAGTCCCTCCGCCCGAACGATCTCGACATCGCGAAGGCCCAGAAAACCAAGCGTTCCCAGCAGATAGCTTTCTTGGTGTTCGAGCGGTGCGGCGGGACTGCTACCAGTATACACGCCACCGCGCGATGATACGATGTAGATCTTTTTACCAGGCGGTAGCAGCGGCTCGGGTCCATTTATACCGTATTTGAAAGTCTTGCCCGGAACTAAAACGCGGTCGAACCATGATTTTAATTGCGACGCGATGGCGAAATTGTACATCGGCGCGCCGATGACGATCACATCAGCCGCGAACAGCTCCTCGACAATAGCATTGCCCAGCGCGATGTCGGCGACGAGAGCAACGTCTTCAGGCTGAACGCCGCGCCATGCAGCCAGCTGCGGCGCCGCCAGATGGTACGGTGCGTCTGCAGTCAAATCGCGATACGTGACCGTCGCCGCCTGATGCGACTCCAAAAGCCGTGAAACGATGGCGGCTGAAAGGGGACGGCTGGCGGACTCGCTCCCCAGAATGCTTGAATCGAGATGTAGAATATTTATTTCGTCTCTCCTGTGCAGGTTGGCTATCGGCTATCCGAACTGAAACGCGGAAAATGTTGCGCCAAGAAAGCTGTCGCGAAATGTGTGGACAGCTCGGTCCGCCTCCGCCGCGCCGGCAGCGACGTGCAGCGGGAGCAAGTGTTCTGGAGTCGGGTGGCTGTGACGCCCCATTGGTGCGTTTTCCCAATTAGCCAGCAGGGCTGCCCGCACGTCTCCGATGTTGCCTGTCATGGCTTCGGTGAGCCACGCGTCGAAAATACCTGACCCGACATCGGCTTCGCCGCGCAGCCCCGCCGGCATAACCGCTGAATTGTGGAAACTAATGCCGGATCCTACGATCAGCACGCCCTCATCACGCAGCGGAGCCAACGACCGACCCAGCGCGAGATGCGTTTGGGGATCCTGATCAGCAACCAGAGATAACTGGATGACGGGAATATTGGCGTCGGGAAACATCAGCATGAGTGGAATAAACACGCCGTGATCAAGGCCGCGTGTCATCTCCCGTTCGCATTCCAATCCCGCGACGTGGAGCAGGTCCACGATGCGGAGCCCCAGTGCGCTGTCACCGCGAGCGGCATATTGCAATTGATACGCGGCCGGAGCGCCGCCGAAATAATCGTAATAGAGGCTGTGAGTGGGCCCGGCATTGATGGTCGGAATAGGGGTCAGCCAATGTGCGGACACAATCAGCAGCGCCTTGGGCGGCGCGGGAAGGGTTCGTGCGATAGAGCGCAGATAGGCCGCGGTCTCTTCCCACATCGCTGGGGTGCTGGGACCAAAATCCATGAAAAAACAGGGGCCCGCGCCATGCGGAATATAGAGCGTTGGCATTCGCATGTGACTCGAGATCCTCGCCATTTCCCAAAAACCGTACTTTCCCGACGATTGCCCGGTTGCAAGGCTATACATTCCAACCTATCAGGATATCAATAACTTTGGAAATTCAATTCGGGATTTCATATGTCACAATCAGAATTCCGCGAACGGCTCGCCGCTGACAACATGGCGCCGCTGTGGGAGGTCATCCGTGGATTGACCCCGCGTGAGCCAAAGGCATTGGTTGATCCGGTACTTTGGCGCGCGGCAGTGATCCGCCGCAATATGGATCTCGCTTGTGCTGCGATTTCCGCGGAGGACGCTGAGCGGCGCGTGCTCATCCTCGAAAATCCAGCATTGCGTGGCAGGTCGCTGGCGACCACCTCGCTCTACGCCGGTATCCAGATGATACTGCCTGGCGAGATCGCGCCAAGCCATCGTCACACCGCGTCGGCGCTGCGGCTCATCCTTGACGGGCGCGGCGGGTTCACCTCGGTCGACGGCGAGAAGGTTCTCATGGAGCCCGGTGACTTCATCATTACGCCGACCAATGTCTTCCACGACCATGGCGCGGAGGGCGCCGACCCGGTGATGTGGCTCGACGGCCTCGACGTCCCGGTCGTGCAGATGCTGAATGCTGGCTTTTCTGCGGATTATCCCGAGCGCCGACAGAACATGACCCGCCCGCTGGGCGATGCTCAGGCACGATACGCATCGGGGCTGACGCCAATAGGCTATCTTAGGACGACCAGCGCGAGCCCGTTATTTCACTATCCCTACAGCCGCAGCCGCGATGCGCTCGACGTTATGGCGCGCGCCGAGGAATGGCATCCCGAACACGGATTGAAGGTCTCTTTCACGGATCCGACCACGGGCCAATCGCCGATCCGCAGCATGGGTGCTTATCTCCAGCTTCTCCCGCGCGGCTTCCGCGGCGTCAGCCATCGCGAAACCGACGGTGCAGTCTACTGCGTGGTCGAGGGTAGCGCTCGGATTACCATTGGAGAAACGACCTGGTACGCGCAGCGACACGATGTATTCGTGGCGCCCGGCTGGACGTGGCGGCAGTTCGAAGCCGACGAGGAATGCGTCCTGTTCAGCTTCTCGGACCGACCGCTGCAGGAACATCTCGGCTTCTGGCGAAGCGAGGCCGCCGCCTGAGAGCGATCGCGAAATAATATTGGGAGAGTAACTTGAAACTGTGCATGTTTGACGATCATCGGCTGGGTGTGATCGAGGGGAATGCAGTTATCGACGTATCGTCGGTGCTCACTGCGATCGACCCGGCGCGCTACCCTTATCCGCGTCAGGATATGCTCATCATGCAGTTGCAGCGACTCAGCCCGGCGATTGCGACGGCGATGGAGGGCGCGACGCGTCATGATCTGGCCTCTGTCCGCCTGCTTAGTCCAGTCGCCAATCCCGGCAAACTCGTTGCCGCTCCAGTGAATTATCAAGCCCATTTGGACGAGGCGATCGCCGATACGGAAACCTTCTCGCGGGCGAATGTGCGCAAGATCCATGAGACCGGACTTTTCCTCAAGGCGACAAGCTCGATGATTGGCGCAAGCGCGCCGATCGTCATCAGCCTACCGGACCGTCGTACTGACCACGAGATCGAGCTGGTCGCGATCATCGGCCGTGCCGCGCGCAACGTGCGTGCGGCCGACGCTCTCGACTATGTCGCCGGCTATACGATCGGGCTCGACATCACGATTCGCGGGCCCGAAGAGCGCAGCCTGCGCAAGTCACTCGACAGCTATTCTGTAGTGGGGCCATGGATGGTGACCGCGGATGAGGTGGATGATCCGCATAACCTCGACCTCGCGCTTGATGTGAATGGCGATCCCCGCCAGCGGGCGAATACGCGTGATCTTATCATGAACGTCCCGGAACTCATCGAGTTCGCTTCGCGCTTTTACACGCTTGAACCAGGCGACCTGCTTTTCACCGGCACCCCGGAAGGAGTTGGACCGATCGTCCCCGGAGACACGATCACGGCAAGCATTTCGGGGATCGGTAGCATGAGCATGGCGGTGACAGCATGAGTAACGACCCTATTCTGATCGTTGGCGGCGGCATCGCTGGCTTGTCGGCTGCGCTTACGCTGGCCAATGTCGGCCGCGCTTCCATCGTTATCGAGCAGGCACCTGAATTCAAGGAAGTGGGCGCTGGTATCCAGGTCGGCCCGAACGGGTACCGCGCGCTTGCGACGATGGGCCTCGCGGAACAGGCTAATGCGCTTGCCGTATTTCCAGATGACCTGATCGTCATGAATGGCGTTTCGGGCGACGTCGTCACCCGCATTCCTGTCGGCGCGGAGTTTCGTGAGCGTTTTACCTATCCCTATGCCCTTATCCACCGTGCTGACCTTCACCGGGTCTTGCTCGACGCCTGCCGTGCGAATGGCGCGATCGCGTTGAAAACATCGACCAAGGTCGCCGGATTCGAGGATGATGGCACGACTGTCACCGTGACAACGGATACCGGCGAGGCCATACGCGGCGCGGCGCTCATCGGCGCCGATGGGCTTTGGTCGCAAACCCGTCAGGCAATTGTCGACGACGGACCGCCGGTTGTGTCCGGCCATATCGCGTACCGGGCAGTCCTGCCGACCAGCGACGTGCCTGAAGCGTATCGTAGAAACGCGATGATTCTGTGGGGCGGGCCAAAAAACCATCTCGTGCAATATCCGCTGCGTGGGGGCGAGTTATTCAACCTTGTCGCGGTATTCCACAGCGACGCCTACGTCGAAGGCTGGGACACCAAGGGGGATGCCGAAGAACTGCATCGGCGGTTCGCAGGGACTTGTGAACCGGTCCAGGCGTTGCTGTCTAAGATCGAGAGCTGGCGTATGTGGGTGCTGTGCGATCGCGAACCCAAAAAGAACTGGAGCCGGGGGAGGGTTACTCTGATGGGTGACGCTGCTCATCCGATGCTCCAATATCTGGCGCAAGGGGCGTGCATGGCCATGGAAGATGCGGTTGTGCTTGCTGACGAAGTGGCAGCCGGCGGCCCGCTTGGCGACGCGTTCGAGCGGTACCAGAACCGCCGGTACTTGCGCACGGGACGATGCCAAATCATGGCACGCGTGCACGGCGAGTTCTATCATGCCCGAGGCGTAGCGGCAGAATTACGAGACACGATGCTATCCGCGCGAACGCCGACCCAGTCTTATGATGGGCTCGCATGGCTGTATGATGCCGTCATTTGACACTTTGGAAAGTCATGCTTGATTTCCATATTTAAAGGCGTAGGCAAGGATTAGGTGGTTAAGCAGGGCAGCTCTAGCTGGAGTCGTCAAACGCGCGCCGGGAGCGGAGACCTGATATGCAAGACTTTAAACTCGCAAGTTATGCGTCGGCGCGCGGTGCTCGCGCCGGAATCGTCGCCAATGACCGCCTGTACGATGCAGCGGATGCCGCGCAAAATCCAGCCTATGAATCGCTTGAAGCGATCGTGGCCGACTGGGCACGGGCAAGCTCTGCGCTGTTCTCAGTCTCAAAGACGCTCAATGGGGGAGGGCAGCCGGTCAGCGACGTACAGTTGCTCGCACCGTTGCGGTTGCCGGGAACGATCTATTGTGCGGGTGCAAATTATCAGGATCATATGGACGCGGTCGCCAAGCACCGCGGGTTGCCCCCGCAGCCTTCGCCAAAAGCTGTCGGGGCAGGGCCGTTCTTCTTCATCAAGGCAGGCGGCTGCGTAGTCGGTCCGAACGCGACGGTGGAAAACGAATCCGAAGCGCTTGATTTTGAGATTGAACTCGCGGTCATCATCGGCCGCGAGGCGCGGAAAGTCCCGGCGGCTGACGCGCTGGATTATGTCGCTGGCTATACCGTCGCCAACGATCTTTCCGCGCGCGACCGCATAATGCGCCCCCAAATGCCCGACAGTTCGCCGTTCAAATATGACTGGGGCAGCCATAAGAACTTCGACGGTTCCTGCCCACTCGGGCCCTGGATCGTACCAGCCTCGATGATCCCTGATCCGCAGGCCTTGTCGCTAAAGACGTGGGTCAATGATGAGCTGCGACAGAATTCCACCACTGGCGGTATGGTATTTTCAGTGGCCGAATTGATTGAGGGGGCCTCGCGATTTAACACGCTGTATCCCGGCGATATCATCTTGACGGGTACGCCAGCCGGCGTGGGTGCCGAAACCAGCACATGGGTGCACAAGGGCGATGTCATCCGCATGGAGATTGGCGGCATCGGAAGCATCTCTACCCGCATCCAGTAACGATCCGCATGCAAGGCTGGCTGAGCGAAACCTAAGAGGGACGTTGAGCCGCGCGTTCGTGTAGGGGAGCGAACCGATGACCATAAACCGAAAGCGCGGGCCAAAGCACCCGCGTCCTGCTTTTGTTCAAGTCTGTCATCTTAAAATCGGTCGCCCTCGCTGCGCCTGCTCGGCAGCGTGATGTCACCGTATAGGCTGAATGAACGGCCGCTTGGTTGCCGGTGGCAAACCTTAGGCCGTTGCCAAGGCGTCGGTCGACTCGGTCGAATTCGTAACGCCACCCGGTATTCCGGCACCTCCGGTCGTCTGCAGTATTGCTTGCGCGACGTGGTTGGCACTCAAGCGGTAGTGACGATCGAGTTCCGCGGTCGCGAGCCTCGCGTTGCGTGTCACGACCGCGTCCAGGATCGCATCATGCTCGGCCGGGCGATCGCGATGTTTGATCGGTTCTGTCACGGAAACGGCACGGATGCGATGACGTTCGGCCTGCGCAAACAAAATATCAGCCAGGCTGATGAGCCAAGGCGATCCGCACGCCGCCAACAATGCAGCGTGGTATCGTTGGTGAAGCTCTGCCCACGCCTCGGCCGCAGGACCAGGAGCGGTAGGGAGGGGCGTACGGCGGAGCGCGTGCGCGGCAGCAACAACACTGGTTTCCCAGTTAACGTCGCCCTTTTCGATCGACAGACGAAGCGCTTCAGATTCAATCAATATGCGGGTTTCCATTGTGTCGAGCACATCGGCCGGACTGAGCGGCGCTACTCTAAAACCTCGCTGGCCGGCCGCGGTGACCAAACGTTCTGCCGTCAGCCGCGTCAGCGCTTCACGCAGCGGACTGATGCCGGTTCCGTAGGCTGCCCTGACCTGATCCGATTTCAAAGGTACGTCAGGCGCCAAAACGCCCCAAACGATATCAGCGCGCAAACGACGATAGACCAGCTCAGCCATAGTCCGACCGCTAGAATCTTCGTCCCCGCCGATTTCGGAATTGAGCGACCGCTTCACCATGAATTTTACCTCCCGAATGGTCGTTTAGATGTGGACTGCGGATCCGGCGATGGCAAGTCAGTTTGCCGAGTTCCCAAATCGTTTTATGGAATATGGAATTTAAATTCCGAAGCTACGTCGGCTACACGGGCGTTAATTTTTCTGGAGAGGTGCCATGAACGCCATTGAAAAAACGATCGAGGTCGATGTTCTGATCATCGGTTCAGGACCGTCCGGGGCTACTGCGTCGCTGGCACTCGGTCGATACGGCGTTACAAACCTGTGCATCAGCAAATATAGTTCTACGTCCAATTCTCCGCGCGCCCACATAACCAATCAACGCACTATGGAGATCCTGCGCCATTTTGGGCTGGACGAGCAAGCCATGGCGGTCGCGACGCCGCATCATCTTATGGGAGATCACGTCTATTGCACAGCGCTTGCCGGCTTCGAGCTCGGGCGCCTCAAATCGTGGCATACGCATCCGCGCTACAAGGCTCAACACGATCTGATCAGTCCGTGCTCAATGGTCGATCTCACTCAAGACCTGTTGGAGCCAATCCTGCTTGCCGGCGCGATGCGCGCCGGATCCCGAGTCCGTTTTGACACCGAGCTTCTCGATTTCGAACAAGATCAAGGAGGCGTTACCGCGTACGTCCTAGACCGAATCACTGGTGCCCGATCGACCTTCCGGGCGCGTTACATGATCGGCGCTGACGGTGCCAATTCTCGCGTTCTCGAAAGGCTTGGTCTGCAGCTCGAAGGGCCGACCAATATCGCGGCCAACATTGGCATCCTCTTCAAGGCGGACTTGTCGAGTTTCGTCGCGCATCGGCCGGGCGTGCTTTACTGGATCGTCCAGCCTGGACAGGGGATTGGTGGGTACCCGATTGCCGGCTTGCGTATGGTCCGCGCGTGGGACAGGTGGGTTGCCACCTGGGGTTTCGATGCCAAGGACGAGCCGCCGGTCCTTTCGACGGAGAGGGCAACTGACATCGTCCACCGCATTATCGGCGACACTTCGGTCGATGTAGAGATTCAAGGAACGCATTGCTGGAGAATGAACCGGGTTCAGGCGAACGCTTATAGCCTTGGGCGAGTGTTCTGCATGGGCGACGCGGTTCACCGCCATCCTCCCATGAATGGGCTCGGCTCGAACACGTCGGTGCAGGACGCCTTCAACTTGGCGTGGAAGCTGGCGATGGTCGTCCGCGGCGAAGCCGGCACTAAATTGCTTGATTCCTATGAGGCAGAGCGAATGCCGATCGGACACGACGTTGTTCGGCGAGCGACTGAAAATTTTCGAGTTTACGCGCCGGTGGCGCAAGCCCTAGGCTTCAAGCCCGGCGAGCAGACGCCTACCCAGTTCGATGCTCTGCCGGCCGATCTTGCCGATCCGTCTCCTGCCGGAATTACCCGCCGCGCGAAACTGCAAGCAGCAATCGCCGGAAACATTGTCGGATTCGGCGCACTTGGCGGCGAGCATAACCAACGCTACCGCTCTGACGCGATCGTCGAAGACACCGAGATATTATCGGTCGAGAATCCTGAGCTCGACGTGATCATGGGGGTGGAAGCAGGACGGCGGTTGCCACATGTCTGGCTGACTAGGAAACACCATCGCATTTCATCGCTCGATATCTGCACGCTTGGCGCATTTTCCCTGTTAACTGGTGTGGGCGGTACGGCCTGGACCGAGGCCGCCGCAAACGTTGCTAGCGCAATCGGACTTCCAATCCATATTGTTCGTGTCGGGCCAGGCCAGAGGTTTGAGGATCCTTACGGTGACTTTTCGCGGATTTGCTTGGCCGACGAAACCGGCGCGATCCTCGTTCGACCCGATCTTTACGTGGCATGGAGAGTCCCGACGTTGCCGGATGACCCCGAAGCCGCGTTGCATCAAACGATGGTTTCGATCCTCGCGTTGAGCGGAGAGAAACAAACCTGACAGGCGCACAGCTTTTTTGGAATATTCCTGTTGTTTTCCACAAAGAAAAAAGGCACGTGTAAGTGCGAAGTCGGATCGACCGACAAGATTAGGCTCCAAAGAAGCCGCGGAGGGGAAATGCTATGAAGACCTTGGCACTTGTATCCATATCTGTACTGACAATCGGTCTTGCGGCACCCGCCGCCGCGCAGAGCGTGCCGCCTGTCGAAAGCGCGCCGCCAACCCAGAGTGCAAGCGACGCCGAAAGCGCCGTTCAGGACATCGTTGTAACTGCCCAGCGTCGCGAGGAGCGGCTCCAAGATGTTCCGATCGCAGTCAGCGCAGTGACTGCGGACACTCTTGGAAAGACGGGCGTGCGCGACACGATCGATCTGCGTCTGGCGGTACCGGCGCTATATGCGAGCAACGGCAATGGGTATCTCTTCGTGCGGCTTCGCGGCGTCGGCAGCCTAGCTGGCGGCCCGGGCTTGGAAAATGCGATCGCTTCTTATGTCGATGGGGTATATGTCGGGTCGCAGGGCGGCGGCATATTTTCATTCGGCAATATCGAGCGGATTGAAGTACTTAAGGGGCCCCAAGGTACGCTTTTCGGTCGCAATGCGACCGGTGGATTGATCCAAGTTATCACGCGCGAACCCAGTCATACGACTAGCGGTGATTTGTCTGTCGGCTACGCCAACTATAATTCGCTGTCGACGCGAGGATATCTTACGGGAGGCCTCAGCGATACCGTTGCGGCCGATTTCAGCTTTTACGCTAACAGCCAAGGGGATGGCTGGGGTAAGAACCTGTTTAATGGTCATGACGCGTTTCGCGTCTATCACGACTATGGCGTGCGTTCGAAGATTGTGTTCGAGCCATCATCCAGTGACAAGTTCACGCTCTCAGCGGATTATGCCAACAGCAAAAATTCAATGATTGGTGCAGCCCCGCTCGAAGGGACAAAGCCTCGGTTCGGTGGAGGGGCCACTTTTACTCTTTCCAACCGGTACGATCTTAACACCAATCATGATCCGCTCATCAATGCTGAAGGTGGAGGCGGATCGTTGCGCTGGGAGCGTGATCTGGGTTTCGCAAGGTTCTCGAGCACATCAGCTTACCGTGCCTATAAGTTCCGCCGCCAGTTCGATCTTGATCTGACGCCGACGCCGTTTTTCTGGTTCTCGAATATGGTACAGAAAGACAGACAGTTCAGCCAAGAATTGCAGCTGTCCTCCAACAAGAATTCGGGGCCATTAAGCTGGGTGGCGGGGGCTTTCTATTACGGTGCATCCGGACGCTACGATCCGCTCGTCCAGAACTTCGAAAGCGCCGCGCCGCCTCCTGCGCAGGGGATGCGATCATGGAAATCGACAACCGACACGACGTCATTCGCTGGCTATGCACAGGGTACCTACGCGATAACTTCCGACACAAAGTTGACGCTCGGCGGTCGTTATACGACCGAAAAGCGGACGCTCGATGGCACGCAGGATTTTACCGCGACGTTGACAGGCCTGACAACTCGGGAGGCCGCGGTCAGCGGCCGTAGTCAACGGTTTAACAAATTCACCTATCGCGTCTCGCTGGATCATCACTTCACAAAGGACGTGCTGGGCTACGCTTCAATCAACACTGGCTTCAAGAGCGGCGGCTTCAACACGACGACGCTTGTCGCCAGTGCGTTCGGCTACAACCCGTTCGCCCCGGAGACACTCACTGCCTATGAGGTCGGACTTAAGACCCAGTTCCTCGATCACCGCCTGACGTTCAACGTCGCGGGTTTCCTGTATGATTATAAAAATATCCAAATTTCCACGTTCCTCAACGGCCCAATCGTCATTATCAACGGCCCCTCTGCCCGCCTAAAGGGCATTGACGCAGAATTCAATTTGCGCGCGACGAAGGCCTTTCGGATCAACGCCAGTGCGCAAATTCTAAGTGGCAAATATAACAGCGCGTTTCCAACGTGCCTGATCGGCACGCCTTTGGGTGGGGTGCCGCTCACGACCGGCAACTGCCAAGGGAACGATCTGCCGGTTACGGCAAAACTGACCACGACGCTCGCGCCGGAATATAGAATCACCTTGGCTGGCGAAGGCGAATTGTCGCTCAACGCCAACTGGTATCACAGCTCCGGTTGGTTTACTGATTCTGACAACGTCATCCGTCAGCCTGCTTTCGACGAATTCGGCGCATCCGCGCGCTGGACCAGTCCGAACGAGCGCTACAATCTGGAACTTTGGGGTAAGAACTTGAGCAACGCTCGCTCGTTCAACGCCCAGACTGAAATCCAGACTGGTGATCACTATACGTCCTATGCCGCGCCGCGCACCTATGGCGTGCGAGCGGGGATCAAGTTCTAGTGCCGCGATGACGTTCAAACCAGCCGCGCCGCAATAGTCCTGCTAGGCTGACAACCGACGCAACGCTCGACTGACGTTTTAACGAGGAGATTCACGATGTTTTTGCGCGACTGTTGGTATGTTGCGGGTTTTGCATCAGAGGTTACAGACGCGCCATTCGCAAGGATGCTCCTGGGGACGTCGATCGTGATGTACCGAACTCCGGCTGGTGCGGTTGTGGCGCTGGACAATCATTGTCCGCACCGGTTCGCCCCACTCGACAAGGGTACGCTTGTCGGTGATGCGATCCAATGTCCATATCATGGGCTGCGCTTTGGACCCGACGGCCGGTGCGTCCACGTTCCATCTGGTGATACGCCGCCGCCGAGAGCGCATCTGGTTAGCTACCCTGTGGTGGAGCGACACGCCCTCTTGTGGATATGGATGGGAGACGCAGAACGTTCAGACGCGGCAACCATCCCAGATTACGCTTTTCTAGAAGATCCGGCGTGCGGTTGGTTCGATGCTTATCTCCATGTGAATGGCAACTACCAACTCATCGTCGATAACCTGCTCGACCTGAGTCACGCAGAATTCCTTCACCCACTCTTGGCGTCGGACGGCTGGCAAACACGCAACAAACAAAAGATCGAGCAGGGAGATTGCTCGATCGCGATACTCAATATCGCCTGTGAAGATCCAATGCTTCCGCTTTTGCGCCGAATCCGGCCTGAAATGAACCCAGTGGGCACATGGACGCAGGATCAGCGCTGGGATGCGCCGTCAAATATGGTTTTAAATTTCACGTTCGAAAGCGACGACCAAACGCTGACTTTGCCAAACGGCCATTTCGTGACTCCGGAAACGGCCACGACATCTCATTATATGATCCGTGGTGGGCATTTCGATCAGTCTGACAATCGGGACTACACCGACCAATATAAGGCCGGTGTAATTCACGTTTTCGCAAGTGAGGACGTTCCTATCATTGAGGCTCAGCAACGGTTCCTCGGGACAGCTGCGCTTTTAGACCGCAATCCTGCGATTTTGCGTGGCGACAACCCCGCGATCCGAGCGCGCCGTATGCTTTCAAAAAAGATACGAGAAGAAGGGCAAATCGAAGTAAATTCGGTGAAATAAATAGCTTACGTCCTGCCCAGATAGATTTAGAGTCCTCTACCGGAGCGGCTGTCACACAACATTTCATCATCGCTACCATCTCGTCTGGGCGCCCAAGTGCCGATATAAGGTGCTGCATGGCGAGGTCCGGTTGGTAAGCGTGGCCTGAAGGCCGCGGCTCAGGCGGCCTGGGCGATATGGTTTTGCTCAACGGGTTGCCAGTTCCACGGCATGAGTTCGTCCCAGCGTGAAGCGGGCCAACCATTGGTGATCTTCCCGATGACATCGGCGATATAGGCCTGCGGCTCGATGCCGTTGAGCTTGGCGGTCTCGATGACGGAATAGATGGCGGCGGCGCGCTCGCCGCCCGCCTTTGATCCGGCGAACAGCCAGTTTTTACGGCCGATCGCGATGCTACGCATGGCGCGTTCGGCGATGTTGTTGTCGATCTCGGCGCTGCCATTTTCCACGAAGCGCGTGAGCGCGAGCCAGCGTTTGCGGCCGTAGGCAAGCGCCTTGGCCATCGCTGCTTTGGGAGAAAGACGGCGCAGGGCATTGTCGATGACGACGCGAAGTTCATCGATCAGCGGTCTGGTCATCTCCTGCCGGCGCTGGCGGCGCAGATCGGGTGGCTGGCCCCGGACATCTGCCTCGATCCGATACAGGGCGGCGATGCGCTCCAGCAGATCGGTGGTCAGCGGTGTCGGGCTGGTCTGATGGTTCTCGAATATCTTGCGCCGGAAATGGGCCCAACAGGCGACTTCCTGGATAGTGCCCGCGACATAGAGCTTCTCGTAACCGGCGTAGGCATCGGCCTGAAGCAGACCAGTGAAGGACTTGAGCTCGGTCTGCGGGTGCATGCCACTGCGATCGGGCGTGAACTTGTACCAGACCAGCGCGGGACCCTGTGCACCTGATGCCCGGTCATCGACGACATAGGCCCATAGCCTCGCCTGGGCGGTCTTGCCCCGCCTGACACAGTCAGGCAGCCTGTTGAATTTGCGCGCATCCGCGCGCGGGCCGGGCACCAGCATCGGCACCGGCGTGTCGTCGGTGTGGATCTTGGTGGCCTTGAGGCCCTCATCGCGAATGCGGGTGACGATGGGATCGAGCAGATGTGCAGCCTGTCCAGCCCAACCGGCCAGCGTTGAGCGGTCGATATGGATCCCTTGCGCCGCCATCATCTCTGCCTGACGATAAAGCGGCAGGTGGTGATCCCACTTGGCGACCACGACATGGGCCAGCGTCGCAAAGCTGGCCTTGCCGCGCGCAATCGCCTTCACCGGGGCGGGGGCCTGAACGATCTTCTCGCACGAACGGCAACTGTACTTGGGGCGCACGGTGCGAATGACGCGCCATTGGACCGGCGCCACGTCGAGCATCTCATCGCTGTCTTCGGCAAGCGAGCGTAGCGCCCCACCACAATCCGGGCAGGTGCAGTTACCGGCGTCCGGCTCAATCCTGCGCTCATCGCGCGGCAGGCCCGCAGGCAAGGCCCGGACTGGTGCAGCGCGTTCCGAGCGGTCCCGATCTGGCTTGCGCGCGTCGGCGACCTCGGCCTCGCCTTCGAGCTCTTCGAGGGCCAGCTCGAGTTGCTCAATCTGAAGGGCCAGCTTCTCCGACGACTGGCCGAAGGTCATCCGCCGGAGCTGGGAGAGTTGGAGCCGCAGCGTCACGATGAGCGTGTCGCGGACCGCCAAAGCTGCCTCCAGCTCGGCGATCCTGGCATCCTTGTCGAGGGGCGAGATGGCTGCGTCCGACACCGTGATCGGGTAGCATATCGGGCGTTCCGATGCGAGGAAAACCCCGCAAATCTGGCACTTTTATCCTGCCAAGAGTGGCGCTGCCGTTCGCTCAGGGTGACGCCAATCGATGCCTTCAAGCAGCATCGAAAGCTGCGCTGAGGTGAGGTGCACCTTGCCCGTCTTCGTCACTGGCCAGACGAACCGACCGCGATCCATCCGCTTGGAAAACAGGCACAGACCTTGGCCGTCGTACCACAGCAACTTGACCAGATCGCCGCGTTTGCCCCGGAACGCAAACAGCGCGCCGGAATGCGGGCTTTGCTCCAAAACCTGCTGGACCAGCACCGCAAGGCCATCGAAGCCCTTGCGCATGTCAGTCGCTCCGCATGCCAGCCACACCCGGACAGCGCCGGTCCCGGGTGATCCTGAGAATGGGCCTGGAAATGAAAATGCGGTCATTGCCCAAATGCCGACAGCACCAGTCTGAGAACATCGGCATCAACGCTGGAATCGACGGTCAACCGGACGCCTGAAGGCAGCTCGATCCCGATCTTCGATGAGGAGCTGGCCAGCGAAGGGGACGGCGGCAAGGCCGGTGCCGTCGTCACCGCATCGGAAATCCTGACCACGGCGAACACCGGCCCGGATACCGGACGAACCGGATCGACCATCGCCCTGCCAGTCAACTCCCCCGACATGGCCTGACGCCGCCAGGTGTAAAGCTGCCCGCTCGAAACCTCATGCAAATCCATCGCCGTGCGGACGCAACCGCCGGCACCGAAGGCATCCCGCAACATCGACAGCTTCTGCTCGACCGTCCAGTAGCGGCGGCCAGAAACACGATCGATTACCGTGATGCAACCACTCATACGACCGGTCGTATGACCAGTCGTATCACCTGCCGACACTTCAACAACCTGATCCGTCACCCACCGCTCCAAACCAAAGGGCGGCAATCATCGGACCAACGCCCTCAAACGCAAGGCGGCCTCCAGCACCCGCTTACGACATACGAGTCTTTGTAACCGGCAGAAAAAACTGGCTATTCAGCGACACAATTGCCGGTGCCAAGGCAAGCGCACCATCTACAGGTTCATGCTTACATGCAGGGCATGCGGCGTTGAGCCGCACGACTGGCTAGCCCATGTCCTCGCCGAGCTGCCCCAACGCGGACCAGAGGCCGACATCGAGGATCTGTTCCCGTTCAACTTCGCAGCCGCGTAGATGTTGGCCGGCAAGGAGACATGTTCACCAATTGGTGTCAATACCATGCAACGGCGCAGGCCCAAGTCGTGACGTACGCCTTACCTAAAGTTAGCTGGCTTCGGCGCTATCCACGCGTCGCTATAAATTTGCCGATATTCTCATAGGCGAGTTCCAGCAGATTGCGGAACTCAGCCGTGTCTTTCTCGGAGAAACCGTCGATTACGACCGCTTGGAATTGATCCCGCATTGCGGCAACCTTGTTGGCGACCTTTTTCCCCTCATCGGTAAGGCAAACAAGCGCCTTTCTCCGATCGAGCTTATCTTTCATCCGCACGACCAACGCGGCTCGCTCTAAAACATCGATCGCTTTGCCGATCGCCGCATCTTTCAGGTTGAGCCGGACGCCCAACTCGCGCTGCGACATGCCGTCTTGGACACGCAGCACGGCAAGCGGGTACCACGCGCTTAAGGTCAACCCAACCGGGGCGAGCAGCAGCTCAATGGCATAGATTTCTCTCATCCGGATCATCCGGATAAGGTAATCTATCTCCCCGTGGAACAGTGGATCCAGAGACGGATTGAAGGCTGTGTAATCGTGAGGCTCGCGGAACGCGACTTTTCTTTCTGCGCTCTTCGTAGCGTCCATCTCGATCGTGCCTTCGTTCTTTCGTGCGCGCAAATCCATCAGCGGCATCCCGGCTTCGAAGCTACCCCGCCCGCCTGGAGCGTGCAAGGAGCGATGCACTCAGTGGACGGCTTAGCATCATGAAGCTCGTTGACAGTTCCAGGCGCGCAGATTTTCTTGGTAATGACGTTTATGGCGTCTCCGGTTTCGGGTACTCAGCAGCGTTGCGGACCCATCCAGGATTGGAGGAGAAATCCGCGCGAGGCGATGCAAATACGTCCACCAGCCGCGCTCCTTTGCTTGACCAGCTGGTAGTATGGACCATGCGAGGCGGGATAACCATCAGCGATTGGTCAGAGCACGTCTGCAGCTGATCCTCTCGCCATTGCGATCGATCAGATGTCCAAGGCGTTCGCAGATAATGCGTGAAATCACCGCCGAGCGTCAATGAGCCCTGCTCAAAGTCCGCGTGATCGTGAGGGCTAAGTCGGGACGAATCGCGCGGTCCGGCAGAGGGTAGGAAGACATTGATCATTAGATTGGTAGATCGAAACAGGCGGCCGAAGCCGACGTCATTCTCATAATCCGCCAGTTTATAGGTCCGCAGGCGGAAGCCGCCGACCGGTTCGGGCCAATAATCGAGAGGGGCGACGTCGTTCACGGACCGATAGGCTTCCGCATTGCTCGCCAGATCCCGGAACGAGGTCGCGGCACTCGAAAAAACGCGAATCACGAAACCCGTGCCGTGCGCGGTTAGCCGTGTCTTGCCCGGAGGAGCGATCATGAGCGCTTCCTCATCGATCCTGGCAGTGACGTTGCCGTCGTTCACTGTCATCGGAATGGCGGGCGACAAAAGCACCATCGATTCATCTGGCACGTCCTGCGCGAAGTCGGCGCCTTCGCTCACCAGAGTTGCTGCGACGACGAAATTCGCGCCGCGCGTGATCCAAGTGGGTGTCCCGTCGGCTTCGACCTTCTGCGGGGCGCCGACGCCAAATTGCGCAAAGGAGCCGGGGCGGCACGATGCTGAACCGCCAATCTGACGAGTATCGGAAAATGCTTTGGTGACGGTCACAACGGGGGGGCTCCTGTGTCATCAAGCGCGCGGAACGCAGATAGCTGCCGCTCGGCGGCAGCCCGTAACAGGCCTTGGTCCGAGCTGACGACGAAGGCGTTGACGCCGAGCTCGATCAGCCAGCCGCCTGCCTCGATGGTCCCGGCGGTGGCCATCAGCCCTTTGCCGTGCAGTTTAGCCGCGGCGCAGGCTTCCCGAGCTGCTTCGCGGATCGACCGCGCATTTGGTGTAAGCTCACCGCTCGCGACGGCGAGGTCGCCCAGGCCGAGGAACAGCGCATCGACGCCTTCCACGGCCGCGATGGCCTCGACGTTTCGGATCGCTTCCGGATGCTCGATCATAACCGTCACCGACACCTCGGCGTCGGCGCGCGCGACATGATCGGCGAGGCCAAGTGCGCCGTACCGACCTGCGCGGGGCGAAGGCGAGTATCCCCGCTGGCCGCCGATATATCTTGCAGCAGCAACTGCTTCCCTAGCTTGGTCGACCGTGTTTATATGAGGAATGAGGACGCCGTCGGCGCCCATGTCGAGCGCCGGAAGGATCGAAGGTAAGCCGGCGACCCGCACAATTCCGGCGATGCCCTTTACAGATGTCGCCAGCATCAGGAGATCGATGCTGGTCCGATCGAATGGGCCATGCTCCTCATCAACGACGACGAAGTCGAAAGAGAGATCCGCCAATATCTCCGTCGCATGAACAGTGGGCGTCTTAATAAAGGCGCCGAGAAGCCGCTTGCCATCGCGCAGGTCTCTCTTCAGAGAGCGGGTCGCTACTCTTTCCATTTCAGGAACCCTATAGGTAACCTCTCTTCCTATCTTAAAAGAAGTTCGAGAGGTTCTTGAACAGCATCTTCGTCTGATCGAGGAAGATTGAGCGCTTTTTCAGCAGGAAGTTATTCTCGGTTGGGCGAAGGACATCGATCCGTTTGCCTACGAAGATGCGCACTTCCTCCTCACGCCGGTTCACATAGAGGAGAAATCGAGATTTGACCGTGATCTCCGTATCTGTCGCTTCGACGATCCGGATGTTCGTGGTGATATGGGTCGTCCGAGATAACGGCTCCTCGGCCCAGTGGTCGCCACCCTGGATCTGCATGACGCGCTGGCGGAGGGTCGCCTTGCCCTCGTCGAACCAAGCTGCGCCGACGCCTTGCTCACTATATTCGTCTTGCGGCCGGCTAAACTCGAAGTTCCGCACCAGGGGCATCCAATAATGCACATCCTCGTCGAGTAGGTCTAGCCAAGCGTCGAACTTCCGCTCGTCGAGAAGCTCCCCTTCAAGCGCAAGGAAATCCTCCACACGCTGCTTCAGCGTTGCACCTGATGAGTACGAGGCCGCGGGCCGCCCGACGGTTTCGGTTACCTGTGCGCTCATTCTGCGGCCTCCTGGCGGACGGTCTGGGGTTCGCCGGTCATCATTTCAGACCACCGGTCATAAAACACGCGCTGCGCGTGCTCCGATACTCCTTCGTCGACCAATGCGCCGGCACCGATCCATGGTTCGGGCCACGCCCACTTCGCGTAGTCGCCCAGCCGCAACTGATAATTCATTGGCAGTCGCCGCGCGAGGATGCTCTCGGCGCCGAGTTGGGCCGATCCCCAATTCTCGAAATCATCCTGCTCAACCATGCCAGCGGGACCGGTGTAGCGCAGCAGGTAATGGCGCATCGCATCCTTCACCGCCTGGGGCGCGTTCTTAGGAACGAACACCCACTTCCAGATTTCGGTGCGGCCCGCGGCACGAGGGATCAGCGTGGTGATCGAAGTACGGTTTGCGGCATTGTAGATAAAGTTCGGAAATACAACGCCGCCTCGGTTGAGGAGGCGTTCCTTCTCGACCAGACGCTTCTGCCGAGTATAGTGCGCTTCGCGGAAATACTCGTCGACCTCCGGGATCGCCGCCCATTGCGACTGATATTCCCGATTGGCGAAATCATAAAGGTTGCCGCGCACGGCATGACCCCCGGCGGGAAAGGTGATGTTCAGCAGCTTGAACGTCGCCGGATCGGCATCCCATGTATGGCGCCCACGGAGCTTGGAAAGCGATAGGCCGACCCGCTGCACCGACTTGTGGCTGACATCATGATAGAGATCGCCTGCGGCGTTCTCGACACCAAATTTCCAGTTGCTCGGAATCTCGCACTTCAGGATCCCGTCGACGACCTCGATCCCATCATCTTCGCCATCGGGCGACATGAGGAATTCGCGTAGCCAGAACGCCATGTCACCAAGGAAGTCCTCGAACTCTGGCACCGCCTCATCGAAGGTCGCCCAGATCGATCCGTAGTAGCAAACGACCCGCGCCTTTATCAGACCCCATTTCGCGCGATCGAGATTGCCGCCATAACCCTCAGTGCGTAAGGGCACGCCAGTTAAATCGCCGTTGTTCGCAAACGTCCAGCCATGATAGGGGCAGGTAAACATTTTGGCGTTGCCACGATCGTATCGGCAGACGGGCATGCCACGATGCGTGCAGACGTTGAGCAAGACATTTACTTTGCCGCTATTATCGCGAGTGACCACGACCTGGTCCCGGCCGAGCTGCGAGAGGAAATAGTCGCCATTGTTGCGGATCTGACTCTCATGGCCCACGAAAAGCCAAGACTTGTCAAACACCGCTTCCATCTCCCGGTCAAAGATTGACTGGTCCGAGAAGATGGCCCGGTCGACGAGACCTGATCCGGTGTTGATCAATCCCGCGCCAATGCCGTCAGTCGTCATCCTCTTTACCTTTCTCGGAATTCTGCTTCAGGGCGGCCCAGCCGTATTGCCTTCCCGGAAGATGTTATGCTAGCAAAGCATCTGGTGTCAAGCGGTAACGGGTCGAACAACCGCCTGTTTCGCTGGGCACCTGAGCAGAGGCTTCCACAGAAATTTGCGCCAGCGTAGCGCGAACGCAGGAGAGATAATAATGCCGATCGTTGCGGGTGCCGGGGTAAGCTACTCGCCGCTCCTTTACCGCGAGCGCTGCCATTGGGCTGCCGTAGCTGATCATCTGCGCAAGGACGCTATCCAACCAAAGAGCGCAGAAAAGGAAGACGCGGCTTCGCTCGACGATTTCGCCCGGCGAGTCGAGCTTGGCTTCACTGCGATCCAGGCGGCAATCGAGCGGCAGAACCTCGATGCGTTGATTCTTTTGACCGCCGACCGCGAAAGCCAGTTTGACAGCTCAAACACGCCCCAAATTCACCTGCAATCCACTGGTGAAGTCTGGGGCAATCCATCGATCGCAGCGCTTTCCGAGGCACCACGGCGGCTTGGCTTCGAAGCGGAAGGCCCCGTAGCTGCGATGCTGCTCGAGGAGCTTGTTCGCGACGGATTTGACGTAGCCGAGGCGAAGGGCGAATTCCGCCCGGTCGGCAACCCTGCTCAAGGCGTGACGCCGGCTGCAATTGAGGCGGTTGCGAAGCTTGCCGGCGGCCTGCCTATCATCCCCATCAGCGTCAACTGTCATGTCACGCCTGTCATGAACGGTCAGCGGATGCACCGTCTGGGCCAGTCACTGGCGCGCGCTGCAGCCTTCTCCGCTAAGCGGCTCGGTATCCTCGTTAGCGGCGGGATGTCCGGCGACCCTGAGGGGCGAATGTCGGGCTGGGTCGACGAGGTGTTCGACTCATGGGTATTGGGCCGCCTTGAACGGGGGCGATCGGTCGATCTGGCCCGCGTCTGGGATGTGCCATCGAGAAACCTGCTCGGCGGAAGCAGCGAGGTCCGCCTATGGATGATCGCTGCAGCCGCGCTTGAGGACGCCGGCTGTAGGGCGCGCGTTCACGACTACATGCCAGTCCACCACGCCGCTGCGGGTCTTGCCTTCGTCACCTGGGAGAACTGATCATGCCCATCGTCGCCGGAATGGCCTCATCCCATTCTCCGATCATCTTCCAAGAGACCTACGAAGGGTGGATGCGCTGGTTCCGCCTCATCAGTTCCGCCATCCCGCAGCCAGAGGTGGTCAAGAGCCAAGACGAGGCCTGTGTGACGCAATGGATTGAGCGACGGCGCCAGGCTTTCGGGAAACTACAGGCTGCCCTCAAGAATAATGGTGTGCAGGCGTTGATCGTCGTTGGTGGCGATCAATTCGAGTGGTTCTCAGCTGCAAACAATCCGAACATCATGATTTATGCCGGCGAGGATGATATCTTCGGCTTCCACAATTACGGCGACTTCGACAAGGAGCCGCTTGTAAAATTCTGGGAGCACCCGGACCGGTTTGGCGTGCGGCTAAAAGTCTGCACCAATTTGGCAGAGCATATTCTCGGCGAGCTTGTCGCTCGCGACTTCGACATTTCTATCAGTCGCAGTCAGAATCCAGCCGCACAAGGTCGGCCGCAGATGAAGGCGCCGCACGCGCACACGCGCCCTATCCCACTGTTGATGCCGGACCTCGACATTCCGATCATACCGATCGTCATTAAGACGACGGAACGGACGTCGGCAGCGCTCTCCGGCGCGCGCTGCATCGCGCTAGGTCGCGCGATCGGAGAGATTTGCGCTAAGATCGATTTGCCGATCGCGATTTACGGAAGTGGCGGCATGTCTCATGATCCCGAGGGTCCTTTGTCGGGGTGGGTCGACGAACCTCTCGACCAGTGGGTGCTTGACTGTTTCAAGACGCGCAACTTCGACCAACTTGGTAGCCTGTTCTCTTTTCGATCGGCGGCGACTGACTCCGGCACCGGTGAGTTGCGTACCTGGCTGGTTACCGCCGGCGCGATGGCCGCTGCACAGCCGCAGGCCGATTGCCAGGTTGTCGACTATTTCCCAGCTAACATAGCGACGGTCGGAGCAGGCTGGGTACTTTGGGACAAAATGGCAAAGGCGCTTGGCAGTGAAGCCATGGGCGATAGTCGGAATCCCGACGACGCCACCGCGCCAGCATAGTTTCCTCTTGCATAAGTTATGATAGCATAGCATTGTGGAAAGGCATAAATGACACGTCAGCTACACTGGCGTCGATAGGAGAGGGTAGAAAATGGTCCGAGTGAACCTGCTACAGGGTAGCGCTACGGGTGCAATCGCTTGTTGCTGTGCGAGCCTGCTTGCTCCGTCTGTGGCGAATGCCCAGACTGCAAGTGAGCAGGCCGCTGCCCAGACGCAGCCTGCTGCCACTGTACCGCAGGCGCAGACTCCTCCCCATGCGGACGACCCAGCGACTAGCGACATCATCGTCACTGCCCAACGGCGTGCTCAAAACCTCCAGGATGTTCCGATATCCGTTGCGGTCGAGTCTGGCAAATCCCTCCGCACAGCCCATGTTAACGACCTGAGCGATTTGGGAAACCGCCTGAGCGGTGTCAAAATCAACAAGGCGGGCGCCTCCGACTCCTTGAACATCCGCGGCGTGGGGTCGGGCTTCAATGCCGGCTTCGAGCAGTCAGTCGCGACCTTCATAGACGGCGTTTACGTAAGCCGATCCCAGGCAACGCGCGCGGGCTTCCTCGACGTCGATCGCATCGAAGTGCTGAAAGGTCCCCAGTCGACCTACTTCGGAGCAAATGCGATTGCAGGTGCGCTCAGTGTGATCACCCGCAAGCCGACCGACACGCTCGAAGGATATGCCTCCGCGCTGTATTCACCGTCCGACGGTGAGTATGATGCTCAAGCTGTTGTAGGGGGCCCGCTCGGCGGCAATTTTTCTGGGCGGGCAGCACTCCGACTCTCGGGCATGGACGGTTATATCCACAATATCCGGCTCGACGAGGACGGGCCGCGCAATCGGGATATTCAGGGCCGCGTTGCGCTCCGTTACCAGATACCGGGCGTGCTCGATGTCAACCTGCGTGTGGACGGCGCCCATTACAACGACCAGCATGACGAAATTCAGGAGATCCTGAACTGTCCGCCGGCTCCGGGTTATGGCAAACTTGGTGTCGGCTGCTCGAATGTCATTGCTGCTGGCAACGCTGACAATATGCTGAACTACCAGACGAGCACCTCTGATTCGTTCTTCAAACTCGACTCGGTGAATGGCGCGCTGACCGCCGCATTGACGCTCGGACGGAATACACTGACGTCGACGACTGGCTTCTACTATCACGACATCCACCGGTTTACCGGAAGCCCTTTGACGAATGTGCCCACGCTGACTGGCATTACGAATTCGAGTGGTCTCCCCATCGCGGAACTCGAAAAGTTTTTTTCGGTGAGCCAGGAGCTTCGCTTCCAGTCCGACAAGGGCGGGTTCCTGGAGTATATGGCCGGCTTGTACTATGATAATTCTAACCTTCAAGCTTCCTACTCGTACGGCTTCTACTTCGCGCCATTCGCTGCGCGGCTTGGAGGTTTGGTGCCAGCGACGACGCCGATCGCGCAGCGCGTCGGTGCCGACCAGGATCAGCAAAATCGCTCGATCTTCGCTGCCGCGACTCTGAATTTCACGCACGCGCTCCGGCTCAACCTCGGAGCGCGCTACAGCTCGGTCCACAAGAGCATCAATCGCACGAGTTTGGTCGGGGTCGGCGATAATTTCGGAGAATTTTCCGACAGCGCGCTGCTGCCGGCGGCTGCTTCCACTATCTTCACGTCGGCTGTGGGCTTTCCAGCCGGCAATTATCCAATCACCAGCCGGACCGACAACAAGTTCATGCCGTCCGCAAACCTCCAGTACAATGTAACTCGAGACCTCATGGTGTACGTATCCTACGCAACAGGATATAAGGCTGGCGGTTGGGCAGTCGGCAATAGCCTCGATATCTTCCGGCCAGAGACCGTCAAATCCTACGAAGGCGGCGTGAAGGCCCAATGGTTCAACCGACGTCTCACGACGAACTTCACCGTGTTCGACAGCGAATACCAAGACCTTCAAGTCTCAACCACGGTGCTGAACGCCGCTGGCATCCCGGCTCAGGCGATCGCCAATGTGGGACGATCGCGATCGCGCGGTGTCGAAATGGAGTTGGGCGTCCACCCTTGGACTGGACTAACACTCTCAGCAAACGTTGGATATTTGGATAGCAAATATCTCGACTATCCTGCGGGCCCCTGTACCCAGTTGCAGATCGTGGCGCAGCCGACCGGGTGTACGCAAAACTTGGCGGGCAAAGTCACTCCATATGCTCCGAAGTGGAGCGGGAGCGCCAATGCCGATTACGCGTTTGCTGTATCTCCTAACTTGCAGGCAAGATTCGGTGCGTGGGTCTATTTCACCTCCGGTTATTATCAGCAGGCGAGCATCGATCCGCTTCTTTACCAGTCGCGATATGCCAAGATCGATTTGCGTGCCGCGCTCAGCCGGCCCAACGGGCGGCTGGAAGTCGCTGTTCTGGCAAAGAACGTCACGAACGAGGTCACCGCTGGATACCGATCGGTGATGACGGCATCGAACGCCGTCACAGCGCTCACCGATCGAGCACGTTCGATCGCCGTTCAGATTTCAACCAAGTTCTGACGACGGGCTCGAGCATTCTACGCATAGCTCGCATTGGGTAGATTTAGAGAAAGCGTGCAAGAATGCTCGACCGCACACATATTGCTGGCACGCCTGACAAGGCGGAGTTCTCGGAAGAACTCCAACGCGCCCCATTTGGAGCGCGCCAGCGTTTGGTCATGGCGTCCCTCGGTTTGCTCGTGCTTTTCGATGGAATGGACACCCAGATGTTGGGCGTGGTCGCGCACGACATAACGCGCGAGCTCGGGCTGCCTATCGCAACGTTCGGCATCATTTTCGCGATCGGTCTTTTGGGAGGCGTTGCCGGCTCTCTCATCATGAGCCCTGTGGCCGACCGCTGGCTCGGACGGAAAACGATCGCCGTCGGCGCCATGCTGATTGCCGGTTTTTCGACACTGGCAACGCCGTCGGCGACTGGGCTCGCGTCTCTCCTGACACTGCGCTTCATCACGGGGATCGGTTTGGGAGCAGCGCTTCCGAGTATCTTCACACTGGTCGGCGAGTTCGCACCCCGAAGGCTCGCACGCCCGATCACGGCGTGCCTCACGGCGTTCATGCCGTTGGGATCGCTGCTGGGTGGCTTGCTCGCCCGGGCCGTGGTTCCCAATCACGGATGGGCGATGCTCCTCTACGCCGGCGGGGCGCTTACGCTTGCGCTCACAGCGCTGGCTGCTGCGGTTTTGCCAGAATCAGTGCATTTCCTGCTGCACATCAAAAAGGACGTGCCACGCGCGCTTGAAATTGCGCGCTCCTACCTCTCCAAGCCGTCGATCCGCGCGCTTCGCACGCGAGAGGACGAGGCGCAGGGCGAGCAAAAGCCTATCAGGCTGCTGTTTGCTGGCGGCCTCTGGAAACTCACCGCGCTGCTGTGGGTCGCGTTCATCCTCAATCAGGGTATGCTTTATTTCGTCCTTAGTTGGACGCCTGCGCTCCTGCAGAAATCGGGCTTGGCGAACACCGCCGGCATGGATGCCGCATCGATGTTCGGAATCGGCGGCGCGATCGGAACGGCGGCGCAAGGGCTGCTCGCGAAGCGGTTCGATATTTTCCGGCTGATGTTTTTAGAGATTGCACTCTTTGTAGCCGCCATCCTCACGCTTCCTTTCGTTCTGACCAACGCGGTTTTGGCGCCCGGAATCGTCTTCTTTGTCGCTTTCGGCATTTGCGCGTATCATTCGGGCTTCATCCTGCTCGTAACGGAATCCTATCCGGAGAACGCGCGCACGACAGGCTTCGGTTGGGCGCTGGGTATCGGTCGGATCGGCGCGACGGGCGCACCTGTGATCGCCGGAGCGCTTGTCGCCGCCGGCTGGAGCCCGGGACGAGTGTTCCACGCTGCGGCACTGCCAGCTTTGGTGAGCGCCTGTGCCCTCATTGGCGTCACGATGTTGTTCGGGCGACGCGCTAAACGCGTCGCGGCCCATGTTCGAGCAGACGCGGGTCAGCCGGTTCCGCGCGTTCAGTCGGCACGCTGATGTCAAGTAAGGCAGGGTCAGTCGTCAGGACCGAGCGGGGACCGGTCGAAGGCGTTTCGGCAACAGCCGAAGTCTTGGGATTTTTTGGCATTCCCTACGCGGCTCCTCCAGTGGGGAGCCTGCGGTGGCAGGCGCCCGTCGAGCCGCAAAGCTGGACGGACAATCGCAGCGCGAGCAAATTCGGACCGGACCCAGTGCAACCGACGGGCATACGCGTCTCGCGCGCGCCGAGGATGTCCGAGGATTGCCTCTATATCAACGTCTGGGCCCCAAAGGATCGGCGGCAGAGCGCATGGCCCGTCATGGTGTGGGCCTGCGGTGGCGCCTTTACGACGGGCAGCGGCGCTTTCGCCGAAGAAGATCCCGCGCGGCTCGCTGCACGCGGCGCTGTCGTGGTATCCTTCAATGTCCGTCTAGGTTTGTTCGGTTTCCTGGCCCATCCGGGCCTGAGTGCCGAGTCCGCGCAAGGCTCGTCGGGCAATTACGGACTTCTCGACCAGGCCGCGGCGCTGCGCTGGGTTCGTGACAACATTCACGCGTTCAACGGCGATAGCGACCGGATCACATTCTTTGGACAATCGGCGGGGGCGACACTCGGGATGCTGCTGTTGAGCTCGCCGATCGTAAACCAGCCCTATGACCGCGCGATATTCCAGTCTCCCGGGTCGTTCAGCAAGCTCTTGAGCCTAGAAATGGCGGAGCAGCATGGCGCAGGTCTGGGCGACGATGTCGATGCGCTGAGATCGCTATCGACGGCGGGGTTGCTGGAACATGCGAAGACGTTGCCGCCGGCAAAGCCATGCCTGTGGTTAGCCCGCCCTTTACGGCCGATTGTCGATGGCTGGCTGATCACCTCGGACGAGCCCATGGCGTCCGGCAATTTTGCGGCAGTGCCGGCAATCATCGGCACGAACGAAGACGAAGGCGGCTTCTTCGGACCCCGTATGGGCATCAAGACGGTCGAAGACTACGGCAAGTTTGTGCATGAGATCTTCGGTCGGAATACGGACCAAGCGCTTGAATATTACCCCGTTGAAACCGATGGCGACGTGCCGTCTAGGTTCTCTGCGGTATATGCCGATCGGGGCTTCAACTTTCCAATATCCCAGCTCGTAAAGGCCTTCGCGCAAAGCGGCAAGCCTGTTTTCCGCTATGTTTATTCGTATCGTCCCAGCGGACGAGATGCGGCCCCGACGCACGCCGAAGAGGCGAGCGTGTTGATGGACACGCTTCCCGAACGTTCCGCTCGCGACGCCGTGATGTCGGAGCTTATGGCGCGCTTCTGGATTTCGTTCGCCGATACCGGCCAGCCGGCGGGGCCGGCCCTACCGAGCTGGCCGCCATATTCTGAAACCCAACAGGAGTATCTCAAGCTGGATCTCCCACCCGCGGCGCATTCGGGTTGGCGCGAGGATCTCGTTGCGTTTGTCGAGGAAGCTCACGCGGACTGAGGGCCGATCGGTTTCCCATGCTGATCGCACCCTACCTTAGAGGATAGCTCATGCTCACGGATGAAGGTCGTATCAGGACAACGCATGTTGGCAGCTTGCCAAGGCCTGCTGGACTTATCGCGCTGAACAAAGCGCGTGCGTCGATCGACATCGTCGACGACGGCGAGCTCGGAAATCGGGCGGTTGATGAGTGATATCTCGCTTTACCATTGTCCAAGGACATGCTCGCAGGTGGTCGTGTGCGCCCTTGAGGAAGCTGGGCTTCGCTACGATCTAAAGTTGATCAACATCCTGGCGGGCGAGCAGCTGAAAGACGATTACAAAGCTGTCTCCCCGCTCGGGAAGGTTCCGGCTGCTGTCATCGATGGCAAGCCGTTGACCGAGAACTCGGCCATCCTGACGTTTGTCGCGCGCAGCGCCCCGGAATCGGCCGTACTGCCCAATGTCGGCCTAGATCCATGGGTCCAGGCCGAAGCTCAGTCCGGTCTTTCGTTCTGCGGCGGAACGCTGCATCCACAAATACGTGGGCTGATGGCTCCGCAGCGTTTGACCACGGGCGATCAATTCAGCCCCATTCGCGAGAAGTCGACGCAGTTGGCGCATCAGTCTTTCACCTTCGCTGACCGGCGAATAGCTGATCGGGGTTGGTGGATCGGTTCTTGGTCGATCGTCGATGTTTATCTCAATTGGGCGTTTTCCGCTGCCCTGCGGGCCGGCTTCGACGGAGCATCCTTTCCAGCACTGCTGGGTCTTTCCCAGCGCCTCACAGCCGAAAAGGCATCGTTTCGCAGGATGATGGAAATTGATGCCCGGGCGCTGGTGGAGCTCGGTTTGTAAGCTGCACTGGAAGCCCTTCCCCTATCCGGGCGACTGATCGCAGTGAAGCACGATGTTGGAGGCAAATCAGCCGCTTGGTCTGGGTGTGGTCGACTTGTCGGGCCATCGCTCCAGCAATCTCCGCTTGACATTTAATGCTATGCCGGCATAACTTATTTTGTTTCCAAGACTTCGGCGAGCGGCGGCTGCGGCCTCACGCAAAGGCCGATGATGAGCAATGAGGAGGGGCTGAATGAACGTCCAAGAGCGGCTCGAGCAGAGTGCGTTCAGCTCTGACGGGGCGACTTTGCTTATCGATGGAGAATGGCGACGAGCGCGCTCCGGAGAAACGCTGGATAGCCTCAACCCGGCGACCCTCGAAATCGTTGGAGAGGTGGCTGCAGGCAATGCTGAGGATGTCGACGACGCGGTTCGCGCTGCGCGAGTTGCCTTCGACGAACGGCGCTGGACCAAGCTGCCGCCGCCGCTGCGTGCCAAGATCCTGCACGCGATCGCGGATCGCATCGAAGCAGCTGTAGATGAGCTCGCGGTAAACGAGGTTCGCGAAAACGGGATGCCGCTGCCCATGGCCCGGGGTACGATCCTGGGGGGAGCTCAGGCCTTTCGCTATTTCGCCGGTTGGATCGGCAAGATCCACGGCCAGACGGGCGAAGTCTCTCATGGCGAGCAGTTCTTCGGATATACGACCAAGGAGCCTATAGGCGTCGCGGCGCTGATCGTACCCTGGAACGGTCCGTTCATGATGGCGTGTCACAAGGTTGCCCCGGCGCTGGCTGCCGGCTGTACGGTTGTGCTCAAGCCAGCTGAAGACACCTCACTGAATACGCTTAACCTTGCCCGGATCACGCTCGAAGCGGGGGTGCCACCGGGCGTTCTCAATGTGGTTACCGGCCTAGGGTCGGTAGTCGGCGCGGCGCTCGTCGAGCATCCGGATGTCGATAAGGTTAGCTTCACCGGATCCACGCCGGTAGGGCGGCAGATCGTCCGCGCCGCGGCGGGCAACTTCAAGCGTGTCACCTTGGAACTCGGCGGAAAGTCGCCTGTGATCGTGCTCGACGATGCCGATCTGGCAATGACTGTTCCGGGCGTTCTCAATGGCATCATGGCCAATGCAGGCCAAGCCTGCGTCGCGGGCTCGCGGCTGTACGCGCAACGTGGCATCTACGACAAGCTGATCCAAGCCGTGTCCGATGCTGCGGCGAAGCTGATCGTCGGAAATGGCCTCCATGAGGGCACTCAGATGGGGCCTGTGATCTCGCAGAAGCAGTTTGATCGGATCATGGGCTATGTCGAAAGCGGCGTGAGCGAAGGCGCTGAACTGGTTACCGGTGGCAAGCGTCACGGGGACGCAGGCTTTTTCATTGAACCAACGATCCTGTCGCGCGCACCCGCGGATGCAACGGTGGTTCGGGAGGAGATATTCGGACCCGTGCTATCGGCGATGCCGTTCGATGATCTAGAATGGGCCATTCAGCAGGCCAACAACAGCCGCTACGGCCTTGCAGGCGGTGTCTACACCTCCTCGCTGGAGAAGGCACATACCGTCGCGCGGGCCGTCAAGGCTGGCAACTTCTGGATAAATTGCCACAGCGTTCAGGACTTCTGGTTGCCGTTCGGAGGCTACAAGGAGTCTGGATGGGGCCGTGAACGGGGCGAGATGGGCCTCGAGGCTTTCTTGGAAACCAAGTCAGTCGTAGCTCGCCTCTATTAAGCGCTTACCCCGACGCAGCTTTGGATAATTGCACAAATGCCAACGAGCCAGAGAATGATCGAGCCTCGCGCAGTTCTTGCGAGCCACGCGACAACCCATCGCGTTTTGTCTAAACAAGCGGAGCTTGCTGTCCATGGCCGGTGATATGGTTTCGACCCAGGAAGTCTTCGACTACATCGTCATCGGTGGCGGCTCGGCTGGCGCTGTTGTCGCCAGCCGATTGACAGAAGATCCTAAGATTTCGGTGCTGCTGCTAGAAGCCGGCGGAAATCCACGAAGCGTCTACATCGACATGCCACTTGCTTACCGTATCCTACGCACAAAAAACCTATTCGACTGGCAGTATCAGTCGGCGCCTGAGCCTGCCGCAGACAACAAGACTATTCCCGTTCCGCGCGGACGCGTGCTTGGCGGTTCGTCCGCGATCAACGGGATGATGTACTCCCGTGGTCACCCTCGCGATTATGAACACTGGGCACAGATGGGTGCGACGGGATGGAGCTTTGCCGACGTCCTGCCGTATTTTAAGAAATCAGAGCGCAACTGGCGCGGCGAAACAAGGTGGCATGGTGGTTCTGGGCCAATGGACGTGTCTCCGACTGACAGATCTGATCAGCTCACAACGGCGATCCATCACGCAGCGCAGCGAAAGGGCTACAAAGTTCTCGACGATTTTGAGGCAGGCGATACCGAGGGTTTCGCCCTCCCTGACCTAACAATTAGGCGGGGACGGCGAGCCAGCACATCCGAGGCCTTTTTGCGCCCGGCGCGGCACCGACGTAACCTGACGATCCGAATCGGAGCCCACGTGACACGCATCGTCGTGGAGGGCGGTCGAGCGACCGGCGTTGATTACCTCTCGGGCGGCGTTTACAAAACCGCGCGAGTTGATCGTGAGGTTATCTTGAGCGGCGGGGCAATAGCGTCTCCCCACCTTCTGATGTTGTCGGGCATTGGGCCGGCCGACCATCTTCGCCATCACGGCCTCGATGTGGTCGCCGACCTGCCCGGGGTCGGTCGCAATCTTCAAGACCACATCTGCACGCCAATGACTTTCAAGGCGAAGACGCCATTCGCCTTTGGGCGCAACCTCCGAGCTGATCGCATCGCCAAGGCGGCCGTATCGTGGCAGCTGTTTGGCAGAGGTCCAGCATCAACGATCCCACTTGCCTCGATCGCGTATCACCGTTCGAGGCCGGATCTGGAGCGCCCGGATTTAGAAAATATCTTCATCCCCGCCAATATGTTCGCTCAAGTGTGGTTTCCTGGGTGGCGCCCCCCCGCGCCCGACATGTTGACATCGCTCAACGTCGTTCTTCGCCCGGAGAGCCGTGGTTTCGTCGAGCTAGCATCGGCCGATCCACTGGCCATGCCGAGAATTCAATACAATCTGCTGGCCGAGCGCGGAGACATGGAGCGGCTGAAGCAGTTAGTCGCATGGACTCGTGATCTGATACGTCAACCTCCGATCGATACCCTCGTCGGCGAAGAGGCCATGCCAGGGGCGATCGTCAACGATGACGCCGGGCTGGAGGCGTATGTCCGCCGGACTGTCAGTATTGGGCATCACCCGACGAGTACTTGCGCAATCAATTCGGTGGTCGATGCCGAGCTTCGTGTTTACGGCATTGAGGGCCTTCGTGTGGCCGATGCCTCGATCATGCCGGAGATTATTAGCGGCCACACCAATGCACCCAGCATCATGATCGGAGAAAAAGCGGCCGATTTTCTCAAAGCTGGATGAAAACCATAAGAAGCTCAAATCGGACCAGTGCTCCGCATTGCGTTCCAGCGCTGCGATCGCGTGAGCATGTCCATTCACATATTGCCGAGGAATCACTTATGTCTCGAAACCCTCGGACTTCCGCTTTCATGTCAGGAAATAGCAGCCAAGGGCGGCCACGTCAGCGCCGGTTGGCGCTTGCCGCAATGCTCGCTGTCGGGGCATCATCGCTCGTTGTGCAAATTCCCGCGAGCGCGGGTGCGACACCATCTACCGCTACCGCTTTTGATCCGGGCCCGTCGAGCCCGGTGATTTCGGTCAGTCCTATTCTCCTCCCCGCACCCGGTCGGGGTGAGGATCTGCAAGTGCGCGTCTCGGCGCCGATACAGGGACACGGGCTTCCCATAATTCTATTTGCTCATGGCTATGGCCAATCATCCGAAGGCTATGCGCCACTCGTCAATTATTGGGCCGCCCACGGCTTCGTCGTTATTCAACCCACCTTTCTCGATTCTCGTATGGTCAAACTGTCGCAGAGAGATTCACGCGCAGGTCAGATCTGGCGTCTCCGGGTTGAGGACATGAAGCGCGTGCTTGAGCAACTTGATCGCGTCGTGGCAACAGTCCCTAACCTTGCTCAGCGCGTCGACCGTAGCCGGATAGCAGCAGTGGGTCATTCCTATGGCGGTATCACCGTAGGAATGTTGCTCGGGGCTCGAGTTATCGAAGCCTCGGGCGCAAAACTTGACCTCTCGGATCCGAGGATCAAGGTGGGTGTCCTCCTGTCGACCGCCGGTAACGGCGGAAAGGACCTGAGCCCCTTCGCGGCCCAGCGCTTCCCTTTCATGAATCCAAGCTTCGCCGAAATGACCCGGCCCGCGCTCGTCGTCGCCGGCGACAAGGACAAGTCGCCTTTGACCACCCGCGGGCCCGACTGGTTCACCGACCCTTACACGCTGAGTAGAGGCCGGAAGTGCCTAGCCGTGCTCTTTGGAGGTGAGCATCTACTGGGCGGTATCTCAGGATATCTCGTGACCGAAACGAGCGATGAAAATCCAAAGCGCGTCACCGCCGTGCAGGAGCTCAGTTGGGCCTATCTCCGCACCGCACTCTATCCCGACGATCCCGCTTGGAGTCACGCACAAGCAGCCGTCGCTGCATCGGCCGAACCGCTTGGTCGGATCGAGTGCAAGGAGTGACGCAGATCATCCGACATGCCGGGGCGGATGCGATTGCCTGTCCGCGGGGCGGATCTAACTAGCAACCGGCGAGGAGAATGGAAATGACGGCTACGATCTTATTTGAAGACGCGGAAGGCGTGATTACTGGCCTAGAACGTCACGGTGATCGCACCGATCTTCCGCTGATCGTCGCGATCCACGGTGGCGGGTGCCATGCGGGTTATTTCGATGTTCCTGGGCAGTCGCTTCTCGCTCGGGCACAGGCGCAAGGTCATTCTATCGTCGCGCTCAACCGTCCAGGCTATGGCGCCAGCACGCCACTAACGGAAGGATCTGAGACGCTCTCGGCCAACGCTGCCCGATTGGATCAAGCAGTAGCGGCAATTTGGGGAGCGCGAAAGGATAAGACCGCCGGGATCTTTCTTGTTGGCCACTCGATCGGTGGAGCGATTACGACTATCATTGCGGCTCGGCCGCGCAATTGGAGTTTGGTTGGCATCGCCATCTCGGGTGTGCTGGCTAAACTCTCACCGGGTGCCGCAGCGGCTTGGTCCAGCCTACCGCGCATTGGGTGGATGGACGTGCATGCCGAGTCGCGCGACATGCTCGCCTACGGTAGTGCGGGCAGTTTCTCGCCGGACGTCGCTCTATTGGCTCAGGAGGCTAATGCTCGCTCCGCCTTTGGTGAGGGCTACGACATAGCGTTCGAATGGCCTCGAGAATTCAGCCGCTTTACCGCCCAGGTCGATGTTCCGGTACATATGCGTCAGGCCGCGCGCGACGCGCTATGGGTGGTCGACGACGCTGAATTGGATCGCTTTAAAAGGAGTTTTACGCAATCGCCGCTAATCGACGCCGCGATCATCCCAGAGGTCGGGCACTGCATCGATCATCATTATGCCGGTTTAGACCTGCACAACCAGCAGCTCGCTTTTGCGCGGCGTACGGTTGCTTGATAGCGGACGACGACGAGGCGCACTGGACTTGTAACGGTTTTGCGCCGGCCACCTGAGCGATTTATGCTCGCAACAGGAGACCGACGAGACCATCAAGCATTCAGAAGAGTTCAAGCGCGAGACAGTGCGGATCGCGCTGTCCAGCGGGCTTTCGCATGAGCGTGTGGCAGCCGACATGGGCATTGGCAAGTCGACGCTGGGCAAATGGATGGCACGCTACCGGACGGCTGACACGGTGATTGCGCCGCAGGCCGATCTGGCCAGGGAGAACGAACGGCTTCGCGTTACCGCCCTTCGGGCGTTGCCTGCGGCCGAGAACTGTCAATCGGCGTCCAAACGGGACCCACTATCGGCGCGCAAAAGGGGACCACCTGGCGGCGTTGCGCGGGGGTTGATGCCGGGCGCGCTTTTTGCGCTGGCGCTGGCGCGGGCGTTGGGAGGGCGTAGCCCGACCGGAGGCAGCGCCAGCGCAAAGCAAATTTTTATCGATTTTTGGGCCGGATCAGTTGCGGTTTTTGAAGCGCCAGCTGTCGTTGCCGGTTTCGATGATATCGCAATGGTGGGTAGTGCGGTCGAGCAGCGCGGTGGTCATTTTGGGGTCGCCGAACACGGTCGGCCATTCGCCAAACGCCAGATTGGTGGTGATGATCACCGAGGTCTTTTCATAGAGCTTGCTCATGAGGTGGAACAGCAGCTGGCCGCCTGAACGGGCAAACGGCAGATAGCCCAGTTCATCAAGCACGACGAGTTCGATGCGGCTGAGTTGCCCCGCAAGTGCGCCGGCTTTGCTGATGCGCGCCTCATCTTCAAGCCGGGTGACCAGATCGACGGTGTTGAAGTAGCGGCCACGGGCTCCTGCGCGTACGACGCTGGCGGCAATGGCGATGGCCAGGTGCGTCTTGCCGGTTCCCGTACCGCCGACCAGCACGATGTTGCGCCTGCCCGGCAGGAATGATCCGGCCTGCAACGAGCGGACCAGCTCCTCGTTGATCGGCGTGCCCTCGAACACGAACGCGTCGAGATCCTTGATCACTGGCAGTTTGGTGGCGCTCATGCGGTAGCGGATCGATGCCGCGTGGCGGTGGGCGGCTTCGGCGCGCAACAGATCGGTCAGGATCTCGGGCGTGGTGCGCTGGCGTTGTACGCCGGTGGTCACCGCCTCGTCGAACGCGCCAGCCATCCCCTTGAGGCCCAGCGCGCGCATGGCGTCGATCATCTCATGCCGCTGCATTGTGGCCTCGCCCCGCTTCACCCTTCAACGTGTCATAGATCGCGCAATCAGCGCGGGGCGGATGCTTGAGCTTGAGATCGACTACGACGCTCAGTGGCTGATCTGCTGGCGGTTCACGGCGCCGCGCCAGGATGTTGAGGGTTACCTCGTCGCTGGCGGCACCGGTATCGAACGCTTCTCCGATGGCAGCCTCTACTGCCTCCAGTCCGTCGCTGGATATGGTGGCCAGAACCCGGACAAAGCGGCGATCGGCTTCGTCTCCGCTGCCCAGCTTGCGCCGCAGCCGGGCCAGCGCCGGCGGCAGGGCCCAATCCTGGAATGGTGCGCCATTGCGCAGCGCGCCGGGCTTGTGCACCAGTACCGGCAGATAGTGCCACGGATTATAGAGCGTGCGATCGCGCCCAAAGCAGCGCGGGTGTTCGGCGACAACCTCATCCCCCAGGCGCACCACGATCCGGTCGGCATAAGCGCGCACCTGAACCGCACGGCGCACCGCCCGTGCCGCCACGGAATAGCGGTTGCGGTCAAAGCTGATCAGACAGGTGCCGGTCACCGCGTGGCTGGTCTCGTGAAAGCCATCGAACGGCGCCAGCATCGGTTGCAGCGCCGGCCGCTCGGCCTCCAGCGCCTGCGCGACGGTTATGTCTTTTTGCTCGGGGTGCGCGTGCATCGCCGCCCAGCGCAGGCACTCGGCCTCAAGCCAACCGTTCAGTTCCTCGATGCTGGCAAACTTCAGCCGGGGCTGGAAAAAGCGGCCGCGTATCGTCTGGACCTGGTTCTCGACCTGGCCCTTCTCCCACCCCGCCGCTGGCGAACAGGCGGTCGGCTCGACCATGTAGTGATCGGCCACGACCAGAAACCGGCGGTTGAACACGCGCTCCTTGCCGACAAACACGGTCGTCACCGCCGTCTTCATGTTGTCGTAGATCCCGCGCATCGGCACTCCGCCGAAAAAGACGAATGCGCGGGCATGCGCATCGAACACCATCTCTTGCGTCTCGCGCGGATAGGCTCGGACATAGACCGCCCGCGACGCGCACAGCCGCATGTGCGCTACCTTCACACGCATCGGCTTGCCCGCGATCTCCACGTCCTCGTGGCTCCAGTCGAACTGGTACGCCTCGCCCGGCTTGAACAGCAAAGGGATGAACGCGGGCACGTCGCCGCCAGGATCCCTGCGGCGGTCATCTGCCCAGCGCCGCGCATAGCGCCGGACAGCATCATACGATCCCTCGAAACCTTCACGCAGCAGCAGATCATGGACCCGCGTCATCCGCAAACGGTCACGCCGATGCCGCGCTTCGTTCTCCGTCAAAAGCGTGTCGAGCCGCTCTTGAAACGGCCCGATCCGGGGCAGCGGCTGAACCGTGCGATGATAGTCAAACGCCCCTTCAGGAGCATTGATCGCCTTGCGCACCACCTTGCGCGACAACCGCAAATCCCGCGCAATCTCCCTGATGCCCTTGACGCCCGCGCGCTCGCGCCTGATCCGTACAACTGTCTCCACCACCAACATCCCGATCTCGCCACCTGCAAATCCAGGCCGCTGTCTAAACCATCGGAATGGTGGTTCCCTCTTGGACGCCGATCACCCCGCTAATAGGGCTCTTTTTGCACGCCAATCCACA
>JANXUK010000025.1 GCA_025356275.1 Sphingomonadales bacterium | reverse complement strand
GGCCTGAGCTGGGGAATGCAGCGCACGGCACGGTTTTACGGCACACAGCGCAATCCGCAGTACGCGGCGCTGCTGGCCGGTAACGGGACTTCGGGGCGAACTACCTCTTCGGCGTCGGTGCGAAGCACTGCCGACACCGATCTAGAACCCTCCGAGGCGGTATCGGCTGCGCCAACGACAACGCGCAATCCGCGCCCTTTCACGCAGAGCCTTGAACGCCCCCCGGTATGGGAACTGGTGGCGATAGCAACGCTGGCAGTAATCGCCGCAGGGATGGGACTGGCCTGGGGGCTGATCGCGTACCTGCTGGCGGCAGCTGCCAGACAGCCCTTTCACGCGCGTCTGTCGATCCTGCCCGTTCTGATGTTTGCGCTTCTCTTTGTGCTGGTGTTGATCGGAATGCGGATGCTGTTCGTATCGCAGGGTTCCCTGCACCTCATAGGCGCTTACGCGGTGGCTGAGATTGCCGCGCTCGGCTATGCCATCCATCAATTTGTACGCTTGCGCCGCAAATCTGTGCCTTCGCCGCATCTGCCCCTGCTTGTCGGCTGTCTGGAGTGGGCAGCGGGCGGGGCGATGCTTACGGCTTACGCGCTCGACAGCTGGCTCACGGCAGTCGTGGTCGGCGTCCTGATGCTGGCGTTCTACGGGCGCTATCCCTGGATGCTGGCCGGACTGCTGGCGCGGTGGGCTGAGGAGCTGAACGACTATCCCCGCGCCGAGGCTCTGCTGCGGCGGGCTATTACGCTGCGGCCGGAAAAATCCGGTGAGGCAGAACTGTGGCGGCGCATTCTGCGTCTGATGCTGTATCAGGATCGGGGCGCGCAGGCGCTGGACGCGCTGAACGCCCGCGAGACGATTCTGGCTGAACTCCATACCGGTCCGCAGCCCTACACTTCCGCGCTCAATGAGCTGGAATACCGCGCTTCAGCCCTGACCCTGCTGGACAGGCATGACGAGGCGCTGGCCTGCTGCGAACGCGTCCTCCAGTCGCCCACGGAAGACAACCTCGGCGCGCTGCGGCTGCTCGTGGTCCACATGCGGCTGAGTCGGATCGCGCTTTCGCGGGGATGGGCGGACGAGGCAGTTGCGCAGGCCGATTGGAGTTTGAAGGCCGGGGTTAAACTGACGAAAACGGTGCAGTCGCGTGTGTACGGAGCGCGGGCGGCGGCGAAAGCCCTGCTTGGTCAAGCAGAGGAAGCCCGCCGGGACTGCGAACAAGCGCTTGCGGGAGCGGCAGAACCGTACGTACGCGCCTGGATCGCCACCACCCAGGCGCAGGCGTATCTTCTGGCAGGGAATGTAAACGAGGCGGAGAATGCGACGGGGCGCGCGCTGCGCCTGCTGCCCAACAGCCTACAATCTCTCTACTGGCGCGGCATCGTTCTGAACCATCTGGGCAGAGCAGCCGAGGGTGGGGTCATCCTGCGTGAGCTGGCCGTGAACCACGCCGCCGAACACTGGGGACGGCAGGCTGCGCTTGCGCTGGCGTCCGCTTCGCCGAGTTGAAACCTACCTTGGTCTGAACTGGGATTTGTCTGATTGAATGAAGACTATGTCGGCCCGCGCGAGGGTTGATTACCAAGGGTAGCCTTATCGCTCTCTGTATCTCGATGCTGAGGATGGATACAATTCTGACGAGGATCGCTTCGAGCTAACACCTATTTCGTCCCGACTTTTAGATTGAGAGCAGGCAGACTATCACTTGTGGGGGAAATGGAATGCCGCTTATCGACCGGGGAAAGCGCGGCGAGCTTGTTCTCGACGAGTGCGAAATGCGCGGCAAAAGGGGAATCCCAATATCTCTTGCTGAGATAGTGCTATTGCAGCATACAGATTGTAGGAGTGTCTGCGACGAAACGATGCCTAAGGGTACGTTTTAGGTTCTGTACACGACAATTGCAGGTGACGACAAGCTGTGGTGCGAGGATATTGTATACATTTATTCTTGTATACATTTATTCAGAGGATAGTATATTCACAGGATAGCGGATTAGAAGGACAGCGGCGCATCGGCATTGATATTGCCGATGCGCCGCTGACCAGGTTGATTGTATGCTGATTGTTGAAACGCCGTCCTGACCGGACAGTGAGGG
>JANXUK010000142.1 GCA_025356275.1 Sphingomonadales bacterium | reverse complement strand
ACCTCATTCCACCGGAGCGCGCCGAGCACGGTCTCGACGATGTGTGGTGCGTTGAGTTTTGCGGTGTCGTATTGTTTGTCGGGGGCGTCGTGGTCCTGGAAGATGTCGGGGAGGCGCATTGTGCGGATTTTCAGGCCCCTGTTTCCCGCGTCGCCGTCGGTCAGGCCCTCGTCGCTGGCCATGGTCAGGACGTGGGCGCCAAGGCCCCCGATCGCGCCTTCCTCGATCGTCACCACCACCTCATGCGTCGCGCACAGGCGCCGGATCAGCGCCTCATCCAGCGGCTTGGCAAAGCGCAGGTCGGCCACCGTCGTGGGCAGCCCCTTGGCCTCCAGCGTGTCGGCGGCCTTCAGCGCCTCGGCCAGTCGCGTGCCCAGCGACAGGATCGCGACTTTCCCGGAACCGCCGCGCACAATCCGCCCCTTGCCGATCTCCAGCCGCTCGGGGGTTGCCGGCAGTGCCGCCCCGGTGCCGTTGCCGCGCGGATAGCGCAGCGCGATCGGGCCGCTGTCGTGGCAGGCCGCAGTGTGGACCATATGCACCAGCTCGGCCTCATCCGCCGCCGCCATCACCACGAAATTGGGCAGCGACGCCAGATAGGTGACGTCGAAGCTGCCCGCATGCGTCGCCCCGTCCGCGCCGACCAGCCCGGCGCGGTCGATCGCAAAGCGGACGGGCAAGTTCTGGATCGCCACGTCATGCACCACCTGATCATAGGCGCGTTGCAGGAACGTGGAATATATCGCGCAGAACGGCCGCATGCCCTGCGCCGCCAGCCCCGCTGCAAAGGTCACCCCGTGCTGCTCGGCGATGCCGACGTCAAAGGCGCGGTTCGGGAACAGCTCGGCAAATTTGTCGAGGCCGGTGCCCGATGGCATCGCGGCGGTAATCGCGCAGATCGTGGGGTCGCGGGTGCCTTCCGCGACCAGCGCCTTGGCGAACACCCCGGTATAGGACGGCGGCCCGGCGGCGCTTTTGGCCTGCTCGCCGGTGATCACGTCGAATTTTTGCACGCCGTGATACTTGTCGGCCGATTGCTCGGCCGGGGCGTAACCCTTGCCCTTTTGCGTGACGACATGGACCAAGCACGGGCCTTCGCCGGCATCGCGCACATTCTCCAGCACCGGAATCAGTTGATCCAGATTATGCCCGTCGATCGGCCCGACGTAATAAAACCCCAGCTCCTCGAACAGCGTGCCGCCCATCGCCAGCCCGCGCGCAAACTCATCGGTCTTGCGCGCCGCGATATGCAGCGGCTCGGGCAGATGCCGCGAGATCCGCCGTGCCAGATCACGAAAGGTCAGAAATGGCCTGCTTGACACCAGCCGCGCCAGATAGGCCGACAGCCCGCCCACCGGCGGCGCGATCGACATGTCATTGTCGTTCAATATCACGACCAGCCGGTTGCCAGCCTGCCCGGCATTGTTCATCGCCTCATAGGCCATGCCTGCCGACATCGCGCCGTCGCCGATCACGGCAATCGCCTTGCCGGCCGCGCCTGCGATCTTGTTGGCCACCGCAAAGCCCAGCGCGGCGGAAATCGACGTGGACGAATGCGCCGCGCCGAACGGATCATACTCGCTCTCGGACCGCTTGGTGAAGCCCGACAGCCCGCCGCCCTGCCGCAGACTGCGCATCGCGCCCCGCCGCCCGGTCAGGATCTTGTGCGGATAGGCCTGATGCCCAACGTCCCAGATCAGCCGGTCACGCGGCGTGTCAAACACATAATGCAGCGCCACGGTCAGCTCAACCACCCCCAGCCCCGACCCCAGATGCCCCCCAGTCTGACCCACCGACCCGATCAGCTCAGCACGAACCTCATCCGCCAAACGCCGCAGCTCACCCCCACTAAACCCACGCATGTCCGAAGGATACAACACCCCGTCCAGCAGGCTCGGCTCGTTCGTATGGTCCATGCCGGGCGTATTACACGGTAGAAAGCGGACTGTCTAACCCCGGCAATCCGCGCAAATTCCCCGGATTTCCACCACCGGGCGCGCTTGGGCAAAGCCCGCCTCGCCCGCCGCGGCGATCAATGCGCCGGTCAGCCGGTCATCATCGATATGCACCGCCTGGCCGCATTGGTCGCAGATCAGGAAGATGCAATCGTGCCGGCAACCGGGGTGGCTGTTGGCGATATAGGCGTTGGCGCTTTCGACCCGCCGCGCGAGGTTGGTACGCACGAACAGGTCGAGGATGCGATAGACGCTGTTGGGTGCAACCCTGCGCCCCCGCCCGGCGGTGACGCCATCGGCGATGTCATAGGCCGAGACCGGTCTGTCCTGCGCCGCCAACGCCGCGAACACCGCGCCGCGCATATCGGTCCATTGCTCGCCCGCCGCGATCAACGCGTGCTGCGCTGCCTCGACCAGTCCCTCGCCAGCGTGTTCGTGATGCTGATGCTGCGCCATAGGGGCGATATAGGGCGCGGGGCAGCAAAGCGAAACCCCCGCCGGCATGCCTCAGTCCTGAGGCCTCAGTGCTGGGGCTTCAGCGATGCGGCGCGGCGATCGCCGAAGGCACCACGCCGCCGCCCGGCACCGATCCGGCTCCGCCGCCGAACACCGCACATACCGCAATTGCGCCCAGCACAAAGCCGATGCCGAAGGAGCGGTACAGACCTGAGTGGAACAGCGGCATCATGGTTCTGCGCTTCGATGAGGAGGGCCGGCGAATCGGCGAGCCCTATGTCCACCCATCCGCGTTAACAACAGCCAAACATGCGCCAGCCTGCGACGAACCGGCGGTCGGATGCGACGAATTGCTGCAATGCAGCAACAACTACGGACCCGTCAATGCCGAAAATGCCGCATGCCGGTGAACAGCATAGCGAGACCAGCCTCATCCGCCGCCGCGATCACCTCGCCGTCGCGCATCGATCCGCCGGGCTGGATCACCGCCGTTGCGCCCGCCTCGGCCGCGGCCAGCAAGCCATCGGCGAAGGGGAAGAAGGCGTCCGAGGCGACCGCGCTGCCGACGGTGCGCGGGGCGGTCCAGCCGTAGGTTTCGGCGGCCTCCTTCGCCTTCATCGCGGCGATGCGCGAGCTGTCACGCCGGTTCATCTGGCCCGCGCCGATGCCCGCCGTCACCCCGTCTTTGGCATAGACGATGGCGTTGCTCTTGGTGTGCTTGGCCACGGTCCAAGCGAACAGGCAATCGGCCAGCTCCTGCGGCGTCGGCGCGCGTTTGCTGGCCTGGGTGAGCATCGCCTGCGTGACATGGCCATTGTCGCGGCTTTGCACCAGCACGCCCCCAGCGATGATCTTCGTCGTCAGGCCGCCGCGCATCGGATCGGGCAACGTCCCGGTCAGCAGCAAGCGCAGGTTCTTCCTTTTCGCGAACACCGCCCTGGCCGCTTCGTCGGCATCTGGGGCGACGACAACCTCGGTAAAGATGCCGCTGATCGCCTCGGCGGTCGGGCCGTCAAGCGGGCGGTTGACCGCGATGATTCCGCCGAATGCCGAGACCGAATCGCAGTGCAACGCCGCCTCATAGGCCTCGGCCAGCGTCGCGCCCGTTGCCACGCCGCAGGGGTTGGCGTGCTTGACGATCACCACGGTGGGCGGCCCATCGCGGAATTCCGCCACCAATTCCAGCGCGGCATCGGCGTCATTGTAATTGTTGTAGGACAGCTCCTTGCCCTGCACCTGAAACGCGCCGGCGATGCCGCTGATATGCGGGCCATCGGGCAGGTACAGCGCAGCCTGCTGATGCGGGTTTTCGCCATAGCGCAGCGTGCTGACCAGCCGGGTGCCCATCACCCGGCATGGGCCGAACTGTTCGCCCTGATCGACCTTGCTGAACCATTGGCTGATCGCGGCATCATAGGCGGCGGTGGCGGCATAGGCCTTGGCGGCCAGTTTGCGCCGCTCCTCCAGCGTGGTTTGCCCCCGCGCCACCATCGCGTAATCGGCAGGGTCGGTGACGATGGCGACATGCGCATGATTCTTCGCCGCCGAGCGGACCATCGAGGGCCCGCCAATGTCGATATTCTCGATGATCTCGTCGCGCGCGGCGCCCTTCGCCACGGTGGCGGCAAACGGATAGAGGTTGACCACCACCAGATCGATCGCGCCAATCTGATGCTCCGCCATTGATGCCAGATGCTCCGGATTGTCGCGCACCGCCAGCAGCCCGCCATGCACCTTGGGGTGCAACGTCTTGACCCGCCCGTCCATCATCTCGGGGAAACCGGTGAGGTCGGAAATGTCGGACACCGCCAGCCCAGCCTCGCGCAATGCCTTGGCAGTGCCCCCCGTCGAGACCAGATGCGTGCCCTGCGCCGCCAAAGCCCGGCCCAGTTCGACCAGGCCGCTCTTGTCCGAAACCGAAAGCAGCGCGCGTTTGATAGGGACGATATCGGTCATTGGGGCGTCTCACAGGCAAGGGTTTGAGGTTGGGGTTCGGGTTGAGGTTGGGGTTGGGGATGCGCCCGCCTCATAGGGATATTGCCCGATTCGGCCAATCCCGGCCCGTAAAACCCGTGGACATCGGCGCGAATAAGCCCGCCTCACCCCATCTTCTTGAGCAGCCAGCCAAAATTGCCGCCGCCGCGCGACACCTTGCCCTGTATCACCAGCTGCTGCACCGGCAGCGGGCGGCCCTGGCCATCGCCCCAGATGCTTTCCTCAATGCTGACCTCGGCCACATCGGCGCCGCCGCCGATGCGGAACTGCCAATAGCTGCCATCGGCCAGTGCCATGCCCACGCCCTGCCCATCGTCGGAGCGCCCGATCTCGATCCCGGCGCCCAGATGAAAGCGGATCGCGAAACCGACCATGCCGCGCTTGGCCTTGCGCCCGCTGGGCAGCAGCACGTCTTCGCCGCGCAATTCGGTGCCATCGTCGCGCAGGATCAGGATGCGGCGGTGCGTCAGGCCATAGCGCGCGGCATAGCCGTCGTGGCTGGCCTCCAGCCTTGTTGCGCCAAAAGCGCTGCGCCCCCCGCCCTCGCCGTCCAGCGTGCGGCGATCGACCTCGACCTCCGACACGCCGGTGCCCAGCCCGCCATTGATGAGCACCGCGGTGGAATTGGCATCATCCAGCACCAGCGTCGAATGCGCCGCCGTGGCGCGCAGGCCCTGCTCCAGCCGCACCGGCATCAAGCCGCCTGCCGCCGCCGCCCCGCCGCAATTGACGATGATCCGCTGCCCCGCATGGCTGAGCTCAAAGGCCAGGCTCGATGCACAGCCGCTGCGCGCGTGGCGGGCCAAGGGCGGCGGCGCGGCATCGAACACCAGCAGGCTTTTGCCCGCCGACACCCGCTGATAGCCCCATTGCCGCACATCGCGCAGCGGGCGGGTGCGCACGCCAGTAGCGGCGATCAGCCCCGATATGTCCTCCGCCGACACCGCCCAGCTGCCCTGCCAGCTGCCCAGCGTACCGTCGCCATGCGTCAGCGCCAGCAGCGGCGGCACCAGCAGCGCCACCATCGCGGTGACCGCCGCCGGCGGCTCCCGGCGGGCAGCGCGATAACAGGCGATCAGCCGCACCAGCAGTTCCAGTGCCTCGATCTGGCCCAGCGGGCTGCGCGACAGAATGCCGCCATCATCGCCCACCAGCTCGCCCAAGGCGTGGATCAGCCCGGCCTCGCCATACAGGCGGCGCGGCGCCCCCTCGGGCAGCAGCAGCCCGGCGGCGGTGATCGCGCACCACCCCGCCACCTGCGCCAACACATCCTCGCCGCGCGCGATGTTGCGGTCCAGCCAGCGCGCGGTATCGGTGATCGCCGCAAGGGTACGTGCGCGTAGCGCCTTGTCCGGCCCCGACAGGATCAGCGGCGCATGGACCAGCCAGCCGAGCAGCCGCGAGCCGGTGTTGGCCACGCTCCACGCGTCACCCTTGCCGGGGCGCGAGGGCAGCTTGCCATTGGCCGCCAGCCACGCGGCCAGGATGCGTTCGGCAACCGGCGAGACCTGCTCGCGGTGCCCCGCCGCCTCCAGATCGGCCAGCCAGCGGAAGCCATGGACCATCCGCGCCACCGGCGGCGCCAGACGCCCGGCGCCGGCAAAATCGACCTGCGCAATCGCCAGCTTCAGCCCGTGAACGAGGAAATGCCCGGCCCGCAGCGCGGTGCCCGCGGCGCGGTCGCCGGGCAGCGGATTGGTCACGGTGGCAAGAAGGCGCGGCTTGGCCGGCTTGCGAAACGGCGCGGTCAGCGCCGGGCCGGGCACGCCGAGGCGGTAGGCCAGCCGGATCAGCCGCTCCCCCGCGCCAAGGCTGGGCGGGGCGAAATCAGCGAGCGCCAGCGCGCGGCCCGGCTCGATCACCTGACCATCCATCGGGCCAGGGGTATGCGGCGCCAGCGGAGTGATCAGCAGGCCATTGCCATCGGGATCGCCGTCGACGCCCAGCGGCATTGCGGGGGCCGTGGCGGGGGCGGGGGCGGGGGCGGGCTGGACCGCAGCCGCATCACGCGCACCCTTGCCGCGCCGCTTTTCGGCGACAGTCCAGGTATCCGCCATCAGGCAATGCCCCCCTTCAACGCGGCGATATTGGCGGCATAGCACGCCGCGCCGCCCTTGAACGTCGCGGTGCCGGCGACCAGCACATCGGCCCCGGCCGTCACGCATAATCTGGCGGTTTCGACATCGATGCCGCCATCGACCTCCAGCCTGATATCGCGCCCGGTCTTGTCGATCATCTTGCGAATCGCCTCGATCTTGCGCAACTGGCTGCTGATGAAACGCTGACCACCGAAGCCGGGGTTGACGCTCATCACCAGGACCAGATCCACCTCGTCGATCAGGTAATCGAGTATCTTGGCAGGCGTGGCCGGGTTGAGCGACACGCCGGCCAGTTTGCCGAGGCCCTTGATCGCCTGAACCGTGCGATGCGTGTGCGGCCCCGCCTCCGGGTGGACGGTGATGATATCGGCGCCCGCCGCCGCGAAATCGGCCAGGAACGGATCGACCGGCGATATCATCAGATGCACATCGAACACTTTGGCGGTATGCGGACGCAGCGCCTTCACCACCGCCGGGCCAATCGTCAGGTTGGGCACGAAATGCCCGTCCATCACGTCGACATGCACCCAATCGGCCCCGGCGGCATCGATCGCGCGCACTTCCTCGCCCAGCCGCGCGAAATCGGCGGACAGGATCGACGGCGCAATCAGCGGGTACGCAGGGGCAGCTGGCATCGACGCGGGCATTAGCGAACCTTTTTGAAGGCCGAACCTTTTCAAAGGCCAATCGTTCGTTCGGGCGCGGCGAGCCGGAAAAGATCGACCTGTAAAGGCGGAAAGCCTCTGCCTTGCGCTTAACCAGCCGGCATCGCGCGGGCAAGCCGCGCACCCACCATTTTCCACACAGTTAGACCAAAATGGCGCAGGATGCCCGCCGCTGCCCGGCGCTGCTCTGGTCAACCGGAATTTTAACCGCTAGAGACACAAAACGATCTGTCTGCCCGGGGGGGGCGGGGGAACCACGCGGCGCCATGCCAGTCGAAACCGGATAAAATTCCGGGCGAGTACGGCCTTCCAGGATGAATCGTATGTCCCTGCCCAAATTCCGCCTCTGCGCGTTTGTCGCCGCGCTGTGCGGGACCATCCTGCCGCTGTCGACGCCTATGGCCCAGCCAGCGACCGAAGCGGCCCGCGCGCCCGAAGGCTGCACTGGCCCGGTCAGCGGCAACTGGCTGCGCCTGGTGGTGACCGGCGTGCGCAGTTCGCGCGGCGAGATCGCCATCACCGTGTACCCCGACGATTCGAGCCGGTTCCTGATCCACAACGGCTCGCTCTATGTCGGGCGGACGCGCGCGGTGGCGGGGGATACGGTGACCTGCGTGTTCCTGCCGCGCCCCGGCGTCTATGGCATCGCGATCTATCACGATGAAAACGGCAACCGCAAATTCGACCGCACCGCGATTGGGCTACCGGCGGAGGCTTACGGATTTTCGAACAATCCGCCGACGCTGCTGGGCCTGCCTTCGTTCGATTCGGTGCGGATGACGATCCACCGCAACGGGCTGACCTCGCATATCCACCTGACCTATCCCTGATCTCGCCGACCTAGTGGTCCGATTCTGACATTCGATACCGCTTGAGGCCAAGTCGCGCTCGAATGTCCGAATCTTTTCGGACCACTGGAAGATTCTGATTCTAGTGGGTTTTACGATTTTGACATTTACAGACCCATCCCAACCGCCAGGGGATGCAAATGTCAAAATCAATCCACTAGAGCGTGATTTGCCGACAAAAACCGGTTCCCACTTTTTGTCATCACGCTCAGCGATAGAACTCGGGCAGATAGTGCGGCGCCTGAACCTCCGCGATGGCGTGGGCGCGCGGGTCGTCGACGTCCATCCACCAGCCCTCGCCGACATCCATGGTTGCCGCGCGGCCGGCCTCGGCAAGGCGCTGCATCCCGTCGGACAGGCTGCCCGCCTTGCCCGCAGTGATGGCCGCAGCGATGGCCCCGGCCAGTTCGGGTGTGGCAAGGAAGGCGCCGCAATCGACCGCATCATAGGGCGCGATGGTCTTGCCGATGGTGATGATCCGGCCATTTAATGCGGTGCGGACCCAGGTGGCATCGTCGGGGTCGATCAGCGGGCTGACGACGCGCCGGTCGATCGCCAGCGTCACGCCCCAGTCTTTGGCCCCGTCCGCGCCGCCGGTTTGCGCCAGATTGTTCAGGATCGGCGCGGCAAAGATATGGTCGGCCATCATCAGAAGATAGTCGCCGGAGATTCGCGCCGCGCCCGCCATCACCGAATAGCCATTGGGCAGCGACCAGTCGGCCACCCTTTCCGCCACAACGGGAATGCCGGCGCGCGCGCCGAGGCCGGGCAGGAACGCTTCCAGCCGCTCGGCCTCATGCCCGGTCACCACCACCACCCGCGCCGCGCCCGCGGCCCGCGCCTGACGCACGCCAAGCTCGATCAGCGGCACCCCGGCAATCGGAGTCAGCGGCTTGCAGGGAGACAGCCCGGCCAGCCGGCTGCCGAAACCGGCGGCAATGATCAGCGCATCCATGCGGCCCGTCCGGTTTCCAGGGAGGGAAGTGGAAGTCTTGGAGCCTTAGGCCCAAACCCCGTTATTTTTCGGCGATTTTGCGCCGGTTCGGCGTTGCGCAATGCCGCGCCGAAGCATTATAACCTCCGGCGGTGCGGCCTCATGCCCTGCCTGATCGATACACGCCGTCGACATAAATGGGAGCGCGAGTGGGTACCCCCCATCGCATCTACCTTTCTGAAATCACTCGGCCGCGAGGGCAGCGTCGGCGATATATTCCTCAACCATCTGCGCGGCGGTATCGTCGTTGAACTGCTGCGGCGGATGCTTGCAGAAATAGGCGGAGGGACCGATCAGCGCCCCGCCCTCACCGCGCTCCAGCGCGATCTTGCAGCAACGGATCGCGTCGAGCACGCAGGCCGCCGAATTCGGGCTGTCCTCGACCGAGAGCCGCAGCTCCAGGTTCATCGGCACATTGCCCCATTGCGTGCCCTCAAGCCGCAGGAAACACAGCTTGTTGTCCTTTTGCCAAGGCACATAGTCGGACGGGCCGACATGGATGTTCTCATCCGCCAGCCGCTGCGCCAGCATCGACTGCACCGCTTCGGTCTTGGAGGTCTTCTTGCTGCCCAGCCGCTGACGGTCGAGCATGTTCATAAAGTCGGTGTTGCCGCCGGTGTTGAGCTGATAAGTCCGCTCGATGTTGACGCCGCGCGCGCCGAACAGGCTGGACAGCACGCGGTGGACGATGGTGGCGCCGATCTGGGCCTTAATGTCGTCACCGACGATCGGCACACGCTTCTCGCGGAAACGGGCTTCCCATTCGGGGCGGCTGGCGATAAATACCGGCATGCAATTGACCACCGCAACGCCCGCCTCCAGCGCGCATTCGAGGTAGAATTCGGTCGCTTCCTGCGAACCGACCGGGAGGAAGTTGAGAAGAACCTCCGCCCCGGTGCTGCGCAGCGCGGCGACAATGCCCTCGTGCGTGGCCTCGGGCGCGTCGGACAGGATGAAGCCCTTGTCGCCGGCATTGGTCATATGGTCGGCAACGCCGTCCAGAATGCGGCCCATCATCACCTTGGTGCCGCTGTTCGCCACGTCTTCCTGGAACACCGCGGTGCAATTGGGCGCGGAGAAGATCGCTTCGGAGATGTCCTTGCCAACTTTGCGCGCGTCGACATCGACCGCCATCACGAAGTCCACGTCGCCGGCACCATATCCGCCGATGCGGTCGTGAATCAGCCCCTGCGAGGAATTGTTCGAGCGATAATAGGCGACGCCCTGGACCAGCGAGCTGGCGCAATTGCCGACCCCGATCACGGCGACCTTAATTGGTTTCATCAAATCGGTCCCTCTAGGCAGACTGCGATGGTCTGGTGCAAACCCGCGTCATTGTGAAATCGAGCGCCAAAAGCAAGAAGTTTGCGTTTGGTCAAGCACGTTGGCTGGCACATACCGGGATGTTCCAGGCGGGTGTACCCGGATGGCCACGCCCGGTCCCACCACTATTGTCGCCCCGTCGCCGCCCGCCCGCGCCGCCAGGTAGCGACGGCAAGGAGCCCGCTTGACACGATCAGGGCCCAAAGGTCCAGCCTGCGCAGCGATTGTTTTGCCGAAAATTCGCTTCGCACCGATTCGCCGCGAACTCCTCATGCCGATGCGCAACCCGTGCAAGGCGATTCGGCGCCGGTTCCCGCCGGCCCATCCGCCCGCCCTAGTGGATTCCGCGCAGGTCTGTATAGCGGCGGCGCAGCCTATCGCGGCGCATGCGCAGCGCAGCGCATAAACGGGAACTCAGATGACGGCACCCCTCACCCAGCCCCACCTGCGCCCGCGCGAGCTGGAAGATTGGCTGAATTTCCGCATCTATCACCCGCTGTCATGGCGGCTGGCACTGCTGTTGGCGCGGACACCGATCACCCCGAACATGGTGTCGGTGATAGGCGGGGCCTGCGTGGTCGCGGCGGGGATCGCCTATGCCCATCCCGAATATTGGCCAATCTCAACGCTGATCGGCATGGCATTGCACATGATCTGGCACGTGGTGGACGGTGCCGATGGCGATCTGGCACGGATCACCGGACGTGCCAGCCCGATCGGCGAGATGGTGGACGGCGCCTGCGATTACCTCAGCCATACCGTGCTGTATCTAATTCTGGGCTGGTTGCTGGCGCGGCAGATCGGCGGCTGGGGATGGCTGCTGGCGGTGGCGGCGGGGATCAGCCATGCGGTCCAGGCCAACCATGTCGAGGTGCAGCGGCGCTCCTATCAATATTGGGTCTATGACAAGCCCTGGCTGCGCCACACGCATGATGGCGAAGGATCGGCGACTCGGCGGCACGGGCTGGGGACGCTGGTGGGGATCTATCTGAAAGTCGCGGCGGCGACCTCGACGGGGGCTGCGCTTGTCGATGCGGCGGTAGCGCGATCTGATGGCGATCCGGCCGCGCGTGAGGCGATTCGCGCCGCCGCCCGCGCGAAGGCCGCGCCGCTTCTCAGGCCGCTGGAGGTGCTGGGCCCCAATCCGCGCGCGATCATCCTCGGCCTGTCGATGCTGGCGGGGAGCCCGGCCTGGTATTTCCTGTGGCTGGTGGCTGCGCTGAACCCGCTGATGGTGTGGTCCATCGCGGCGCATGAGCGGGCGGCGCGGCGAATTTTGGCGCAGGTGGGCTGAAGCCCCGGCGGTATTGGAGGATGAGCTGCTGTCGGAGCATAGCATAGGGTCTGGGCATAGGGTCTGGCGCAATTGATCGTCCTCGCCAAGCCTGCTATTTACCATCAGCTGCGGGCGTTTTGGACGTCGGCCTGGGGATTTCGCATCAGGCACGCAGTCGTTTTTCAACACATTGCGCGGGTATTTGCCCGAAACGGCGCGATGGGCAAGCTCAAGCCGAGGGCGGCGGCCCAACACGCCATTGATCCTGCCCCGATTGCGCTTTGCCGAGGGCGGCGTATCATCGCGGCATGACCACCGCTGTATCTATCAGGCTAGGCGACAAGCTCACCGCGCTGCGCCGCGCGATCCATGCAGAGCCCGAGCTTGGCCTCCACACCCCACGCACCGCCGCCAAGATCCGCGCCGCGCTGGCGCATGTGCCGATCGTCTGGCGCGAGGGGCCTTCGACCAGCGGGCTGGTCGGCGTGTTGACCGGCGGGATTTCTGGCCATGCCCCCGGCCAGGCCCCGCGCCGGGTGTTGCTGCGCGGCGATATGGACGCGCTGCCGATGCCCGAGGAGACCGGCCTCGCCTATGCCTCGGCGACGCCGGGGGTGATGCATGCCTGCGGCCATGATGCGCATGTCGCGATGCTGGTCGGCGCGGCGGAGATGCTGGCGGCGCGGCGCGCAAATTGGGCCGGCGAGGTCTATCTGATGTTTCAGCCGGGCGAGGAGGGCTGGCACGGCGCGCGGTTTATGCTGGATGATGGGCTGCTCGATCCGCTGCCCGATGCCGCCTTCGCGCTGCATGTTATGCCCAATTCGCCACACGGGCTGATCGCAGGGCGGGCCGGCGCGCTGATGGCTGCGGCCGATATGTTCGAGGTCGAAATTACCGGGCGCGGCGGCCATGCCTCGATGCCGCACCAGACGCGCGACCCGATCCCGGTGGCGTGTGAGATCGTGCTGGCCTTGCAGAGCCTGGTCACGCGGCAGTTCGATGCGCATGACCCGGTGGTGGTCACCGTGGCGCGGATCGACGCCGGCACGACGCATAATGTCATCCCCGACACCGCGCGGCTGAAGGGTACTTTGCGCAGTCTTTCTGCCGGACATCGCACACGGCTGCACGCGGCGGTCACGCAGCTGGCCGAAGGCATCGCAGCAGCGCATGGGCAGGCCGCGGCGGTAACGATCAGCCCGGGCTTTCCGGTGACGCTCTGCAACGCGCACGCGGTGGCATTCGGGGAGCGTGCGGCGCAAGACCTGTTCGGGGCGCAGGCCTTTCACCGCCTGCCCGCGCCGATCATGGGTGCCGAAGATTTCGCCTATGTGCTGGAGAAAGTGCCCGGCGCGATGTTCTTTCTGGGCGCGGCGCATGATGGCAGTGACTGGGCCAGCTGCTGCGGCATCCACTCGCCGCGCATGGTTCTGGACGAAAGCGTAATGCCGATGGGTGCGGCGTTTATGGCCGCGCTGGCTGAGCGGTTTCTGGAGGAAGGCTTCGGCTGAGGCTTGATTGCGCGCGAAGCGATTGCGCGCTGAGGCCATCCCCCTGTAAGCCCGCACCGCTATGCCCGCCCCGCCCCCACCACCCCCGCCTCCGCCACCCCTGCCCCCACCACCCCTGCCCCCGCCTCCCGCACGCTCCGATGCGCCCTTCGTGCTGCTGGATGATGCCAGCCCGGCGGCGCGCGGCGCGATGCTCTATCGCGATCCTGCCGAGGTGGTGATCGCCCGGACCTCCGCCGAGGTCGAACCCGCGCTGGCCAGGCTGGACCGATTGCACCGCGCCGGGCGCCATCTCGCCGGCTATTTCGCCTATGAGGCGGGGTTGGCGCTGGAGCCCCGGCTGGCTCCACTGGCGGCGTCGCGTTGCGGCGCGGACGGCCCGCTGGTGTGGTTCGGCGCTTTTGACGCCTGCGAGGCGATCGAGGTGGCGGCGGTGCCGGAGTGGCTGGCGCAGAGCCGCCGCGATTTCGGCCCCGCGCGCATCGGCCCGATGGAGCCGCAGGTGTCGCAGGGCGAATATCTCCGCGCGTTCGCGGCGATGCAAAGCGCCATCGTCGCGGGCGACATCTATCAGGCGAACCTGACCTTTCCGCTGGCGGGCAGCTGGCGCGGTGATCCGCTGGCGTTGTATGCCGGGCTGCGGCGGTCGGGTGGCGGGGCGCATGGCGGGGTTATCTTCGACGGCGCACATTGGCTGCTCAGCCTGTCGCCCGAGCTGTTCTTCGCGGTCGATGCGGGCACGGTCACCGCGCGCCCGATGAAGGGCACCGCGCCGCGCGGGCGCACGGTGGCCGAGGATGCCGCGCTGAAGGAGGCGCTGGTCAATTCGGGCAAGGACCGCGCCGAGAACCTGATGATCGTCGACCTGATGCGCAACGATCTGTCGCGGGTGGCAGCGCCGGGCAGCGTGGGGGTGGAGGGCGCCTTCGCCATCGAAACCTACCCCAGCCTGCATCAGATGGTCAGCACGGTGCGCGGGCAATTGCGCGGCGATCGCGGCATCAACGACCTGCTGCGCGCGCTGTTCCCCTGCGGCTCGATCACCGGTGCGCCCAAAATCCGCGCGATGGAGCTGATCGCCGCACATGAGGCGAGCCCGCGCGGAGCCTATTGTGGTGCCATCGGCCGGATCGATCCGGCGCGTGATGCCGAACAAGCCGCTGGCGATGCGGCATTCAATGTGGCAATCCGCACGCTGCGGCTGACGCCCGGACCGCATGGCGATGGCCGGGCGGTGATGGGGGTCGGCTCGGCCATCGTCGCCGATTCGCGGGGGCACGCCGAATGGCGTGAGTGTCTGATCAAGGGGGGTTTCGTGGCCAAGCCAATGCCGGGGGAAAGCGTTGCCGGAAATGGTATTGCCCAGTTCGACCTGATCGAGACTATGCGTTTTACCCCGGAGGACGGCATCGCGCTGCTGCCACTGCATCTGGAGCGGATCGGCGCCAGCGCCGCCGCCTTGGGCTTTGCGTTCGATCGGCACGCCGCGCGCAACGCGATTCAGGCGCTGTGCTTTGCGGCCGAGGCGCCCGCCAAACTGCGGCTGGTGCTGGCGCGCAGCGGGGCGACCGCGCTGGAGGTCAGTCCGCTGCCAGAGGTGCCCGCCAGGCCGATGGTCTGCGCGGTACTGCCGCTGCCCGTCGATAGCGGCGACTGGCGGCTGGCGCATAAAACCAGCGACCGGGGCTTTTACGAGGCGGGGGTGCGGGCGGCGCGCGGTGCCGGGGCCGATGAATGCCTGTTCCTGCGCGACGATGGCTTGCTGACCGAGGGGTGCTTCACCAATCTGTTTGTCGCGCGCAGTGCTATTGTCAGTGAAGGAGGGGGATTGCTGACCCCGCCAGCTACGTTGGGCCTGCTCGGTGGGGTGCTGCGGCGCTCGCTGATCGAGGGTGGGCGCGCGGTGGAGGCCGAGCTTACGCTGGACGATCTGGCGGGGGGGTTCTTTATCGGCAATGCTTTGCGGGGCTTGATGCCGGCGGTGTTACTGACGTGATTTCCGCCGCCCTCAGCCGGATCGCAGCATCGCGCACCACCGCGATGACCGACCGCGCCATCGCCTTGCGTGAAGGGGGCGCCGACATCATCTCGCTCTCGGTAGGCGAGCCCGATTTCGCCACCCCGCCGCATGTTATCGCCGCCGCCAAATCCGCGCTCGATGCCGGTGACACCAAATATACTGCGGTTGGGGGCACCGCGCGGCTGAAAAATGCCGCCGCGCTGCATTTCGCGCGCGATCTGGGCCTGGATGTGCCGGCGAACCAGATCACCGTCAGCGCCGGAGGCAAGCAGGCGATCTTCCACGCATTACTCGCCACGCTGAACCCAGGCGACGAGGTGCTGATCCCGGCACCGTGGTGGGTCAGCTATCCAGAGATCACGCGCTTTGCCGGCGGCGTGGTGGTGCCAATTGCCACCACGGCGGCGGGCGGTTTTCGCATCACGGCCGCGCAATTGGAGGCCGCGATCACGCCCCGCACGCGCTGGCTGCTGCTCAACAGCCCGGGTAACCCGACCGGCGCGACTTATTCGGCCGAGGACTTGCTCGCGCTGGGCGCGGTGCTGGCACGGCATCCCGATGTGTTGGTGCTGAGCGACGATATTTACGCCCCGCTGCGTTATACGCCCGGCGCGCATGCCACGCTGGCGGTGGTGTGCCCCGATCTGGCTGACCGGGTGCTGACCGTCTCGGGCGTCTCCAAAAGCCATGCGATGACCGGCTTTCGCATCGGCGTGGCGGCGGGGCCGGCGTGGCTGATCGCGGCGATGGAGCGGTTGCAGTCGCATTCCTCCGGCAACCCCTCCTCGATCTCGCAGGCGGCGGCGGTGGCGGCTTTCGAGGGTCCGCAGGCGTTCCTGGCCGAATGGCGCGAGCGGTTTCGAAACCGGCGTGACAGCGTGGTCGCCGCGATCAACGCTATCCCGGGGCTCAGCGCGCCGCTGCCCGACGGGGCGTTTTACTGCATGGTCGACGCCGCGCCCTTGATGCACCGGTTCGGCGCCTGGGGCAGCAACCAAGACGGGGACGAGGCGCTGGCACTGCATCTGCTGGAGGCCGGGGTCGCGGTGGTGGCGGCGAGCGCGTTTGGCGGCGCCGATGGTTTCCGCATCAGCTTTGCCGCCGACGAGGCCAAATTAACCGAGGCCTTGCGCCGAATTGCGAAGGCAATCTGATGGAAATTCCCATTCTGTTCGAAGACGGCGAGGCTCTGGTCATCGATAAGCCCGGCGGCCTGCCGCTCGATCGCCCGCGCGCCGGGGGGGGATGCCTTGAGGATTATCTGCCGTCGCTGGCTTTGGGGTTTCAGCGGTTGCCGATGCCGGTCCACCGCCTTGATCGGGACACGTCGGGTTGCCTGCTGCTGGCGCGCAATCCCAAGGCGCTAAAGCGGTTTTCGGCAGCGTTCGAGGCGCGTGAGGTGACCAAGCGCTATCTCGGCGTGGTGGCGGGTGCGTTGCCGGCGGCGGAGGGGGCCATCGATCTGGCGCTCAGCAAGATCAGCAGCGCCGAGGCGGGCTGGCGGATGATCCCCGCGCGCAAGGGCAAGCCCGCGATCACCCATTGGCGCATTCTGGCTGAGCGGGATGGGCTCAGCCTGATCGAATTTCGCCCCGAGACCGGGCGCACGCATCAGATCCGCATTCACGCGGCGGCGGGGCTCGGTACGCCGCTCTTGGGCGATCCGGTCTATGGCGCCGGGCTGGTCGCGGGGGGGCCGCGCACAATGCTGCATGCCGCAGGGCTGAGCATCGCGCGCGGCGACAAGCCACCGATCAGCGCGGTGGCGCCGATGCCCGCAGATTTCGCGGCGCTGGGCTTTGCCGACGAAGCGCCGGATCCCGATCCCGATGAGTGACACCGCCGATCTGGCGATCGAACGCGCCGCTACCTTGTTCAGCGAGAGCTTTATCGCCGCGACCGGCCCCGGCGGGCAGAATGTCAACAAGCTCGCCACCGCTGTGCAGTTGCGGCTGGACCTCTATGCCTTGCGCCTGCCCGAGGCGGTGTTTGCGCGCGCCAAGACGCTGGCGGGCAGCCGCATGACGGCGGCAGGCGAGATCGTGCTGGCGGCGCGGCGGTTCCGCACGCAAGAGGCCAACCGCGCCGATGCCCGCGAGAAACTGGCGGCATTGCTGCGCGAGGCGTTCGACCTACCCGAAAAACGCGCGCGCAGCCGGCTCAACCGTATCGGCAAGACCGAGCGGCTGGCGGGCAAGAAGCGGCGCGGCGCGGTGAAGGCGGGGCGGGGCCGGGTTACCGCAGAATAGTCACTGGGCCGGGGTAGCGCCAAGTTTGGCCGTCGGCGCGGGTTTCGCCGCGGGTGTGGCCGCGCTATTGGCGGGGACCGCGCTGTCTCCAACAGGCGAATCCGTCGCAGCGTCGGTGGCATTGGCCGAGGGGTCCGGCGTCGGGGCAGCGGTGACGCCGCTCAGCGCTTCCTCGGCAGGCATCTCGACATTGTCGGCGGAGACCGGATCGCCGGCCTTGTCCGAATGGCCACAGCCAGCGAGCACCAGCGAGGCGGCAAGCCCGGTGGCAGCTAGAACGATACGGTGGGCGGCGAAAAAGCGTTGCATAACGGTAAACCTCTTGGCCTTAGCGCGGGCCGATTTGGCGGGTGCCCCACCCTAAAGGCTTGGCCGCGAACGGCAAGCGGCAAACCACCGCTCGGGTTCGGGACGGTTTTGTCGGCCGCACGGTTGCCATCATATAAAGAATTCTTTATATGATGGCAACCAAAGCCGATGACCATGCAGATTGACCCCACCCTTCGCGCGCTTGCCGACCCGACGCGGCTGCGCATCATGCGCCTGCTCAGCGCTATGGAGCTGGCGGTAGGCGAATGTGCGCAGGTTTTGGGGCAGAGCCAGCCGCGCGTCTCACGCCACATCCGCATCCTGTGCGACGCGGGCCTGGCGGAGCGGCGCAAAGAGGGTAGCTGGGTGTTCCTGCGCAGCACAATCGGTCAGGCGCTGGCGCCGCCGCTGTGCGCGGCCACCGCGCGGTTGCTGGCGATTGCCGAGCAGGAGGATGCCGGCTTCGCCGCGCGTTGTGCCGAGGATCGGCGACACCTTGCCTCGATTCGCGCCGCGCGCGAGCAACAGGCCGCCGCCTATTTCGCGCGCCATGCCGCGATGTGGGATCAGATCCGCCTGCTGCATAGCCCGGACGAGCCGGTCGAAGCCGCTTTGCTGGCGGCGCTGGGTGACGGGTCGCTGGGCGCGCTGCTCGATATCGGCACTGGCACCGGGCGGATGGCTGAACTGCTGGCGCCGCGCGCCGCCAGCATCATCGCCGTCGACAAGAGCCCCGAGATGCTCCGCCTCGCCCGCGCCCGGTTGCAGCATCTGGCCGCGCCGCCGGTCGATCTGGTGCAGGGCGATTTTGCCGCGCTGCCCTTCGCCGATGCCAGTTTCGACAGCGTTTTGTTCCATCAGGTGCTGCATTTCGCGCAGGCTCCCGAGCTGGTGCTGGCCGAGGCGGCGCGGGTTACCCGGCCCGGCGGGCGGATCGCGGTAGTTGACCTTGCGGCGCATGAACGCGAGGAATTGCGCAGCCAGCACGCGCATGCCCGCCTCGGCTTTACCGACGAACAGATGCTGGCGCTGATGACCTCGGCCGGGCTGACCCCCGCGCTGCCGATTGCGGTGCCGGGCCAGCCTTTGACGGTCAAGATATGGACCGCTGAATCACCGCAAACCGCCATTTCCAAAGCAAAGGCTCCTTCTCTATGATCGCCAGCTATGAGGCGCTGCACGAGGCTCGCACCGCGCTCGACACGCCGCTGTTTGCCGGCCTGCCCGGCGACATCAGCACCAGCTTTGAATTCTTCCCGCCACGCAGTGACAAGATGGAGGCGCAGCTGTGGGAGGCCGTGACCCAGCTGGCTCCGCTGGCCCCCTCATTTGTCTCAGTGACCTATGGCGCCGGCGGATCGACGCGTGAGCGCACGCACGGCACGGTGGCGCGGATCATTGCCGAGGCGCATCTGCCCGCCGCGGCGCATCTCACCTGCGTCGACGCCACCAAGGCCGAAATCCGCGACGTGGCCGAGCAATATTGGGAGGCCGGGGTGCGGCATATCGTGGCGCTGCGCGGCGATATGGGCGAGCCGGGCGCGGCCTTTGTGCCCCACCCCGATGGCTATGCCAGCGCCGCCGATCTGGTCGCGGGGTTGAAAGCCATCGCTCCGTTCGAGATTTCGGTGGCGGCCTATCCCGAAACCCACCCCGATGCGATCAGTGCCCAGAGCGATATCGATAACCTCAAACGCAAGCTGGACGCCGGGGCGACCCGCGCGATCACGCAATTCTTCTTCGAGGCCGAGACCTATTTTCGGTTCCGTGACAAGCTGGCCGCCGCCGGCATCACCGCGCCGGTGCTGCCCGGCATCCTGCCAGTGTCGAACGTGGCGCAGGCGCGCAAATTCGCAGGGTCCTGCGGGGCAGCGTTTCCGGCGTGGATGGACGGGGTGTTCACCGGGCTCGACAACCATCCGGGCACGCGCCAGCTGGTCGCGGCGACCGTGGCTGCGGAGTTCTGCCGGCGTTTGTACGCGGGCGGGGTACGCGATTTTCACTTTTACACGCTTAATCGCGCCGAACTGGCCTATGCGATCTGCCATCTGCTGGGGCTGCGGCCCCAAACCAGCGCCTTGGAGAATGCGGCATGACCCCCTCACCTGCTCGCGCGGCGCTTCTCGCACAGGCGGCCAAGCGCATCCTGATTACCGATGGCGCGTTCGGAACCGAGATCCAGAACTGGAAGCTGGTCGAGGCCGATTATGCTGGCACGCTGGGGCTGAAGGCCGACCAGAAGGGCAACAATGACATCCTGGTGCTGACCAAGCCCGAGGTCATCGAAGCGATCCACCGCGCCTATTTCGAGGCCGGCGCCGATATTGCGGAAACCAACACATTCTCCGCCAACACGATCAGCCAGGCCGATTACGCCGCCGAGCATCTGGTGGACGAGATCAACCTCGCCTCCGCACGGCTGGCCCGGCGGATCGCCGATGAATATAGTGCCCGCGACGGTCGGCCCAGGTTCGTGGCCGGCGCCATCGGGCCGACCAACAAGACGCTGTCGCTCTCGCCCGATGTCAACGATCCGGGGTACCGCGAAATAGATTGGGACCATCTGGTCGGCGTCTATCAGCAGCAGGCCGCCGCACTCATCAAGGGCGGCGCCGATTTCATCCTGATCGAGACGGTGTTCGATACGCTGAACGCCAAAGCCGGGATCATGGCGGTGCGCCGGCTGGAGGCCGAATTGGGCCGCGAGGTGCCGATCATGCTGTCGATGACGCTGACCGACCTGTCGGGGCGCAACCTGTCGGGGCATACGGTGGAGGCGTTCTGGCACGCGGTGCGGCATGCGCGGCCGGTCACCATCGGGCTCAATTGCAGCTTCGGCGCGGCGCAGTTGCGCCCGCATGTGCAGTCGTTGAGCGCGGTCGCCGACACGCTGATCATGGTCTATCCCAACGCTGGCCTGCCCAACGAGCTGGGCGAATATGACGAGATGCCCGCGACCACGGCGGGCCTTGTCGGCGAGTGGGCGGAGCGGGGCCAGGTGAACATCCTCGGCGGTTGTTGCGGCAGCACCCCGGCGCATATCGCGGCGATGGCCAAGGGCGTGGCGGGCCTGCCGCCGCGCCGGTTGCCGGTGCTGGAGTCGGTGACCCGGCTGGCGGGGCTGGAGCCGTTCATCATGGCGGGCGATTGATCCGATGTCCCATTTCTTTGACGCGCTGACCGATGATCACATCGCTTTCGTGCGCAAGCAGCCGGTGTTCTTCGTCGCCACGGCGGCGGCGGGCGCGCGGATCAACCTGTCGCCCAAGGGGATGGATTGCCTGCGCGTGCTGAGCCCGGCGCAGGTTGCCTATCTCGATGTCAGCGGATCGGGCAATGAGACGCACGCGCATCTGGCAGCGGATGGCCGCATCACCCTGATGTTCTGCGCCTTCGATCAGCCGGCGCTGATTTTCCGTGTCTATGGCCAAGGGCGCGCGGTCCTGCCGCAGGATGCGGGCTGGGAGGATTTGGCCGCGCATTTCACCATCCTGCCCGGCACGCGCCAGATTTTCGTGGTGGACGTAGGCAGCGCGCAAACCAGCTGCGGCTGGGCCGTGCCGCATATGAGCTTCGACCGCGAGCGCCAGACCTTGCGCAAATATCATGCGGCGCAGGTGCCGGAGGAGCGGATCAAGGTTCTGGCTACCCGCACCACCAGCATCGACGGCCTGCCGACCCGCCCGCAACATTTTATCCCCAAACCCAGCCTCTCCTGATCGGAGAGCGGAGCCCATTATGACCACCACCACCCGCCCCTCGGGCTCCAGCTTCGTCAACATTGGCGAGCGTACCAACATCACCGGCAGCGCCGCGTTCAAGAAGCTGATCCTTGCCGGCGACTACGCGCGCGCCGTTGAGGTCGCGCGCCAGCAGGTCGAGAATGGCGCGCAGATCATCGACGTCAACATGGACGAGGGGCTGCTCGATTCGCTCCACGCAATGACCACTTTCCTCAAGCTGATCGCCGCCGAGCCCGATATCGCCCGCGTGCCGGTGATGATCGATTCGTCGAAATGGTCGGTGATCGAGGCCGGGCTGAAATGCGTGCCCGGCAAGCCCATCGTCAATTCGATCAGCATGAAGGAGGGCGAAGCGCCTTTCCTCGCCCATGCGCGCCTGTGCCGCGATTATGGTGCGGCGGTGGTGGTGATGGCCTTCGACGAGCAGGGCCAGGCCGATACCCGCCTGCGCAAGGTCGAAATCTGCAAGCGCGCCTACAAATTGCTCACCGAAGACGGCTTTCCGCCCGAGGATATCATCTTCGACGCCAACATCTTCGCGGTCGCCACCGGCATTGAGGAGCATGATCGCTATGCGCTCGATTTCATCGAGGCGGTGGCCGAAATCCGTGCCGCCTGCCCGCATGTCCATTGCAGCGGGGGCCTTTCCAACCTGTCGTTCAGCTTTCGCGGCAACGAGGTGGTGCGCCGCGCAATGCATTCGGTGTTTCTGTTCCACGCGATCCCCGCCGGGCTCGACATGGCAATCGTCAACGCCGGCCAGCTGGACGTGTACGACGCGATCGACCCGGTGCTGCGCGATGCCTGCGAGGATGTGATCCTGATGCGGCGCCCCTATGTCGAGGGCGAGGAAACCGCCACAGAACGCCTGATCGCGCTGGCCGAATCATACAAGGGCAAGGATGCGGCGCAGGAAAAGGCTGCTGAGGAATGGCGCGGCTGGGATGTGGTGCGCCGGCTGGAGCATGCGCTGGTCAAGGGCATCGACATGCATGTCGTCGATGACACCGAGCTGGCCCGCGCCGCAATCGAGGCGCGCGGCGGGCGACCGATCGAGGTCATCGAGGGGCCGCTAATGGCCGGCATGAACACCGTTGGCGACTTGTTCGGCAGCGGCAAGATGTTCCTGCCGCAGGTGGTGAAATCGGCGCGCGTGATGAAGAAGGCGGTGGCGCACCTGATCCCGTTTATCGAGGCCGAGAAGCTGGCACTGGGCACCGAGGGCGCGCGCGCCAAGGGCAAGATCATCATGGCCACGGTCAAGGGTGACGTCCATGATATCGGCAAGAACATCGTCGGCGTGGTGCTGCAATGCAACGGCTATGAGGTGATCGACCTCGGCGTGATGGTGCCGTGGAGCAAAATCCTGGAGGTGGCGCGCGCCGAGGATGCCGATATCATCGGACTCTCGGGCCTGATCACGCCGTCACTGGACGAGATGGTGACTGTGGCGGAGGAAATGAACCGTGCCGGTTTCACCATCCCGCTGCTGATAGGCGGCGCGACCACCAGCAGGGTGCATACCGCACTGCGCATTGATCCGGCCTATGATGGCCCGGTGGTGCATGTGCTGGATGCGAGCCGCGCGGTGGGGGTGGCCAGCCAGCTATTGTCCGACACGCAGGCCGAGGGCTTCATCACCGATACCGCCGCCGAATACGACCACATCCGCGAAGTCCGCGCCGGCAAGGGGCAATCGGCGCTGCTTTCGCTGGCCGATGCGCGCGCCAATGGATTTGTCGCCGACATGAGCCAGAAAGCACCGCCACCGCTCCAGCCGGGCATCCACACATTTGCCGATTGGGATCTGGCCGATCTGGCCGAATGTTTCGACTGGACGCCGTTCTTCCGCGCGTGGGAGCTGGCGGGCAATTACCCCGCGATCCTCGACGACACGGTAGTGGGGGAGAGCGCGCGGGCCTTGTTCGCCGATGCGCAGGCGATGCTGAAAACCATCATCGCCGAGAAATGGCTGACCGCGCGCGCGGTGTGCGGGATATGGGCGTGCCACCGCGACGGCGACGATGTCGTGTTGGCCGAGGGCGAGCAACGCATCGCCTTCCTGCGCCAGCAGATCGCCAAGCGCGAAGGGCGCGCCAATATGTGCCTCGCAGATTTCATCGACCCCGCCGGCGACTGGATCGGCGGCTTTGCGGTGGGCATCCATGGCATCGAACCGCATCTGGAACGCTTCCGCGCCGGGCATGATGATTATTCGGACATCCTGCTGAAAGCGTTGGCCGACCGTTTCGCCGAAGCCCTTGCCGAGCGGCTGCACGCGCATGTCCGCACGACCCTGTGGGGCTATGCGCCGGGCGAGCAGCTGAGCAATGAGGCGCTGATCCGTGAGAAATACCGCGGTATCCGCCCCGCCCCCGGCTATCCCGCGTGCCCCGACCACAGTTTGAAACCGGCACTGTTCGACTTGCTCAATGCTGGCGAAAACGCGGGGCTGGTGCTGACCGAAAGCTGTGCGATGCTGCCCACCGCTGCCGTGTCGGGCTTCTATTTCGGGCATCCCGAGGCGGCCTATTTCGGGGTCGCGCGGATCGGGCAGGACCAGCTGGAGGATTACGCTGGCCGGCGCGGGATAGATTTGCCCGTGGCGACGCGCTGGCTGCGGCCCAATCTGGATTAGGCGTGGGCGGTCATTCCCCGGCGAAACTGACCTTCGGGCTAACGCGATAGGCGAGGTCCGAGGACGCGATGGTGGAGGATCGCCCGTCGGCGTGGATCAGCGTCACCCGGCCCGAACCCGGCACCGCGACCACCGCCACCGCCGTATCGACCCAGGCGTGCAGCGCGGCGCGCGCCAGCACCAGCGCATCACCGGCGGTGGTGGTGGTGCCCGAAATCTCGCGCTCCTCCTCCAGCCCCAGTACGCGGCGCGCCGTCTCGCTGATCGCTGCCGCTTTGATCTTTTTCGCTGCCATGGCGCGCTTCTAAATCATCGCAAAGCCCGTGCAAACCCCGCCTTAACCTCGCCGCGCTATGCCCCGGCGATGACCATACGATTCGCAACTGCCGCCCTGCTTGCACTTTATGCCACCCCGGCGCTGGCGCAGCAGAATTATCTGCCGACATCGCCCTATACGGTGCTGGAAACCGGCAAGAAATATAACCGCCTGCAAAGCGCGCTGTTCGACATCGGCGACCACAAGGCCACGATCCTCATCGCGCCCGGCACCTGGGACGATTGCGGGGTGCAGGTTGCGGGCGATGTCACGTTCCGGGCCGAAATCCCCGGCAAGACCATCTTCAAGGGCCCCCGCATGTGCGAGGACAAGGCGGCCCTTGTGCTGCGCGGCCATTCCAGCCGGGTCGAGGGGTTCATCTTCGCCGACTTTCATTCGAACGAGGGCAACGCCGCCGGCATCCGGCTCGAAACCGGCAGTCTGATCGCCGACAACAACTGGTTCCGCGACAGCGACGAGGGCATCCTGACCAGCAATGACGCGGCGGGCAGCATCAGTGTCGACCGCTCGACCTTCACGCATCTGGGACGCTGCGGCGGCTATGCGGCCTGCGCGCATTCGATCTATATCGGGTTCTATGCGCATGTCAGCATCACCCACAACCGCTTCGAGGATGGGCGCGGCGGGCATTACCTGAAAAGCCGCGCGTCGCATATCGAAGTGCTCGACAACAGTTTCGACGATTCGGGCGGCAAGGCCACCAATTACATGATCGACCTGCCCGCCGGCGCCACCGGGCGGATTTCGGGCAATTGGTTCGTGCAGGGCCCCGCCAAGGAAAACGGCGGCGCACTGATCACGGTGGCGGCAGAAGGGCATGAGAACTCAGCCAACGGCCTGACCATCATCAACAATGTCGCCCGGTTTGCGCCGGGCGCGGTGCGGCACAGCGATTTCGTCGCCGACTGGTCGGGCGACCATATCGACATCGGCACCAATCAGATCGCCGAGGGCCTGACACGCTTCACGAGGAGGTGATCTGGCCCGCCTGCCGGCGGGGGTAAGCCTGTGCCGTCCCGCTCCCCCATCCCGACCTCCCATTCAGGATATACGCTGTGGGAGGTCGAGAGGGGGCGCGGGATGGCACAGGCTTCCATCAACAAAGACTTACAACAAATGCCCGGCTCGGTCGCGCTTGGTGTCCAGATACCGCGCGTTATGCGGGTTCGCGGGCAGCCGGTGCGGCACATGCTCGGCGATGACCACGCCCTCATCGGCCAGCGCCGCCAACTTGGCGGGATTATTGGTCATCAGCCGGATCTGCCGCACACCCAGCAGCGCCAGCATCCGCGCCGCCACCGGGAAATCGCGCGCCTCGACCGGCAGGCCCAGCCGCGTGTTGGCATCGATGGTGTCGAATCCCTGATCCTGTAGCTGATAGGCGCGCAGCTTGTTGACCAGTCCGATACCACGCCCCTCCTGCCTCAGATACAGGAGCACGCCCCAGCCGCCCTCGCGCGCCTCCTGCGCCATCGCGGCCAGCGCAGCGTCCAGCTGCGGCCCGCAATCGCATTTGAGGCTGGCCAGCACATCGCCGGTCAGGCACTCCGAATGGAGGCGCACTAGCGGCGGGCGCGCCGAATCGGGGGTGCCGATGATCAACGCGACATGCTCGCGCAGATCATCGCGCGAGCGAAAGGCAATGATCTCGCTGGTCTCGCTGGCCGCCACCGGCAGGTTGGCGCGCGCCGCGATGATAAGGTGGGTGCTGCGCTTCCATTCGGCAAGATCGCTGGCCAGCACCACCTGCGCCTCGGCGCCGGGCGCCGGATCGACCAGGAACGCGGGTAGCACCCCGGCCAGCCGCGCCATCTCCATCGCCGCCGCCGCCTCGGCGGGGTAATCGTCATGCTCGGCCACGAACGGGCCTTTGAGCGGCCATGCCAGATCGAGCGCCGGGTCCGCGATGGCGCGCGCAGAGGCCAGGTCGAACGGCTCGGCGGCGCGGATCAGCACCGGGGCGTGCGGCTCGGCTGCAGCACGCTGATTCGCCAGCTTCAGGGTGGCGGCGCGCGCTGCGGAAATCAGCATCAGCCGCGCGTGCGGCGGCGCGGGTTCGGCAAAACCCGTCTCGGCGGGCAACAGCGTGAAGGCGCCGGGGAACGCGATCGGCCAGCCATGGCGCAGCGCATCCAGCGCCAGCGCCACCCGCCGGGCAGGCGAAGGCTCGCTCAGAGGGGCCTCGCTCAGAGATCGAACTCGGTCAGCAGCGGCACATGGTCCGAGCATTGCTCCCAATCGCGCGCGACCTCGACCATGCGATGCCCGGTGGCCCGCGCAGCAACGCCGGGCGAGGCCCACATGTGATCGAGCCGGCGGCCCTTGTCATTCTCGCGCCAGTCCTTCGCGCGGTAGCTCCACCACGTATAGAGCCGCGCCGGTGCCGGCACCAGTTGCCGCCCCAGATCGACCCAATCATGCGCCGCCTGAAACCGCGCCAGTGTTTCGACCTCCAGCGGCGTATGGCTGACCACCTTGAGCAGCGCCTTGTGGCTCCACACATCGCTGGGCAGCGGCGCGATGTTGAAATCGCCGACGATCAGCGTGGGCCCGGTGATGCCTTCGGCCCACTCGGTCATCCGCTGGAGAAAATCGAGCTTCTGGCCGAATTTGGTGTTGAGCGCGCGGTCGGGAATATCGCCGCCGGCGGGCACATAGACATTCTCGATGGTGAGGCCCGCGCCCGGCCCGGTCAATTCGACACCGACGTGGCGCGCCTCGCCATTATCCTGCCAGTCGCGGCGCGAGACCTCGTGGAACGGAATTTTGCCGATCGTGGCGACGCCGTGGTAGCCCTTTTGGCCATGCACTGCCTGATAGGTATATCCCGCCGCAGCAAACGCCTCGGCGGGGAAGAATTCGGCCAGCGTCTTGATTTCCTGAAGGCACAGCACATCGGGCGCCTCCTCCGTCAGAAAGCGCAGGACCAACGGCAGCCGCAGCCGCACCGAATTGATGTTCCAGGTGGCGATGGTGATCATGGGGCGGGCCATAGAGCGGATTTGCCCGCGTGGGAACCGTGACGATAGGGCCGCCGGGGGACTTGGGCGGGGGCTCGGGTAGGCCACAAAAACCCCCGCCCCCGGGGGCATGGGGACGAGGGTTCCTATGTGCGTTCGTCACGCATGACAGGGCCGTTGGTGCCGGAGGAGGGAAACAGGGGGGAAACCCGCCCCGACCGTTCCTGTCGAGAAATGACCTAGCCCGGGCGGCCTTTCACGGGGCTGAACGGCTTTGTCAGACGGGATGCAGCTTGGCGCGCGGCAGGCGCATTGTTCGGTCCAAACGCACGATTCGGGCGATGAACCGATCCAGCACCCAACAATTTTTGCGCAAAAAACTTTTGGCGGATCAATGGTGCGGGCCCGCCAACGTGTTGCTGTAACGGAACAGCGCTTCGTCCAGCGCCACGCCATAGCGCAGATTGGTCAGTCGGATCACGGTGCGTCGGCTCTGCGAATCCACGGTGGTCCATCCGGCCAGCTCCAGGCCTCCGGGCGCCGACGCCTTGTGGGTGAAGGTCAACGTGATCACGCCATATTCGGGATGGGTAGAGTCGCGAACCGCGATGCTGACGAAGGCCGGGCCGCCGGGCACCACGCTGCCGAAGCGGGTGACGTCGCGGCTGGGGTCCAGCAACGCGCCCAGCGGGCTGCTGCCGATCGGCCAGCGCTGGATCTGCCTGGCCTCGGTGTCGACCATGATCAGCGCGTGGCCGTCGGCGATGATCACCATCGGATTGCCGGGGGCGTATTGGAAGCGGAGCTTGCCGGGGCGTTTAAGGCTGATCACGCCAGTCGCGCGGCCGCCGTTGCTGTCGCTCTGGGTGAAATCGGCGCGCAGAGAAGCGATGCCGCGCAAAGCCGCGACGGCCTGGATCAATTCGGCCGCGGGGGCGGGTGATGCGGACAGGGCCGGCGCGCCGAGCAGAGCCGGAGCCGCCAGAGTCAGCCAGATCAGGCGAAGGGTATGTTTCATAACCCGGCCCTCGCATCAACGGGTTGAACTGGCGGTTAATCACCAGATATTATGTTGATTCAAGTGGATTTTGTAATTTTGACACTCAAACACACACTCGCCGCTAGTGGGAATCGAATGTCAAAATCCCTCCACCAGCCCGCCCGAACTGCGCCGGCTTACTTGATCTTGGCTTCTTTGAAATCGACATGTTTGCGCACGACCGGATCGTATTTGCGGAAAGACATCTTTTCCGTCGTGTTGCGCGGGTTCTTCTTGGTGACATAGAAGAAGCCGGTGTCGGCGGTGGAAACCAGCCGGATCTTTACGGTTGCGGGCTTGGCCATGATACTTCCCTAAATACGAACCGTCCGGTGCCGCCCGCGAATATCCAAAAGGAATTTCCGCAAGGCAGTCGATACGAACAGGCGGCAAAAACACAGCAAGGCCGCGCCGCTGCGCAGCCCTGCAAGATGGGCGCCCTTGGGGCAAGCTTTGGCCAGAGTCAAGCCGGTGATCGCTCTCAACGCTTGCGGTGCGACGCCTCGCCCTGGCTGTACCACACCAGATGCAGCACCAGCAGCAAGGCAACCGCACCCAGCATCGCGGTGATCACGGTGGTCGCCGTCACACCCTCCAGCAAGGACAGGTGGCTGCCCAGCGCGCCCACCACCACCGCGCCTACAATCCCGGCGCCGATATTGGCGGCGGTGCGATGCGCCCGGTCCGACCGAGCGATGATGGCGGCGGACCAGCCGATCAACGCTCCGATCAGTATGATAATTATTAGGCTCATCGACAACGCCTCTACACTTGCACGGATATCAGTTACGCAAGGCAAGGGTCGATAGTTCCGCAAATAATTTCGCTGCGACAAATTAAGTGCGCATCAGCACCATAATCGCGATGAACCCGGCGAGAATGCGGTAATAGGCAAAGGGCGCAAAGCCCTTGGCGCTGATGTAGGAAATGAACGCCTTAATCACCGCCAGTGCCACCACGAAGGACACCACAAAGCCCACCGCGATCAGCTTGAAGCCAACCGGGCCGGTCCCCGCCGCCAGCACATGCCGATTGTCCCACAATTGCAGCGCGGTAGCGCCGCACATCGTCGGCACCGCCAGGAAGAAGCTGAATTCGGCCGCCGTGCGCCGCTCGATCCCCATGCACAGCGCGCCCATGATCGTCGCGCCTGAGCGGCTGACCCCCGGGATCATCGCCAGACATTGCATGAAACCAACGCCCAGTGCCTTGTGGACCGGCAATTGCCCAACGCCGACATAATCACCCTGCTTCGAAAACCGCTCAACCACCAGAATCGCCACGCCGCCGATCAGCAGCGCCCAGGCGACGACCATCGCATTACCCAGCATCGCGTCGATATGCTTCTTGAGCAGCACGCCCAGCACCGCCGCTGGAATAAACGCCACCACCACATTGAGGACGAAGCGGATCGCCAGCTTCTCACCGCGCAGCAGACCCATCAGCACCGCCACGAAGGTCCGCCAGAACTGCACCACCACCGCCAGGATCGCGCCGAGCTGGATCACGATATTGAACACATTCCACTGATCGCCATTATAGCCGAAAATCTTGGTGGCGAGGATCAGGTGGCCGGTGGATGAGACCGGCAGAAACTCGGTCAGCCCCTCGACAATGCCGAGCAGAATGGCGGTGATCAGCAGCGACATGGGGGTTTGGTCCTTCGGTTGGTAATACAGATCAGGCCGGAGAGTTCAGCCGGCCCTCGTCGAATTGCAGCGATGCCAGCCGGGCGTATAGCCCGCCGGCGCGGGCCAGCACGTCATGCTTGCCCTGCTCCACGATGCGCCCGCCATCCATCACGATGATCCGGTCGGCGGCGCGAACGGTGGCAAGGCGGTGCGCGATGACCAGCGTGGTGCGGGTGGACATCAGGCGGACCAGCGCCTCCTGAACCAGCGCCTCGCTCTCGGCATCGAGCGCCGATGTCGCCTCGTCCAGCAGCAGGATCGGCGCGTCGCGCAACAAGGCGCGGGCAATGGCGATACGCTGGCGCTGACCACCCGACAGGCGGCCGCCATCCTCGCCCAGAAACGTGTCCAGGCCATCGGGCAGCGCGCGGAGAAACCCCTCAGCATTGGCGGCACGGGCGGCGGCCCAGATCGCCTCATCGCTGGCGCCCCAGTCACCATAGCGCAGATTGTCGCGCGCGCTGGCGGCAAACAGTACACCCTCCTGCGGCACCAGCGCGATGCGGCGGCGGATGTCGGCAGGGTCGGCGGCGGTCAGCGGCACACCGTCGAGCTTAAGCATCCCTGCCTGCGGATCGTAAAACCGCTCGGCCAGTTGGAACAGCGTGGATTTGCCGGCACCCGACGGACCGACGATCGCCACCGTCTCACCCGGCTCCACATTGAGCGTGAAATCGGCCAGCGCCGCGATCTCGGGCCGCGAGGGATAGCGGAAGGTGACATTGGCAAAGCTGAGCTGGCCGCGCGGCGGCAGCGGCAGCGCCAACGGGCGGGCCGGCGGCGCGATGTTGGGGCGCTCATTGAGCAGTTCGTTGAGCCGGCTGGCGGCCCCCGCGCCGCGCACCAGGTCGCCATAGACCTCGGTCAGCGAGCCGAAAGCCCCTGCCACCAAGCCGCCGGTCACGACAAATGCCGCGATGGTGCCGCCGGTGATCGCGCCGCTGGCCACCCCCAAAGCGCCCCGCCACATCAGCAGGGTCAGCGACCCAAACACCAGAAACATCACCACCGAGGTCATCGCTGCACGGATCATGATGCGGCGGCGCGCCACGGCAAAGGTGCGCTCCACCGCGCCGGCGAAACGCTCGGCCTCGCGGTCTTCCTGATTGAACGCCTGCACGATCCGCGCCGCGCCCAGCACCTCGGCAACCAGAGTACCGATTTCGGCGACGCGATCCTGACTGGTGCGCGAGGCAGTGCGCAGTTTGCGGCTGAACAGCACAATCGGCAGCACCACGAGTAGAATCCCGATCACCAACCCAAAAGTCAGACGCGGCGCCAGCGTGAACAGGAAGCCGACCCCGCCCACCGCCATGATCGCATTGCGAAGCGCGACCGAGACGGTGGTGCCGACCACCTGCTCGATCAGAGCGGTGTCTGAGGTCATCCGGCTGGAGATTTCGCGCGGGCTGTTGACCTCGAAAAAGCTGGGCGACAGGCGCAGCAGATTGCGCTGTACGGCCAGGCGGATATCGGCGACCACCCGCTCACCCAGCCAGGACACGCTGTAAAACCGCAGCGCCGTGCCCAGTGCCAGCACCGTCACCACCCCCATCAGGGTCAGGATCCAATGGTCGATCTGCGCCGGATCGCTGCCGCGCGCAAAGCCCTTGTCGATGATCTGGCGAAAGCCCCATGGCACCGCCAGCGTCGCCACGGCGGTGATCAGCAGCGCCACCGCTGCCATCGCCACCCGCCCGGGGTACGCCGCCGCAGCGGCCCAGATCATCCGCAGCGGGCCAAGGCTGCGGCTGGGGCTGGGGCTGCGGCTGGGCCTGGCGGCGGGCGCAGCGATGGCGCCATCGACTGGCGAAGCGGAGGCTGGCGAAGTGGGGGCTGGCGAAGCGGGGGCTGGCGAAGCGGGGGCTTGCGATGCAGGCTCAGCAGGGAGGGCAATAGCACCGGCAGAGGACATGGGGTCAGAGGTCAGGGGGGCAGAGGTCATGGGCCGGGGGCCTAAATCATTTTACCCGGCGTGGAAACCGGTACGTGGGTGCTTACATCATGCCGCATTGCAACATAGCGCGAATCGGTTCAGACAGTACCGCATCGCAGCCGCCTCGCGCGGCAACCGGCATCAGGAACTCCCCATGCTCTACACGATTCACGAGATGCAGCGCGCGTTACTTAGCGGGGCGAGCACGATGGCGTCGGTCGCCTCGGAGCTGATGGGCAATCCGGCGCTGCCAATTGGCTATTTCGGGATGGGGTCGGTGATGGCCTCGGCGCTGGACGTGTTCGCGCACGCAGCAATGGCGCGGGGCAAGCCGGCCTTTGATATCGAGGCGGTTACCGTGGGCGACGCCGCATATGGCGTAACCGAGGCGATCGTGATGCACCGCCCGTTTGGCAACCTGCTGCGGTTTAGCCATGCCGGCCTGCCCGATGATGCGCCCATAATGCTGGTGGTCGCGCCGATGAGCGGGCATTTCGCCACGCTGCTGCGCGGTACGGTGGCGCGTTTGCTGGAGAATGCGGTGGTTTACGTCACCGATTGGGCCGATGCCAAGACCGTGCCGATGGCGGCGGGGCGCTTCGATCTGGATGATTACATCGATTATCTAATTGGTTTTCTGGAACATATCGGCGCGTCAAATAAGGGGGGGGGCGTACATATGCTGGCAGTGTGTCAGCCGTCGGTGCCGGCGCTGGCCGCGACTGCGATCATGGGCGCGTCCTCGCATCCCTGCCGCCCGCTGACCCTGACGATGATGGGCGGGCCAATCGACACCCGCGAGGCCCCGACCAGCGTCAATGACCTGGCGACGAAACGCCCGCTCAGCTGGTTTCAGTCCAATGTCATCGCCACCGTGCCGCTGCATTATCCGGGCGCGGGGCGAAAGGTCTATCCGGGGTTCCTGCAACTCGCCGGCTTTCTGTCGATGAATTTGCAGAGCCATATGGAAAGCCACTGGCAGATGTTCCGCCACCTAGTCGATGGCGACGACGAGAGCGCGGATTCCAGCAAGGCGTTCTATGAGGAATACCGCTCGGTCAGCGACATGACCGCCGATTTCTACCTCCAGACCATCGAGCATGTGTTTCAGCGGCACTCACTACCCAATGGCACGCTGGTGCATCGCGGCGTGCCGGTTGATCTGGGCACGATCACCGATACCGCCTTGCTGGCCATCGAGGGCGAGCGTGACGATATTTCGGGCCTGGGCCAGACGCGCGCCGCGCTGACGCTGGCGACCGGTCTGCCCGAGGCGGAGAAACGCTATTTCCTCGCGCTGGAGGTCGGGCATTACGGTATCTTCAACGGCGGCAAATGGCGGCGCCAGATCGCGCCGGTGGTGGAGCAATGGGTGGCGGCGCATCGCAGCAGGAGCGAGAGCAAGGGCGAAGATACGCGCCCCAAGCTGAAAGCGGTCTAGAGGATGCGATAAAACAGACTCGCATCATGCTCTAGTAGATTGATTTTGACATTCGAGTCCCGCTTGCGGCAAAGGGTGCTTTCGAATGTCAAAATCATAAAATCCACTAGAGACCTTATAATATCTAGTGGTTCTTATGTTTTTGCGACATTTGCCTCTGCCCTTGCCGAAAGGGATGCAAATGTCGGAAACGAACCACTAGAGTCTTTGTTTTCTCATCGTTTATTACCAAAAACTGGTTCCCACTTTTGGCACGATGCTCTAAGCTTCCGTCACGCGCTTGGGCCGGCGTCCGAACAGCCGGCCGAAAATCCGCCACGCCAGCACGATCAGCCCGCCCGCCACCAGCAGCAGCCCCGCTGCCACGCCGGCGGCGGCGAAGGGATGCGCGAAGGTGACGTACAATAAACCACTGGTCGTCGCATCCTCGGCGGTGGAGACCGCGATATTGCTGAACGGTTCGGGGCTGGCATTGACCAGCGCACGCGCGCCCGCCTTGCCGCTATGCGCCAGCAGCGCGCCGCCGCCGCCAAGAATGAACACCACCGCCTGAGTCGCCGGGTCCGCCGGATCGACGATGGCCAGCGCCAGCAGCGCACCGCCGAGGGGGCGGATGAGCGTGTGGACAAGGTCCCACACGCTGTCCAGCCACGGCACCTTGTCGGCAAAAAACTCGCACAATGCGGCTAGTGCTGCGGCGCCAAGCACGAAGGGATTGGCCAGAACCTTGAGCGCGGCCAGATGCTCCGGCAGCGGGATGCCGCCCATCCGCATCGCTATGCCGGTGGCCAGCACGCACAGATACAGCCGCCAGCCTGACAGCAAGCTGACGCTGGCCGCCATGCCAAGGATCGGCACGATGCCCAGTGTGGGTATCATTGCCAAGGCGCCCGCATCACTCATAGCACGCCCTTCCCCGGTTTAGGGTGTGTGGTGATTTGGCTGATGCCGGACTGCGAACAGCTGCTTTGCGCGCTTCCGGTGCTCACGTACTGAAACCCGCTGCGCGCCGGGTGGCTCAAATCAGCCATTCTCGCTCCTGCCTGAGCCAAATCACCACACACCCTACAGAACCTCGAACAGGCCCGCCGCGCCCATGCCGCCGCCGACGCACATCGTGACGACCACATGCTTCGCACCGCGCCGCTTGCCCTCGATCTGCGCGTGCATCGCACAGCGCGCGCCGGTCATGCCATAGGGATGGCCGATCGAGATCGCGCCGCCGCTGACGTTCAGAAGCGCATCGGGAATGCCCAGCCGGTCGCGGCAATATAGCACTTGTACGGCAAAGGCCTCGTTCAGTTCCCAAAGCCCGATATCATCCATCTTGAGGCCAAATCGCGTCAGCAGGCGCGGCACCGCGAACACCGGACCGATGCCCATTTCGTCAGGCTCGGTGCCGGCTACCGCCATGCCCATGAACCGCCCAAGGGGAGCCAGACCGCGCCGGGCCGCCATGCCCGCCTCCATGATCACCACAGCGGCAGCGCCATCGGAAAGCTGGCTGGCGTTGCCGGCGGTGATGGTACCGCCCGGAACCACCGGCTGCAACGCTTCGAGGCCCGCGAGATTGGTATCGGCGCGGTTGCCCTCATCCCTTGCGATGGTGATGTCGCGCTTAGAGGTCTCGCCGGTGGCCTTGTCGGTGACCGACATAGTCACGCTGGCGGGCACAATCTCGGCATCGAAGGCACCGGCTGCCTGCGCAGCGGCGGTGCGTTGCTGCGATTGCAGCGCATAGGCGTCCATCTGGGCACGCGCGATCCCGTACCGCGCCGCGACCACTTCGGCGGTTTGCAGCATCGGCATATAGACCGCCTGATGCATCGCGATCAGCGCCGGGTCGAAGCCCATGCGCATGTCCTTGGTCTGGACCTGGCTGATCGATTCCTGACCCCCGGCGGCGATAACATCGATGCCGTCCATGGACACGCTGCGGCTGGCCGCGGCGATCGCCATCAGGCCCGAGGCGCATTGCCGGTCGATGCTCATCCCCGACGTGGTGACCGGCAGTCCGGCGCGCAGCGAGACCAGCCGGGCAATATTAGGAAACTGCCCGCCCTGTTGCAGCGCGCTGCCCCAGACCACATCCTCCACCTCTGCAGGGTCTACGCCCGCCCGGGCGACAGCGGCAGAGAGCGCCAGCGCGCCGAGGCTGGGCGGCTGGGTGGCGTTGAAGGCGCCGCGATAGGCGCGGCCGATGGGGGTGCGGGCGGCAGAGACGATGACGGCATCACGCATGGCTTTTATCCTTGATTGGGCCGTTTCTTTGGTGCGGGGGCCAGGGATTGCGAATGTCTGGGATTGCGGGTGTCAGGGATTGCGGGTGTCAGGCAAAATGCTGAAACAGCCATTCGGCGATCAGCGCCGGCTTGTCCCCACCCTCGATCTCGACCGTGGCCTCGACCTTCTGCTGCCATTGGCCGGGGCGTTTCTCCACCATTTCGAGCAGTTTGAAATGGCCGCGAATTCGCTTGCCCGAGCGCACCGGCGTCACGAAGCGCATCTTGTCGAAGCCGTAATTGATGCTCATCATCACCGCCGGCGGCTCGACCGCGCTGGCCATCATCGCAGACAGCAGCGACAGCGTCAGAAAACCATGCGCAATCGTGCCACCAAACGGCGTGGCGGCGGCCATCGCCGGGTTGACGTGGATGAACTGGTGGTCATCGGTGGCATCGGCAAAAGCGTCGATCTGGGCCTGAGTAACCTCGATCCACTCCGACGTGCCGAGTACCTCGCCGATGCGCGATTGCAGGTCTTCCAACTTCATAACGCGGCTCCCATATCATCGGGCGCGTCATGGACGATGCGCCGGCCTCGCGCAACGATAGATGGGTCTGGGGTGGATGGAGATCGATCGGGTAACCGGGCTCAGACCGCCGGTGCGGGATAGGCCCCTTCGAAACGCGGTGCCGGCTGGGTGGGCAGGCGGGTGCCCTGTGCCGCTTGGCGGCGGCGAACCTGCCCGACCAGCGCAATCTGCAACCCGATCAGCATGTAGACGAAGGGCTGATAGGCGATGCCCACGAAGGCCGCGCCGAACAGGTAGACCAGATGCCCCTCCTGCAACGCCACCGCCAGATCGGCGTCGCGGCGGTCGGCCGGGTCCTTGCTCTTGCGCAGGCGCAGGCGCACCGATTGCAATTGGAACAGGCCCGTCAGCTGGAGCGTCAGCCAAATGATCAGCCCCGGCCAACCCTGCTCGCCCAGCATCTCGAAATAGGCCGAGTGATAGGCGCGGGCCTTGTCGGTCGTTTCCGAAACCTGCACGCCGGTGGCGATGCCATTGGTGTCGGTGTTCTGAAGCTCGATATGCAGCTGATTGCCGCGATAAGCGTCGAAACCACCGCCGAACGGATGTTGGGCAACATAATCCAGCGTCCATTTCCACACCGCGATGCGCGTTTCCGCCGATTCGTCGGACTGGCTCTTCTGGATCGTGCCCATGCGCACCACATAGGCCGTGGGCAGCAGCGGCACCGCAATCAGCAGGCCAATGCCCACCACGCCAAGATACATCCCGCGCTTCTTGGAGTTGAACAGCATCAACACGCCCAGCAGCGCCGCGCACATCAGGCCGGTGCGCGCCACGGTGCCGATCGGGATCAGCAGGCAGGAAAAGATCAGCCCGGCCGCGAACAGCTTGACGCGCGGGTTGGTCGGGAAAATCGTGCCGTTCTTGGCCAGCCACAGGATCAGCGGAATGATCGCGATGGCGACGCAGGACAGGGTCGACCCCTCGTAAATCCCGGTATTGTCATCGATGAACAGCCGCAGCGAACCATAGCCACCGCCCGAAGCCAGCGTCTTGAGCGCACCCGAAATACAGATCGCCCCCACCGACAGCACCATGATTAGCGCCGCCGCTTCCAGCCGCAAGCGGCTGCGCAGGGTCAGCGGCAGGAAGGCCGCGAACAACAGTGCCTTCCACACCCAGCCCCATTTGTCGGCGGCTTCGGTCGGGAAATCGGCGTATTGCGTGGTCATCCAGCAATAGGCGAGGAGCAGCACCATCAGCACCTGACGGAAGCTGAACCGCGTGCCTTCCTTGCGCTCGAACACCAGCCAGCCGCCGACCGACAGGATAAACACCACCATCGACAGCTGAAGCGAGGTCAGCAGATTGTACGAAATGCGCTGCGGCGACACGATATCGACGTAGAGATAGGCCAGCGTCCAGATGAACGGCCGGCGCAGGCCCAGCGCGAGGAACATGATGACGAAACATGTGATCGCAATATCAAGCACGGCGCAGGCCTCCCTGATTATCGCGGCCGGAGTCGCGGCTGCCCGCACCCTCTTCGGACGTGGCAAACGGCGAGTCGCTGTCGAGGTCCTTGCGGCGCGCAAGGCGCAGCGCCACCAGTGCCATCATCACATGCGTGATCCCCAGCGCGAAATAGTCGATCATTGGATAGTCTCTCCGGTATCGTCCCGGCCGCTGCCAGGATTGCGCCATCTCGAACTGCCAATACCAGCGAGCGGTTGACGGGACGTTAAGCCTTTCCGCATTAGAGAATCCGCCCATGACCAGGGTGCTTCATGTCCTCGACCATTCGCTGCCGCTGCAAAGCGGCTATACGTTTCGCACCCGCGCCATCCTGAAGGCGCAGGCGGCGATGGGCCTGGAGGTGCGGGGCATCACCGGGCTACGCCATTTTGCCGCCGGGCCGGATACCGAGGAAGCCGATGGGCTGATATTTCACCGCACGCCGGGCGCCGCCTCGGGTCCCTCCGGACTGCGCGAATGGCGCGAGATCGGGGCTTTGTCCGATGCGATCGTGGCGCTGTGTGAGACTTGGCGACCCGATATATTGCATGCCCATTCGCCGGCGCTTTGCGGCATGGCGGCGTTGCGCGCGGCGCGGCGGCTGGGCCTGCCGCTGACCTATGAGATCCGCGCCTTCTGGGAAGACGCAGCGGTGGGCAATGGCACGGGGCGCGAGGGCTCGGTCAAATACCGGCTGACCCGCGCGCTGGAGGACCATGTGGTCGCCGGCGCCGATGCAGTGGTCACGATCTGCGACGGGCTCAAGACCGATCTGGTCGCGCGTGGCAATGCGCCGGACCGGATCACCATCATGCCCAATGGCGTCGATCTGGCGCTGTTCGGCGCGCCGCTGGCACGCGATCCGGCGTTTGCGGCGGAGTTGGGCCTGGGCGACGGCCCGGTGATCGGCTTCATCGGCAGTTTCTACGATTACGAGGGTATCGACGACCTGATCGCCGCCATGCCCGCCTTAACCGCGCGGCATGCCGATGCCCGGCTGCTGCTGGTCGGTGGTGGCCCCCGTGAAGCGATGTTGCGGGCGCAGGCCGAAGCCTCGCCGGCGCGCGATGCGATCCGCTTCGTCGGGCGGGTGCCGCATACCGAGGTCGAGCGCTATTACGCGTTGATCGATATCATGGCCTATCCGCGCAAGGCCAGCCGGCTGACCGATCTGGTCACCCCGCTGAAACCGCTGGAGGCGATGGCGCAGGGCAAGCTGGTCGCCGCCTCGAACGTGGGCGGCCACCGCGAGCTAATGACCGATGGCGTCACCGGGACGCTGTTCACCCCCGACGATCCCGCCGCCTGCGCCGCTGCGCTGGCCGCGATGCTCGATGACCGGTCCGGCTGGGCCGCGCACCGGGCCGCTGGGCGCGCGCATGTGATCGTCAGCCATGATTGGGCGGTTAATGCGCAGCGTTATCGCGCTGTTTACCAAAAACTGCTAGGCACAGCCTTGAGCATATCGCTGCCTGCCGCCGCCTGACGGGGCACGCCGCGCGGCGTGACGTTTGGGGCAAGGCATTGTAAATTGGCAGCATTCCGATCTTCTCAGGATTATGGCGCGTCACCGACGCGGGGCGGCGTAGTCCGGCATCCAATGTTTATCACCGCCTCCGGCCTTTGGTTCGCGGCGCTGTTCAGCCTGTCTATGCTGGCGATACGCGGCTCGCTGCTGGAGCAAATTGTGCTGGCCAGCCATATCGATCTGATCGTGCCCAATGCCTCACCGCCGCTGGGGATGACCTCGCGACTGGCGATTGCGGCGATTTTCGGGGCTATCGGCTTTGGGCTGGGCCGGTTTGCGGCGCAGCGGATCGTCGGCGGGTCGCGCCGCCCGCCCGCCGAATTCTATGCCGAGCATCCTGCCCCCGCCCACGACTTGTGGCCGTCACAGCGCGAACCGCTCGCCAATGGCCCGCCGCGCCGCCCGATCCGGGCGCATGAGGAGCTGCGCGGCGATGAAGTCAGCCCGATAGCGCCAGGCCGCAGCGATGCGGTGTGGCACCAGCCGGGGAATTTGGGTTACGCCGAGCAGACCGCCAGCGCGGACGCGCCAATCCACAGCGCGGACGCGCCAACCCACAGCGCGTATGCGCCAACCTCCAACACTCCTGCGCCGACCCTGTGGGAGCGTTTCACGGGCCCGGCGATGATGGGCGGTGCGGCGGCGGCGGTGATTCATCCGCCGGTGCCTGCGGACCAAGCTGTGCCCGCGCCGGCCTATCCGCCCGCGCCGCCAGCATTCACGGTGCCGACCTATGCGCCTGCCCCGCCGGTTACGCCGGCGCAGGCAGATGAACCTGCGCCCCGTGCTTTCGCGCCGCCGGCACCCGTTGACATTGCGCCCGCCGCGCTCAAACCAGAGGCGCTGGCGGAGGACACGGTCGCCGCGCCCGTGGCTGCAGACCCGTCCCCGCCTGCCGCGCTCGCGATAACCGAGGAGCGGCCCACGGCGGACAATCCCGCCTTGGCTGAGGCCGAACCCGCAGCCGGGCCGGAGCCTACACCCCCCGCCCCGCCTACCGCCGCTGAGCGCATTGCTACGGCGCCGCTGGCCCTGCTGTCGCATGTCGAATTGCTGGCCCGGCTGTCGCTAGTGATGCAGCAGCGGTGCCACCGTCCGGTGGACATGGCTGCGCGTGCCGCGTCGGCCCACGAGCCTGTGTCCAATGCCAGCCCGGAAACTGCCCCCACTGCAAACCCGGCGGATACCGAGGCCAAGCTGCGCGCGGCGCTGGCATCACTGCACAGCCTGCGCTGAGCAACCCGGCGCCGACGCGTCACCCTGCGCGGAATCCAATACATTGACGCTGTAAAACCTCGCCTGTGGCTCATAATATTGCGCTGCGGGCGCTTCTCGCGGTTGCAAAATTTGCGCAGGCTGGGCATGGAGACTGGGCGTGTTTCGTGCCGGTGACGGCGTAGGGCGATTCGCGTTTCATTCCGGATATTTGGCGTCGCCCACCATGGCGGCGAGGCCGGGTAATCCGGGCCCGGGCGCCATGGCCCCAGTGATATGCAGGATTGATCTATGGGATTTCCCCCAGCCCAAGGCCTTTACGACCCGCGCAACGAGCATGATTCATGCGGCGTCGGCTTTGTCGCGCATATCAAAGGCCAGAAGAGCCATGCGATTATCAGCCAGGCGCTGGAAATCCTGAAGAACCTCGATCATCGCGGCGCGGTCGGGGCCGATCCGCTCCTGGGTGATGGCGCGGGGATTTTGATCCAGCTACCCGATGCGCTGCTGCGCGGCTGGGCCGGTGCCAAAGGGCTGACTCTGCCCGCGCCCGGCGAATATGCGGTGGCGATGTGCTTCCTGCCGCGCGACGGGGCGGCGCGTGATTTCGCCATCGCCAATTTCGAGAAATTCATCGCCAAGGAGGGCCAGCGGCTGATCGGCTGGCGCGATGTCCCGACCACCGAGCAGGGTCTGGGCGCGGCGGTGATCGCGCAGATGCCGGTGATCCGGCAGTGCATTGTGGCGCGCGGGGCCAATTGCGCCGATCAGGACGCGTTTGAGCGCAAGATTCTGGCGATCCGCAAGCAGGCGCAGAACCCTTTGGAGGCGCTGGCGGTCAAGCACGGTCTGCCCGGTCTGGCCGAACTGTACATGCCCAGCTTCTCCAGCCGGACGCTCGTTTACAAGGGGCTATTGCTGGCGACGCAGGTCGGCGAGTTTTACGACGATCTGCGCGACGAGGCCTGTGTGTCGGCGCTTGGCCTGGTGCATCAGCGGTTTTCGACCAACACCTTCCCCAGCTGGAAACTGGCGCATCCCTACCGGTTTATCGCGCATAACGGCGAGATCAACACCGTGCGTGGCAACGTCAACTGGATGAATGCGCGCCGCCGCACGATGGAGAGCGAGTTGCTGGGGCCCGATCTCGACAAGATGTGGCCGCTGATCCCGCATGGCCAGTCGGACACGGCGTGCCTCGACAATGCGCTCGAACTGCTGGTCGCTGGCGGGTACAGCCTGGCGCATGCGGTGATGATGCTGATCCCCGAGGCATGGGCCGGCAACCCGCTCATGGATGCCAAGCGGCGTGCGTTTTACGAGTATCATGCCGCGCTGATGGAGCCCTGGGATGGGCCGGCGGCGGTGGCATTCACCGATGGGCGGCAGATTGGCGCCACGCTGGACCGCAACGGGCTGCGGCCCGCGCGCTTCTGCGTTACCGACAGCGATCTGGTGGTAATGGCCTCCGAAAGCGGCGTCCTGCCGTTCAAGGAGGACAATATCGTCCGCAAATGGCGGCTTCAGCCGGGGCGCATGCTGCTGATCGATCTGGAGCAGGGCCGGATCATCGAGGACGAGGAAATCAAGGCCGAGCTGGCCGGTGAGCATCCCTATGAGGAATGGCTGGGGTCGGCGCAGTACAAGCTGAAAGACCTTGATGTCGTCGAGGAGGAGCTGGCGCAATTGCCCGATGGCGCGGTGCATGGGGCGGACGCGTTGCTGCGCCGTCAGCAGGCTTTTGGCTATACGCAGGAGGATATCAGCCGCTTCCTTGAGCCTATGGGCATGGTTGGCGAGGACCCGCTGGGCTCGATGGGCACCGACACGCCGATCGCGGTCCTGTCCAGCCGGTCGCGGCAATTGTTCGATTATTTCAAGCAGAACTTCGCGCAGGTCACCAATCCGCCGATCGATCCGATCCGCGAGGAGCTGGTGATGAGCCTGGTCAGCATGATCGGGCCGCGCCCCAATCTCTTGGGCCATGATGCCGGATCGCATAAGCGGCTGGAGGTCGACCAGCCGATCCTGACCGATGCGGATATCGCCAAGATCCGCTCGGTGGAGGCGGCGCTGGACGGCGCGTTTCGCACAGCTACGATCAATATGTGCTGGGATGCGGCCGAGGGTGCGGCGGGGCTGGCGCAGGCGATCAAGGAAATGTGCTGGGCCGCGACCGAGGCGGTGCTGGCCGACAAGAACATCCTGATCCTCTCCGACCGGGCGCAGGGCCGGGACCGCATCGCCATGCCCTCGCTGCTGGCGACGGCGGCGGTGCATCATCATTTGGTGCGGCAGGGCCTGCGGATGCAGACCGGGTTGGTGATCGAGACCGGTGAGGCGCGCGAGGTGCATCACTTCTGCGTGCTGGCGGGGTATGGCGCCGAGGCGATCAACCCGTATCTGGCGTTCGAGACGCTGGAGGAAATCCGCCTGACCAAGGCGCTGCCCCTGTCGGCCAAGGACATGCGCAAGAATTATATCAAGGCGGTCGGCAAGGGCGTGCTCAAGGTGATGTCCAAAATGGGCATCTCGACCTATCAATCCTATTGCGGCGCGCAGATTTTCGACGCGGTTGGCTTGGCCACGCCCTTCGTGGAGAAATATTTCACCGGCACCGCGACCAGCATCGAGGGCGTGGGCATCACCGAAATCGCTGAGGAGGCGGTGCGGCGGCATGCCGCGGCCTATGGCGACAACCCGATCTACCGCCATATGCTCGACGTAGGCGGCATCTATCAGCTGCGGCTGCGCGGTGAGGATCATGCCTGGACCGCGACGAATATTGCCAGCCTGCAACATGCGGTGCGCGGCAATATCCCCGAGAAATACAAGGAATTTGCCGAGACGATCAACGATCAGTCGGCGCGGATGCTGACCATTCGGGGGCTGATGGCGTTGAAGCCGGCGGATCAGCCGCTCAGCCTCGATGAGGTTGAGCCGGCCAGCGAGATCGTCAAGCGCTTTGCCACCGGCGCGATGAGCTTTGGGTCGATCAGCCGCGAGGCGCATACCACGTTGGCGATCGCGATGAACCGCATCGGCGGCAAGTCCAACACCGGCGAGGGCGGCGAGGAAGCGGACCGCTTTGTGCCGATGGCCAACGGCGATTCGATGCGCAGCGCGATCAAGCAGGTCGCCTCGGGCCGATTTGGCGTGACCGCCGAATATCTGGTCAATGCCGACGACATCCAGATCAAGATGGCCCAGGGCGCGAAGCCCGGCGAGGGCGGGCAGCTGCCGGGCCACAAGGTCGACAAGAACATCGCCAAGGTGCGGCATTCGACGCCGGGCGTTGGCCTGATCAGCCCGCCGCCGCATCACGACATCTATTCGATCGAAGACCTGGCCCAGCTGATCCACGATCTCAAGAACGTGAATACGGGCGCGCGGATTTCGGTGAAGCTGGTGTCCGAAGTCGGCGTCGGCACGGTGGCGGCGGGCGTATCCAAGGCGCGCGCCGATCATGTGACCATCGCCGGGTATGAGGGCGGCACTGGTGCCTCGCCGCTGACGTCGTTGACCCATGCCGGGAGCCCGTGGGAGATCGGCCTGGCCGAGACGCAGCAGACGCTGTTGCTCAACAATTTGCGCAGCCGGATCGCAGTGCAGGTCGACGGGGGCCTGCGCACCGGGCGCGATGTCGCGATCGGCGCGTTGCTAGGGGCTGATGAGTTCGGCTTTGCCACTGCGCCGCTGATCGCGGCGGGGTGCATTATGATGCGCAAGTGCCATCTCAACACCTGCCCGGTCGGCGTAGCGACGCAGGACCCGGTGCTGCGCGCGCGCTTCACCGGCCAGCCGGAGCATGTGGTGAACTACATGTTCTTCGTGGCCGAGGAACTGCGCGCGATCATGGCCGAGATGGGTTTCCGCACGCTGGCCGAGATGGTCGGCCGGGTCGACCGGCTCGATATGCGCGGGGCCATCGATCACTGGAAGGCGCGCGGCATTGATCTGTCGAAGCTGCTGCATCAGGTTCCCGCCGGCACCAGCCCGACGCTCAACTGGAGCCAGACGCAGGATCACGGGCTGGAGCATGCGCTCGATGTCGAGCTGATCGCGGGCGCCGCCGACGCCTTGAAGGCGCGGCAGCCGGTGCGGATCGAGGCGCGGGTGGCCAACGTCAACCGCACCGTCGGCGCGATGCTGTCGGGCGAAGTGGCCAAGCTTTATGGCCATGAGGGCCTGCCCGACAACACCATCCACATCCGGCTGACCGGGGTAGCGGGGCAGAGCTTTGGCGCGTTTCTGGCGCATGGCGTTACGCTGGACCTGACGGGCGATGCCAATGATTATGTCGGCAAGGGGTTGTCGGGCGGCCGCGTCATCGTGCGCCAACCGGGGCATGTCGGGCGCGAGGCGGCGCAGAACATCATCGTCGGCAACACGGTGCTCTATGGCGCGACCGGCGGCGAGGCCTTCTTCAACGGCGTGGCAGGGGAGCGGTTTGCGGTGCGCAATTCGGGCGCGGTCGCGGTGGTCGAGGGCACCGGAGATCACGCCTGCGAGTATATGACCGGGGGCACCGTGGTGGTCCTGGGCCGTACCGGGCGCAATTTTGCGGCGGGGATGTCGGGCGGCGTAGCCTATGTCTATGACGAGCGTGGCAATTTCCGCGAGCTTTGTAATGGCGCGATGGTTGACCTGATCCCCGTGACGGCGGGCGGCGATGACGAAGCCGAGGGCCGACCCCAGCAGCGCACCAATGGCGTGGACGACCCCGGCATGGGCAATATGCTGCATCATGATGCGGAGCGGCTGCGTATTCTGCTGGAGAGGCATCACCTGCATACCGGCAGCGCGCGGGCGCGGGCTTTGCTCGACGATTGGGAGGCCACGCTCGGCAAGTTCATCAAGGTCATGCCGCGCGATTTCGCGGCGGCGCTGCGCGTGATGGAGGCCGAGCGGGCCGAAGCCGCAACCGTGGCAGCGGAATAAGGGTACGATCATGGGCAAGGAAACCGGTTTTCTCGAACTCGATCGCACCGATCGCACCTATGCCGATCCGGCGGAGAGGGTTGGGCATTACAAAGAATTCGCCATTCCGATGGCCGAGGGCGCGCTGAAGGCGCAGGCCTCACGCTGTATGAATTGCGGCATCCCATATTGCCATAATGGTTGCCCGGTGAACAATATTATCCCGGACTGGAACCATTTGACCTATGAGGGCAATTGGCGCGGTGCGTTGGAAGTGTTGCATTCGACCAACAATTTCCCCGAATTCACCGGGCGGATCTGCCCGGCGCCCTGCGAAGCGAGTTGCACGCTCAACATCGTCGATCAGCCGGTGACGATAAAATCGATCGAATGTGCGATTGTCGACAAGGGGTGGCAGGAAGGCTGGATCGTGCCTCAGATCCCGGCAGTAAAGACCGGAAAATCGGTGGCGGTGGTTGGATCCGGCCCGGCCGGCATGGCGGCGGCGCAGCAACTGGCGCGGGCCGGGCATTCGGTGACGCTGTTCGAGAAGAACGACCGGGCCGGGGGCCTGCTGCGCTATGGCATTCCCGATTTTAAGATGGAAAAGCATCTGATCAACCGGCGCATCGTCCAGATGGAAGCCGAGGGTGTTCAGGTGCGCACCTCGGTCGAGGTGGGCGTTACGATCTCGGTCGCCTCGCTGAAGGAGAACTTCGACGCGGTGGTGCTGTCTGGCGGGGCGGAGGACCCCCGCCCGCTGGACATTCCAGGCTTTGAGCTGCCGGGCGTGCGCTTTGCGATGGAGTTCCTGACCCAGCAGAACAAGCGCAACGCCGGCGACGATGAAATCCGCGCCGCGCCGCGCGGCAGCCTGACCGCCACAGGCAAGCATGTGCTGGTGATCGGCGGCGGCGATACCGGGTCGGATTGCGTCGGCACATCGAACCGGCAGGGCGCGGCATCGGTCACCCAGCTGGAGATCATGCCGCGTCCGCCCGAGAAGGAGGACAAGGCGCTGTCCTGGCCGAATTGGCCGCTGAAGCTGCGCACATCCTCCAGCCATGACGAGGGTTGTGAGCGTGATTGGGCGGTGCTGACCAAGCGGGTTGTTGGCGAGAACGGGCAGGTCACCGGCCTTGAATGCGTGCGGGTCGAATGGGCCGGCGGGCGGATGCAGGAGATTGCCGGTAGCGAATTTACGCTGAAGGCCGATCTGATCCTGCTGGCGATGGGCTTTATTGGGTCGCGCAAAGCGGGGCTGCTGGAGCAGGCCGGGGTGGTGATGGATGCGCGCGGCAATGTCGCGGCGGACACCAATAGCTATGCCACCAGCGCGCCGGGGATATTTGCCTGCGGTGATATGCGGCGCGGGCAAAGCCTGGTCGTCTGGGCGATCCGCGAGGGCCGGCAGGCGGCGCGCGCGGTGGATGAGATGCTGATGGGGGTCAGCGATCTGCCGCGATAAGCGGTGCGCGGAGGCTTGTGATCAAGCCCCTACCCGCCAATCGACCGGCCCCCTGCCCTGCGCCTCCAGAAAGGCGTTGGCCTGGCTGAAATGTCGGCATCCCATAAAGCCCCTATGCGCCGACAGCGGGCTGGGGTGCGGGGCGGTGAGGATGTGGTGATGGCTGTGCCGCAGGCCCGTGATCCGCTCGGCCTTCTTTTGCGCGTGACTGCCCCATAGCATGAAAACGCTGGGTTCCGGGCGCGCCGCCACGGCGGCCACCGCCGCGTCGGTGATCGCCTCCCAGCCGATGTTCTGGTGCGAGCCGGGGCGCCCGTCCTCCACGGTCAGCGCATTGTTCAGCAGCAACACGCCCTGACGCGCCCAATGCGACAGATCGCCGTAGGGCGGGCGCGGTAGGCCGAGGTCCGTTTCCAGCTCCTTGTAGATATTCGCCAGCGATGGCGGCACCCGCACGCCCTTCGGTACCGAAAACGCCAGCCCATGCGCCTGTCCGGCCCCGTGATAGGGGTCCTGCCCCAGGATCACCACTTTCACCGCATCGAGCGGAGTCAGCGCCAGCGCGGCCAAACGCTGCCCGCGCGGCGGATAGATCGCCTTGCCCGCAGCCTCCTCGGCCGTGAGGAAGCCGTCCAGCCGCCGCGCGCCATCGCTGGCCAGGGCGGGGGCCAGCGCCGCGCGCCAGCTCTCGGGGATTGCGACTTCGGATGGCATTGGCGCACCTTTAAAGCGTTTTTCAAACGAAGTGGAACACTTCGTGCCTGGAAACGTCAGTCAACGAAGGCGAAAAACGCGCCAAATAGAAAGCCCGATGCGGGGGCTTCCCTCTCCACCGCGATAGGCCTAAGCGATTCGCACAATGGCTGTCCATCTCCACGAAGAAGATCTCCCCCCCGGCGTGTTGGCCAATGGCCCGGTCGCGGTGGATAGTGAAACCATGGGGCTCATCACCCCGCGCGACCGGCTGTGTGTCGTGCAGATATCCGATGGCGGCGGGGATGAGCATCTGGTGCGCTTTGCGCCGGGCAGCCTGTATGCCGCGCCCAATCTGAAGGCGGTGCTGGCCGATCCGGGGCGGATCAAGCTGTATCATTTCGCGCGCTTCGATCTGGCGGCGATTGCGCATTATCTGAAGGTCAATGCCGCGCCGGTGTTCTGCACCAAGATCGCCAGCAAGCTGGTGCGTACCTATACCGACCGGCACGGGCTCAAGGATCTGGTGCGCGAATTGCTTGGCAAGGAAATCTCCAAGCAGCAGCAATCGAGCGATTGGGGCGGCGCGGTGCTGAGCGAGGCGCAGAAGGATTACGCCGCCAGCGACGTGCGCTATCTCCATGCCTGCCACGCCATTCTGGTGGAGCGGCTGGAACGTGAGGGGCGCATGGGCCTTGCGCAGGCCTGCTTCGATTTCCTGCCGCACCGCGCCGCACTCGATCTGGCTGGATGGCCGGAGCATGATATTTTCAGCCACGAATAGCTGGTGACTGCCGCTTCCCAGCAATTGCGCGAGAAGCGCCGCGCCTTTGCCAGTCCGGGCGGATCGCATGACCGGCTGGTGCGATTGCTTGGCAATGGACTGCCCGCCGGCGTGGGCGTGATCGTGGCGGTGATGCTGATCACGCCGCTGTTCCCCAAAAGCGAGGTCAGCTTCCTGCTCGATCGCAACCGGGTGGCGATCACCGATCAGCGGCTGACGGTCAGCAACGCCCGCTATACCGGCGATGACGACAAGGGCCGCGCGTTCTCAGTCACCGCCGGCAGCGCAGTGCAGCAAACCGCGCAGGTGCCGGTGGTGGAAATGCGCGATCTGGTGGCGCAGATGCAACTGACCGATGGCCCGGCGCGGATCGCGGCACCCAGCGGGGCGTATCACATCAATTCGGAAAAGGTCGAGGCGCGCGGCCCGGTGCAAGTGCACACCGCCGGCGGCTATACGATGCGGACCAGCGATGTTTCGATCGACCTCAAGCGCCGCCTCGCGCTGGGCGAAGGCGGGGTGAGCGGGCAGATGCCGACCGGAAATTTCAGCGCGGACCGGATCAGCGCGGACCTTGGCGAACGGGTGCTGACGCTGAGCGGGCATGCACGGCTGCACATGGTTCAGGGCAAGTTGAAACCGATGTGAGGCGCCTGGCGAATTGGGCGCTTCACCGGCGCGCTGCATTGGCGTAAGGCGGCGAACATGCACACGAAACCGATCCTTTGCACTGCCCTGTTGCTCGGGCTTGCCGCCGTTACCTTTGCCGCACATGGCAGCGTGCTGAGCGGGCATGACACCAATGCGCCGGTCAATTATGCCGCCGACCAGATCCAGCTGCTCGATAAACAGGGCCGGGTGATGCTGAGCGGTAATGTCGACATTACCCAGGGCGACCTGCATTTGCGCGCGGCGCGGGCGGTGGTCGCCTATACCAACGGGGGCAGCGTCAAGATTCAGCGGCTGGACGCCTCGGGCAATGTCGAAGTTACCCGCACCAATGAAAGCGCGCGCGGCGATGTCGCGGTCTATGATTTCAACCGGCGGATCATCACCATGGTCGGCGGCGTGGTGCTCCACCGGGGCGGCGATGTTCTGCGCGGGTCGCGGCTGGTCACCAATCTCGACACCGGCCTGTCGAGCGTCGATGGGCGCGGCGGCAGTGGCGGCGGGCACGGCGGGCGGGTTTCAGGCAGCTTTACCGTGCCGAAAACAGGCAATAGCGGCGGGCAATAAGCGCCGCTATATGCTGCGGCCAGCTGTCCCGGCATGGTGCGGCACGATTTTACATGCTTGCTATCAGGCGGCGGCGCACTAAACTTGCTTCGCAATTGCACAATTTTGCTGGTTTCGATATCGGCCTTTTTTTTGGGCTCGGGTTTCACGCATGACCATACCTTCCAATGACAAGACGGCGTTGATCACGGGTGTGACGGGTCAGGACGGGGCGTATTTGGCGCGTTTGTTGTTGGACAAGGGCTACCGGGTGCACGGGCTCAAGCGGCGCTCGTCGTCGTTCAAC
>JANXUK010000130.1 GCA_025356275.1 Sphingomonadales bacterium | reverse complement strand
CATGCGGTCGGCAAGGCCGAGGAAGGTTGCGGTGTCGTCCATCTAGGTTTCCTTTCTGACCGCGTCGCGGCGGCGCGAGTTTGTTTGACGAAAAGCGCGGAAGGGCGCTTTTCGTGGTGAGCCTGTGCCATCCCTCGCCCCTCTCGACCCCCCCATCCAGTATGTATCCTGTGGGAGGTCGGGAGGGGGCGCGGGATGGCACAGGCTGCGACGTAAGGTAGCCGCTGAATGACTGACCGGCTGACGTCGGTAGGTTCACGAGGCGGGGCTGAAGCCAGGTCGTCTGGGCACGGTGTGCTTGTCCAGATAGTTCAGGATGACATCGTCGGTGATGTTGCCCGAGGTGGTCGAGAAGTATCCCCTCGCCCAGAAGCGCTGGCCCCAATAGCGCTTGCAGATATGCTCGAATTCCTGCTGGATTTTGCGCGAGGAGCGTCCCTTCGCCATGCGCACGAAGTCACAAACCCGGATATGGGACGGGATTTCGATTAACATGTAAACGTGATCGCGCGGGCAGCGCCCCGCTCACGATGGTCGCGCCCATCTCGGCGCAGACCTGCCGGATGATGTCGCGCACCCGTGTGCGGACTTCGCCGTGCAGCACCTTGTAGCGATACTTCGGCGCCCAAACGATGTGATAGCAATGGTGAAAAAGCGTGTGACTGCCAGTGCCGTACCTCATGGCGAGTCGAAGGCTGAAGCCCTTCCCGGCTAAAGCCGGGGGTTTGAAACCGAAGGCGGGACAATCAACAAATCAGCTTCAGGTATCCTCAGATCGCGTGTGACCCCGTCGCGACCTCCGCTTCGATTAGCCGCTTGAGCACCCTCCGCGCGCGAACGGATGCCTCGTCGATCGACAGCAGCGCAGGGCGCTGAGCGAAAAGGTCATTGCCGTTCATCCGACTGCGCACCGCGCGGATCATCGGCTCGTCCTCATTCTCGAAGGCATTCTGGGTGCCGTAATGGAGCATGCCCGATATCTGTTCGTCGCCGTGGCGGCGGTTGCGCCCCGCGCCCCAGAAATAATGCGTCGAGTCTTCTGTTTCCGGGGTCAGCAAATGGACGCTGGGAATCAGCGCGCCGTCAGCGTGGGCGCGCCCGGGGGCGTGCATCCCGACGTCGAGGTAGAGGTTGGACGGCGCTTGCCAGTGCATATGTGCATGCATGTCCGCAGTCGTATCGTCCCCTTCCCACAATAGCTGGAACAGGCCCGATATCGGTTCGCCCGTGATCGTATAGATCGCGGTAACGCAGTCGCCAGCCTGACGAGCGCTGAAGTGTGTGCGCGCGGCATTGTCCGACGCGGCCAGGAACGGATGGAGAAATTCGACATGAGTCAGGTCGAGCAAATTGTCGACCACCAGCTCATAATTCGCCGAGACGTGCAACTGGCCGTAAACCCAACTCAGCGCGGGGTCCTCCAGGACCGGCAGCACGGGTATGCGGTCAGGGTCCGCGGCTGCGGAGGCACCCATCCAGATCCACGCCATGCCGTAGCGTTCGACCAACGGATAGGCGCCGATTGAAAGCGCCGCGGGCACATTACCGCCGCCGTGCGGATTGTGAACGCAGCGTCCGGTCGCATCGAACTCCAGTCCGTGATAGCCGCAAACAATCCGGTCGCCACTTCGCCGACCTCGGCTGAGCGGCGCAAATCGGTGCGGGCAACGGTCGTCCAGCGCGATACACGCGCCGCTTTCGCCGCGGAAAAGGACAACCGGCTTTTCCAGGATCGTGCGCGCAATCGGTGTCTCGACGAATTCTCGGCTCCACCCGGCAGCGTACCAACAATTCTGTAGATACGGCATCATCATTTCCCGCCCGACGACGTGAGCGCCGCTCAATTGAGCGCTGCTTAGCCTAGGGAATTGTGCTTGTCATCCTGCACTGAATGACTGACCGGCTGACGCCGATAGGTTCACGAGGCGGGGCTGAAATCCTTTCCGGCTAAAGCCGAAGGTTTGAAACCGAAGGCCGGACAATCAAACCGCCTTGACCAGCGTAACCTGCACCACATCGATGCCGCCGCCGCGAAAGCCGCCCTCGCAATACATCAGGTAAAAGCGCCACAGCCGGACAAACCGCGCGTCGAATCCGGCCGGCAGGCGCCCCTGCTCGATTGCAAGATCGAAGCGGCGGCGCCACTCCAGCAGGGTCTCTGCGTAATCGCCGCCGAAATGCCGCGCATCGTTCCACGCGAGGCCTCGCGCCTCGGCCAGCGCGCGAAACGCGCTCTCGCGCAGCAACATACCGCCGGGGAATACATGGGTCTGGATAAAATCGGCGCTGGCGGCATAGGCGTCCCACAGGTCGTCGCGCAGGCAGATGAATTGGATGCCCGCGCGCCCGCCCGGTTTGAGGCAGCGCGCCACGCTGTCCAGAAACGCCGGCCAGTAATCCGCACCCACCGCCTCGACCATCTCGACGCTGACGATGGCGTCATATTGCTCCGTCACGTCGCGGTAATCCTGTTGGCGGAAACTGACGCCCGGATGATGCTCCCCGGCCCATGCCAGCTGAGCCGACGAGATGCTAATCGCGGTGACATCATGCCCCGCCGCCGACAGCGCCGCCGCCATCGCGCCCCAGCCGCAGCCGATCTCCAGCACGCTGCGGGCGCCGGCCACGCGCGCCGCCATCGCTGCCATCTTGGCCTCTTGTGCTGCGGCAAGATCGCCGGCCAAACCGCTGTACAGGCCGGAGGAATAGCTCATCGACGGGTCCAGCCACGCCGCATAGAAATCATTGCCGAGGTCGTAATGCGCATGGATATTGCGCGCCGACCCCGCCCGCGTATTGCGCCGCAGCCAATGCCCCAGCCGCCCGGCCCAGCGCCACGGCCCGGCAGAGCGCGCGGTGCCCGCCAGGCTGGCACTATTGTCCATAAACAGCGCGAACAGCGCCACCGGATCGGGGCTGGACCACTCCTCCGCCTCCCACGCCTCATACCACCCGACCGAGCCCGACAGCATCAGCCGCCGCAGAGCGCGCCATTCGTAAAGCTTGACCTCCACCGCAAAGCCGTGGTCCTTGCCGCCGAGCATCCGGGTCGACCCATCGGGCAGCCGCGCATGGATCGCCCCGCGCAACAGCCGGCCGCTCATCCGGTCGAGCACACGGTGCATGAACGCGGCCACCAGCCCCGCCATCGCCCGCGCCAGCCAGCGCGGCGCGAGGCCCCGGCCCAACCCGCTGCCGAGCCATCTACCCTGCCGCTTGCCCCGCGCCGCCAGCTGCGCGCCCCGATCTGGCACATTTGCGTTCATCGGCGCGCTATGGCCAAGACTTGGCCGGCTCGCAATGCCAGAGCAGTCCGATCAGGGGCACATCCGACGGCTCGGGGTATTCAGGAATCTGCATCACCCCGCATCGCTGAATAGGCCGCCAGCGCGCGGGCGCGGCCCTCGGCGTGGCCGATAACTTTGGCGGGATAGGTGCGCGGGCGGCTGGGCGGATCGTGGATGTCGGCGTCGGACAGGTGCGCCAGTTCGGGCAGCCATTGGCGGATATAGCCGGCGGCGTCGAATTTCGCGCTCTGGCTGAGCGGGGCCATGATCCGCACGAACAGATTGGCGTCGACCCCGCTGCCCGCCGACCATTGCCAATTGACCGCATTCTGGCCGTAATCGGCATCGACCAGCGTGTCCCAGAACCAGCGCTCGCCCGCCCGCCACTCGATCAGCAGATGCTTGATCAGGAAGCTGGCGGCGATCATCCGCACCCGGTTGTGCATCCATCCGGTTGCCCATAGCTGGCGCATGCCGGCATCGACGATCGGATAGCCGGTGCGCCCCTGCTGCCATGCGGCAAGGTCGGCCTGGGCCTGTGCCCCTTCCCGCCATGGCAAGCCCTCGAATTGTTCACGCGCCGGTTTTGCGCCGTAATCGGGGAATTGCAGGATGATGTTCTGCGCATAATCGCGCCAACCCAGCTCGCCGAGGAATTGCGCCGACGTCGCGCCGACGCCGTGCCACACCTGCGCTGGCGAGATTTCCCCGAAATGGAGGTGGGGCGAGAGGCGCGAGGACCCTTCCTGCGAGGGCAGGTTGCGCGCCGTTTCATAGCGCGCGGCGCGTCTGGCAAAGGCTTCGATGCGCGCGGCGGCACCTGCCTCGCCGGGGGTCCATTCGTTGCGGAAGCCTGCGGCCCAGTCGGGTTTTGTCGGGAGAAGGTGCCAATCGGTGAGCGCATCGCTAGCCGGCCAATGATCGGGGGCGGCGATGTGTTTGGGCGCCGGCATGGGCAGGGGCGGCGGCATATGCGTCTGAAGCGCCCGCCAGAACGGGGTGTAGATGCGGTAGGGCGTCCCCGCCCCGCTCACGATGCTGCCCGGCGGCGCGAGGTAATTGCCGTGGTGGAGGTGCAGCGCCGCGCCGCCTGTTTTGGCCAGCGCCTTGCGCAACGCCGCCTCGGCATTGCGCCACCACGGCTCGTAATGGTGCAACGCGCGGATCGCGCTCGCGCCGGTTTGCGCCGCCATATCAGCCAACACCGCCTCGGCCCGGCCCCGCCGCAGAACCAGCCGCGAGCCACAAGCCTTCAGGTCATGCGCCAGCGACGCCAGGCTGTGATGCAGCCACCAGCGGCTCGCCCCGCCCATCGCGCGGTGGCGCGCGCCCTCATCATCAAGAATATACACCGGGATCACTGGCACCCCGCTCGAAACCGCCGCCGTCAGCGCCGGCTGATCAGCCAGGCGCAGGTCGCGCCGCAGCCACAGGATGACCGGCCCATTCATCGGCGGTGCCGGCCTATTCGCCCACGTTCCAGGTCTGGCCCTTGGCGAGAAGCTTGGCGAGGTTGTTGCTCTTGCCCGCCCGCGCGCCCGCATCGGAGGCCGCCACCGCCGCCTCATAGGTCGGGCGCGGATCGTCATAGATCACGCCCAAAGCCATCGGGAACGCCCCGAAGGGCAGCTCGACCAGCATATGCGCCACGCTGCGGTTGGTGACATCATGGATGATCACGCCGGCCGCCTGCCAGTCACCGCTCTCCACGCTGACCACCTTGAGCGTCAGTTGCCCGGCATCAAGCGCGATGCCTTGCGTGCCCTTGTTGAACAGCATCGGCGCGCCTTCGGTCAACCAGAGTTGATGCGTATCGGCCACCGCCTTTTCGGTGAAATCGGCGAAAACGTCCTTGTTATAGACGATGCAGTTCTGGAAAATCTCAATGAACGCCGCGCCCTGATGCGCGTGAGCGGCCTTCAGCACCGACACCAGATGCTTCGACGTATCATACCCCCGCGCCACAAACCGCGCCCCCGAACCCAGCGCAAAGGCGCAAGGGCTGGCGGGCCGGTCGACCGATCCGGTCGGGGTCGAGGGGCTGGGCGTACCGATGCGGCTGGTGGGTGAGGCCTGGCCTTTGGTGAGGCCATAGATCTCGTTGTTGAACAGCATGATCTGGCAATTGAGATTGCGCCGCAGCAGATGCATCGAGTGGTTGCCGCCGATCGACAGCCCGTCACCATCGCCAGTCACCATCCAGATATCCAGCTCGGGATTGGCCAGTTTGATGCCGGTCACGAACGCCGGGGCGCGGCCGTGGATGGTGTGGAAGCCATAGGTCGCCATGTAATAGGGGAAGCGGCTGGAGCAGCCGATGCCGCTGACGAACACCGTCTTGGCCGGATCGGCGCCGATTTCGGGCATCACCCGCTGCACCGCCTTCAGGATCGCATAATCGCCGCAGCCGGGGCACCAGCGGACCTCCTGATCCGATTCCCAGTCCTTGGGGGTGGTGGCGGGCTTGATGGGGGTTATGGCGTTCATCGCAAAAAGCCTAGATTAAGTCGCAAACGCGACGGGTTAGTCCGAACCCAAGTCCGTTTTCGTGGGCGTTTATCGCATCGACTCCGAATATGGCAATGTAACCGAGCCGTTTAAACATCATCCCACTCTTCTTGTCTGAGGTGGGAATAAGCTCATCATTGGTGACGACCACACGTCCCTTGTCAATAATAGCCGATAAGAGAGCAGGGTGCTGCCCCTCCCCCTCAATATACCCCGTGTCGAGATGGTCGGTAACTTTGATCCAATGCTTGTGCACAAAGGCGAACCGCTCTCCATCGACAGTAGCGCACCACGACCCGCGCTCACCGATTGCTTTATGCTTGCTCATCAGGTGTTCGCCGCCTTGGTTGTGGGCAGCTGGGTATCGTCGGCGGGGACTTCGCCGCCTTCGTTGCCGGGGATGCTGTCGAAGAACGTAGCGATCGCCGCCTCAATCTCGGCAATGGTGAAGGGTTGCCCGCTGACCTTGTTGAGCGGGCGGGCATCCACCAGAAACTGGTCGCGCAGCACGGTCTTGAACTGGCCGGTGTTCATCTCGGGGACGAGGATATGGTTGTAACCCCCGAGCAACTCACCCAAATTCGCGGGCAGAGGCCAGATATGCCGCACATGGATATGCGCCACGTCCACGCCTTTGGCGCGCGCGCGGCGCACCGCCTGATGGATCGGGCCGAAAGTGCTGCCCCAGCCCACCACCACCAGCTTGCCACTGGTATTGCCGCTGCTGACCGCCTGCGCCGGCACATGCGCGGCGATGCCGTCGATCTTGGCTTTGCGGGCGTCGGTCTGGGCCTGATGGACGTCGGCGGAATAGTCGAGATCGCCCGAATCGATGGCCTTTTCGATGCCGCCGATGCGGTGCATCAGCCCCGGCGTGCCCGGCTTGATCCACGGGCGGACACCGCGCGCGTCGCGCTTGTAGGGCAGGACCTTGCCGTCCGCGCCATTCGCGACCGCAAGGAAGCTGACGGGGAACGGCGCGAAACCGGCAGGGTCGGGCACCAGCCACGGCTCGGCGGCGTTGGCGATATAGCCGTCGGTCAGCAGCATGACGGGCGTCATAAACTGCACCGCCAGCCGCACCGCCTCGATCGCGCATTCGAACGCGTCGCTGGGCGAACGGGCCGCCACCACCGGCAGCGGGGTGTCGCCATTGCGGCCATAGACCGCCTGATAAAGGTCCGATTGCTCGGTCTTGGTGGGCAGGCCGGTGGACGGCCCGCCGCGCTGCGAATTGATGATCACCAGCGGCAGTTCGGTCATCACCGCAAGGCCGATGCCCTCACCCTTCAGCGCGATGCCGGGCCCGGAGGACGAGGTAACGCCCAGCTGCCCGGCCCATGACGCGCCAATGGCCGAGCAGATCGCCGCGATCTCATCCTCGGCCTGAAAGGTGGTGACCCCAAACTCCTTGAGCTTGGCGAGGTGGTGCAGGATCGCCGAGGCCGGCGTGATTGGATAGCCGCCGAAAAAGATCGGCAGGCCGGCCAGTTGCGCCCCCGCGACCAGCCCAAGGCTGACCGCCTCCGCGCCATTGACGGTGCGGTAAAGGCCGGGCGCGGCAGGCACCGGTTCCAGGTGCAGCTTTTTGATTTGTCCGCCGATTTCCGCCGTCTCGCCATAGGCATGGCCGGCGTTCAGCGCCGCGATATTGGCGTCGGCCAGCACCGGGTTCTTGGCGAATTTGCCCTTGAGCCATGCGATCAGCGGCGCCCGGTCCCGCTCGAACATCCACAGCGCGAGGCCCAGCGTCCACATGTTCTTGCAGCGCAGCGCGTCCTTGTTGCCGAGGCCGAACGGCTTCACCGCCTCCACCGTCAGCGCCGAGATGTCGAAGGCCAGCAGCGTCCATTTCGCCAGGCTGCCATCCTCCAGCGGATTGGCGGCGTATTTGGCCTTGTCGAGATTACGCTTCGAGAATTCCCCCGAGTCGGCGATGATCAGCCCGCCGGGCTTCAACGCGCCGACATTGGTTTTCAGCGCGGCCGGGTTCATCGCCACCAGCACGTCGGGCGCATCGCCGGCGGTGGTGATCTCGGTGCTGCCGAAATTGATCTGGAATGCCGAGACGCCGAACAGCGTCCCTTGCGGCGCGCGGATCTCCGCCGGGAAATCGGGGAAAGTGGCCAGGTCATTGCCGGCCAGCGCGGTGGACAGGGTGAATTGCCCCCCGGTCAGCTGCATACCGTCGCCCGAATCGCCGGCAAAGCGGACCACAACCGCCTCGGGAACCGTCTCGCGAACATTGCCGGGCGCGTGTCCCGCATCGGCCTCATCCAGTATCGTCGTCATACTCATCCTCTGCAACCGACGCGCCTTATGATCTCGCGCCTGTTATCCCTGCCGGCCATGCTCCCGCCAGAGCGCGCGCGCAATTGAGAAAAACTGTCAGCCCCCAAACGCGTTGCGCTGGTAATGCCGGGGTCGCCGCCCTATTTGTGACGGCGTAACCCAGAATGATGGATGAGAACATGCGCGCGATGCCCCTTACCCACCGCGCAACGCGCGCCTCGGACCCCGCTGTGAGCGATCTCGGTGCCCTGCCCTACCGCCCCTGCGTGGGGGTGATGCTGGTCAATGCCGACGGGTTGGTGTTCGTGGGGCAGCGGATCGACAATAGCGGCGAGGGCGATTTCTGGCAGATGCCGCAGGGCGGGATCGACAAGGGCGAGGACGTGCGCGCCGCTGCCATGCGCGAACTCTATGAAGAAACCGGGGTCCGCGCCGGGCATGTGACCGTGCTTGCGCAGACCCGCGAGGAGGTGCTGTACGACCTGCCGCCCGAGCTGATCGGCACGCTATGGAAGGGCAAATATCGCGGCCAGCGCCAGCACTGGCTGCTGATGCGGTTCAGCGGCAGCGAGGGCGACATCCGGCTGGATGCGCATGATCCGGCTGAGTTTGCGGCGTGGAAATGGGTGGCGCCCGCGACGCTGCCAGACCTCATCGTGCCGTTCAAGAAGCACGTTTACCGCGCTGTTTTGAAAGAATTTCAGGATTTGATCTGAGTAGCGGCCTAGTTTGCCACCACGCTGGTCGGCTTCACCGCCTCGGCGCTGACCATCTCGGGCGCCGGGGCTTTGGCGATGGCCGCCGAAAGCTCATGCGCGGCGCCGCAATCGCTGCCGCACAGACCCTGCACCAGCGCGAGATCGCGGCGTGCTTTCTCCACCGCGCCCTTTTCGGCCAGCGCCTCACCCTCCCCGGTAAGCGCGGCGAGGTCATTGGGGTTGGTTTCGAGCACGCCGCGATAATAATGCAGCGCTTTGCCCTGCAGCCCATCGCGCCGCGCCGCCGCGGCAAGGTCCATGATCAGCAATGTGTTGCCCGGATCAATCGCCAGCGCCGCCTCGAACGCGTCGGTCGCCGCTTGCGTCGAACCGGCGGCGAGCGCGGCGCGCCCCTCTCCCTCCAGCGCGATGGCGCGGGGGTCGAGCGGCCGGCTGGGCGCGGATTGCCCGGCGCTGGCGGTCAGGGCACACAATGCCGCCAGGGCCAGCGCGGGAAGGGTAAATCGCATCAATAGCTCCTTGAGGGTCGGGTAAGCGGCGCCGGTCATCGCGGGAAAGCTATCACAGCCGGATGAGCCGCGCGACGAAAAATCCGTCGGTATCGTCCCGCGCCGGATCCAGCCTGAGACCCGCGCCGCGCGTTGTGCCGGCGCCGAGGTTCAGTGGCTCGGCCTGCCAGTCGGGATGGCGCGCCAGAAACGCCGCGATCTGGTCGGCGCCCTCGGCATCGAGCAGCGAGCAGGTGACGAACACCAGCCTGCCGCCCGGCCCAACCAACCCGGCCCCAACGTCGAGCAGCCGCGATTGCAACGCGGTCAGCCGCGCGAGTTCGGCCGGGGTCAGCCGCCAGCGTGCCTCGGGCGAACGGCGCCAGGTGCCAGTGCCGGAGCAGGGCGCGTCGATCAGCACGGCGTCGGCGTTGAGCCCGTCTTGCGCCGCGATCGCCTGCACCTCGCGGCCCGGATCGAGCAGCACGCTTTGCGCGACGACCACCCCCGCCCGCTCGGCCCGTGGCGCAAGGCGCGAGAGGCGCGCGCGATCGGTGTCGCAGGCGAGCAGCCGGCCTCGGTTATCCATCGCCGCCGCCAGTGCCAGCGTCTTGCCCCCCGCCCCGGCGCACAGGTCGATCACCGTCTCGCCGGCTCGCGCGGCCAGCGCCTCGCACACCAGTTGCGAGCCGCCGTCCTGCACTTCGATCAGCCCGTCGGTGAAGGCAGGCCAGCCCTCGACCGCGCTGCCCGGTGGGAGGCGCAAGGCGTTGGCGGCGAGGAGCGGCTGGGCGGGGACCGGCAGAGCGATGGTGTCACGCGATGCCCTCAGGCTGTTGACGCGAATATCCAGAGGGGCGCGGGCCAGCAAAGCCTCCGCCGCCACGCCGGTGATGCCCGATGCGGCCAGTGCCGACTCCAGCCATTCGGGGGCAATTCCGCCCAACGCCGGCGTTTCCCCCGCCGCGCGCGGGGCGGGCCCATGCCGCGACCCATCGAACAGCGAGGCCAGCGCGGTATCGTTTTGGGCCAGCCTCAGCATCGCGGCGCGGCCGTCCGCCGGCACCGGGCCACAGGCGCGCACCGCGCCGTACACAAGATCGCGCACCGCCCGCCGGTCGCCGCTGCCGGCAAAGCGGCGCGCGCGGAACCATTCGGCAATGATCCGGTCCCCCGGCGCGCCCTGACCCAGCGCCGCCGCGATGATCAGGTCGAGGATTTCGATCGCGGCCTGGATACGCGCGGGCGGGGTCATGGAATACGCTTTCTCAGGAGCCGGGCAACGGCCTTACAAGGTATGCTGGACGTGTCGAAGGCATGTGTTTCAATTTTCTTGTCGCCCATCCTGCGCTAGTGGTTCGTTTCCGACATTCGATACCGCTTGAGGCCAAGTCGCGCTCGAATGTCAGAATCTTTTCGGACCACTAGAAGATTTTGATTCTAGTGGATTTTATGATTTTGACATTCGAAAGCACGCTTTGCCGCGAGCGGGACTCGAATGTCAAAATCAATCCACTAGAGGCGTCCCCAAGGAGATCGTGGAT
>JANXUK010000113.1 GCA_025356275.1 Sphingomonadales bacterium | reverse complement strand
CCCTCCCGACCTCCCATCCAGTATGTACTATGTGGGAGGTCGGGAGGGGGCGCGGGATGGCACAGGCTTGCGGTCCGTCAGGACCGCCGAGCTAACAGACTCGGGATGGCACAGGCTTCCTGCGCAAAAGTGCTCTTTTGCGCTTTTCGCCACCAGACTCCCGCCGCCCGTCGCGCGCGGGGCTTTTAATTCACTCAGCATTCACCTAACAGCCTGCACTCGCACCCCTGCGCAGACATTGCCCCTATGTGAACGAGCACCCCTTTCTGCCTAAGCCCCCCTTTTTTTCTGCCTAAGCCCCCCTTTTTCTGACTAAGCCAAGGACTCCCCCCATAATGGCCCTGCCAATCCTCCGCTTCGCCACCGCCCGTCACTTTGCCCTGCTCGCCAGCTGCGTGGGCGTGGCGGCCCTGCCCGGCACCGCCTTTGCGCAATGCGCCGCCACCGGCAGCAATGTCACCTGCACCGGCGCATCGCCCGCCTACACCAACACCGGCACCGGGGTCGCCGTCACCGTCAGCTCGGGCGCCACCGTCACTGCGCCGCTGATTATCGGCAACAATGGCTCGCTCAGCAATTCGGGCATCATCACCGGCAGCACCGGCGTGGTCAGCGTGCAATATGCCGACAATGCCCAGATCACCAACGCCAGCGGCGCCACGATCAGCTCGACCGCAGCACTTACCGGCGCCGGCGCGATCTCGGTTGGCGCCAATTCGGTGGTCACCAACAACGGTACGCTGACGGCTGCGGGCGGAACCCCCGTGGTTCAGTTCAACACCAACGGCACCTTCATCAACACCACGTCGGCGCCGATCGCGGTGACTGGCAATGTCCTGTTCGGTGACAATACCGGGGCCAATGTCGCCAATTTCACCAACAACAACCTGACCTACGGCTTTACCGGCAATGTTGCGGCCGGCGGCAACATCAACATCAACAACACCGGACTGTACACCGGCAATTTCATCCAGACCGCCAAGCTGGGCAGCGTTAGCTTCACCAATGCCACCGGCGGCATCTACAGCGGCGTGATCGCGATCGGCGATCAGGCCACCGTGGTCAACAATGGCACGATGTTCCTTTACACCGGCAGCACGATCAACAGCCTCGGCGCCGGCCTGTCCAGCTTCCGCAACACCGGCATCCTGACCATCGGCGCCATCACCGCCCCGGCGCAGGTCCGCATCAACGGCAGCTTTACGCAAAGCGCGGCGGGCAATCTGGTGATCGCGATTGCGCCTGCGGGCGCGCTCGCGGCGACCGCGGGCGGCAATTACAGCCAGATCTACGCCAGCGGGACTAATGGCACCGCCAATCTGGCGGGCACCATCACGCTTAACGTCCAAGCCGGGTTCTATCCCACCGGGTCGCTGTATAATGTGGTGCTGGCCGATCACGGCATCACCGGCAATTTCAGCACGATCAGCGGCAACACCCTGCCCTTCGTGACCTTCAGCCCGGTGGGCGCCAACGGCATCGTCACCACCAGCGGCGCGCAGCAGGCGTATGAGTTCGTCGCCACCCACACGTCCAATTATGCCGCCGCGCTGACCGCAGGGGCGGTGGCTGCCGGGGTTGCGGCGCCCACCGCGAACGAGCTGGCGGTGGCCAACGGCCTCAACCCGCTGGTCGCCGTGGCCAGCGCCGCACCCGCCGGCAATGAGGCAGCCTTCCTCGGCGCGATCGACGTGCTGAATCAGGCCGCTGCCACCACCGCGCTCGACGGCCTCTCGCCCGAGGGGTATTTCGCTTATGCCGTGGCGCTGCGCGATCAGGCCAATGCCTTCACCCGCACCATCGACTTGCGTCTGAATGACCAGAACAGCAACCACGGCGAGGATGGCTGGTGGCTAACCCCGCAATATTCGATCGATGTCGCCTCGCAATCGCAGACCACCAACGGCAATTACCGCAGCAAGGCCAAGATGTTCGGCTTCTCGGGTGGCTATGATTTCAGCGGGCCGCAATATGTTTTCGGCGCAGCGGCCAATTTCTCAAACGATTCGCTGAATTATGCCCCTGGTTCGCTCAAGGGCAAGAACCGCGATCTGGCAGTGGCGCTCTATGGTGGCGCCAACCTTGGCCCGCTGCATCTCACCGGGCAGGTCGGGTATAATTTCGGCAGGCTGAGCGCGGCCAAGACCGTGACGCTTGGCACCACCACCACCACCACCGTCAATGGCACCACATCCACCACCACAACCACCCCCAATGCCACGCTCAGCCTGGCCGGCAAGGCCAGCGAGCATCTGCTCAAGGCCTCGGGCAGCGTAGGGATTCAGCTGAAGGCGGGCGGCGTCATGCTGGAGCCGTTCGTCGGCATCGAATATATGAATGGCAAGGTCAACGGCTTCACCGAAGCGGGCAACGCCGCCGCCGCGCTCACCGTTTCGGCGATCAACGCCAACCGTACCGATGCGGTGGCGGGCATCAACCTGACCCGCGCCACCGGCACCTTCCGGCCCTATGTCCGCGCGGCCTATCGCTCGCGGATCGGCACTGGCCCGGCTGCCAATGTCACCGCCTATTTCGGCGCGGCCAGCGGTTCGCCCTTCACGGTCACCGCGCTCGATTCGGCCAAGACCGAGCTTGATCTCAACGCCGGGATCAATTGGGTGTTCGACGATGCCGGAACGCTGTTCCTCGGCTATCAGGGCACGCTGCGCGACGGGTACAAATCGCACGGCATTAATCTGGGCGTCCGCATAGAGTTCTGATTTGGCGTCTCGCGAGGAAGGGTAGGCTAGCTTACCCTTCCAGACCCAGCTCAGCCAGAACCTCGTCGGTGTGCTGCCCCAGCAGCGGCGCGCCGCCGCGCACATGGCCGGGGCTGACCGAAAACCAGGTTGGCACGCCCGGAAAGCGCACCTTGCCCTGCTGCGTCTCCACCTCCTCGAAAAAGCCCACCGCCTTCAGGTGCGCATTGTCGAACAGCTCATCGGTGCTGCGCAAAGGCGCCGCCGGGATGTGCAATTCCTCCAGCAGATCGAGCCATTCCTGCGTCGTCCGCATCGCGAAAGTGCCGGCCAGCAGGCCATAGACGCGGTCGATATGCGCCGCCCGATAGGCCAGCGCATCCATCTCCGCCGTTGCCCAATCGGGCGCAACCGCGCCGACAAACGCCTGCCAATGCTTGTCATTATAGACCAGCGCCGCGACATAGCCGTCCCTGGTCGCATAGGGCTTGCGCCCCGGCGCCACCACCCGGTGATAATGCGCCGGCCCCAATGCCGGTTCGAACAGCATGCCCGAGGCGTGCTCCACCAGCATGAAGCTGGCCATCGTCTCGAACATCGCCACCTCGACCTCCTGGCCCTCACCAGTGCGTTGCCGGTGGAACAGCGCCATCATCGTGGCGTAAAGCGCAGTCAGCCCGGCCACCTTGTCGGCGATGATCGTGGCGACAAAGGCGGGCGTTCCGGTCAACATGTGTTGCAAATACGCCAGCCCGCATTCTGCCTGAATCGTATCGTCATAGGCCGGCTTGTCGGCATCGGGCCCGGTGCGGCCATAGCCATAGCAATTGGTGTAGATGATCGCGGGATTGATCGCCCGCACCGCTGCATAATCGAACCCCAGCCGCGCAATCGCCTTGCCGCGCATCGAATGGATGAACACATCGGCGCCCGCGATCAGCTTGCGTAGCGCCGCCCTGCCCGGCTCCCCGCGCAGATCGAGTATCACGCTGCGCTTGCCGCGATTGACGTTAACGAACACGCCGCCCAGCCCCGGTGCCGGCCCGGCACTGATATAGCGGGTATTGTCCCCGCCAGGCGGCTCGATCTTGATCACATCGGCGCCCATGTCGGCCATGATCTGCGTGGCATAGGGGCCGAACACCATCGCGGTCAGGTCGATCACGCGGATGCCTGATAGCGGTCCAGAATTTGATGGTGCGGCGGCGGCAGCTTCGGTCATGCAAGGTTCTCCAGTCACGCCCCCCACGCTAGCCAGAACGCTCCACCAAATCCACGCGGATCGCCGCCGCCAGGGCGCTATCGCGCCGCGCGCCATTTGCGGTGCCGCCGCCGCGCTGCTAAGCGGCCCCCATGGATTTCGCCCTTACCCCCGACCAACAGAGCGTGCGCGAAAACGTGCTGCGCCAATGCGCCGCCTTCTCCGACGATTACTGGCTGGAGCATGACCGCAGCGGGGAATTCCCGCAGGAATTTTACGCCACCATGGCCGAGGCCGGCTGGCTGGGCATCGCCATGCCCGAGAGCGTCGGCGGCGCGGGGCTCGGCATCGCGGCGGCGGCGGTGATGATGCAGGCGGTGGCCGAATCGGGCGGCGGTATGACTGCGGCCTCCACGATCCACGGCCCGGTGTTCAGCCTGGAGCCGATCGCGCTGTTCGGCAGCGAGGAGCAGCAGCAGCGGATGATCCCGCCGGTGCTGTCGGGCGCGGAAAAGATGTGCTTTGCCGTGACCGAGCCCAACACCGGGCTCGACACCACCAGCCTCAAGACCCGCGCCGAGCGGGTGCCGGGCGGCTACCGCGTCAATGGCGACAAGATCTGGATCACCAACGCGCATGTCGCTGACCGGATAATGTTGCTCGCGCGCACCACCCCGATCGAGGATTGTGCGAAAAAGACGCAAGGGCTGTCGCTGTTCTTCACCAGGATCGACCGCAGCAAGATCGAGCACCGCCTGATCCCCAAGATGGGCCGCCACGCGGTGGGCTCCAACATGCTGTTCATCAACGACCTGTTCATTCCCGAGGAGGACCGCATCGGCGCCGAGGGCGAAGGCTTTCGCATCATCCTGAAAGGCCTCAATCCGGAGCGGGTGTTGCTGGGCGCCGAGGCCATCGGGCTGGGCCGCGTCGCGATCCGCCGCGCTGCCAAATACGCGCGCGAACGCATCGTGTTCGACCGCCCGATCGGCATGAACCAGGGCATTCAGCACCCGCTCGCCAAATGCTGGGCGCAGGTCGAGGCGGCCAATCTGATGGTGATGAAGGCCGCCACTATGTTCGACAAGGGCGAGGATTGCGGGGTCGAGGCCAATGCCGGCAAATACCTCGCCGCCGAGGCCGGTTTCGAGGCGTGCCACACCGCGATGCTGACGCTGGGCGGGATGGGCTATGCGCAGGAATACCATATCGAGCGTTATCTGCGCGAAGTGCTGATCCCGCGTATCGCGCCGGTCAGCCCGCATATGATACTGAATTTCATCGCGGAAAAGGTGCTGGAATTGCCGAAGTCCTATTGAGGGATCAGGCGCTCATCGTCACCGCCACATCGCAGGAATCGAACAATGACCCCAATCGCCGCCCGCTCATGGCTGTTCGCCCCCGGTGACAGCGCCCGGAAGATGGCCAAGGCCGCCGATGGTCCCGCCGACATCGTGCTGATCGACCTCGAGGATGCGGTCACGCCCGAAAACAAGCCGCTCGCCCGCCAGATGGTGCATGATTTCCTCAAGGCCACGCCGCAGCACCGCGCCCGCCTGTGGGTACGGATCAACCCGCTCGACGGGCCGCATACGCTGAGCGACCTTGCCGCGATCATGCCGGCCCACCCCGGCGGCATCATGCTGCCCAAAGTGTACGGGCGCGCCGATGTCGAGACGCTCGACCACTATCTTTCCGCCTTCGAGGCTGCCCACGGTATCGCGCTGGGCAGCACCCCCGTCATCGTGCTGATCACCGAAACGGCCGAGGCGATGTTCCACACCGGCAATTATAAGGGCGCTCCCCGCGTCGTCGCGCTGACCTGGGGCGCCGAGGATCTGGCCGATTCGATCGGCGCGGCCAGCAATCGCAACCCCGACGGCTCGTATGCCTTCACCTATGAACTGGCGCGCAGCCTGACCCTGCTCGGCGCGGCGACCGCCAAAGTGCCCGCCATCGAGACCATTCAGGCCGATTTTCGCGATCTCGATGCGCTGAAGGTGCGCGCCGAAATGGTCCGCCGCAATGGCTATCGCGGGATGCTGGCGATCCACCCGGCGCAGGTGGATGTGATCAACGCCGCCTTCACCCCTTCGGCGGAGGAGATCGCCGCCGCCCAGACAATCGTCGATCTGTTCGCCGCCAATCCGGGGGTCGGCGCCATCGCGCATAATGGCGGCATGGTCGACCGGCCTTATCTGGCGCGCGCCGAAACGCTGCTGCGGCAGGCCGGGGTTTGACGCAACACACCACCCCGGAGGCGCTGGACCTCACCGCGCTGCTGCGCCCCGGCGAGCGTATCGTGCTGGGTCAGGCCTGCGGGGAACCGACCACGCTGGTCGAGGCGTTGATCGCGCAAGGGCCAGTCATACCGGGCCTGCAGGCCTTCATCGCCACCAGCTTCTCCGGCCTGTTCACCCCCGACACCGCGCGCAGCTTCGCGCTGACCAGCATGGGAGCGATCGGCGCGCTGCGCTCTATGGCCAAGGCCAATGCGCTGGGCATCATCCCGGTCCATGTCAGTCAGGTCGCGCCGCTCATCGAGGCCGGAATCATCGGCTGTGACGTGGCGATGATCCAGGTCAGCCCCGCCGACGCCGGGGGCAACCACTCCTGCGGCCTCATCAGCGATTACGTCCGCGCCGCCGTCGCCGCCGCGCGCCTCGTCATCGCCGAGGTCAACCACAATGTTCCCTTCACCCCCGGCGAGACGATCCCGGCCAGCGCCATCCACATCGCGGTCCACACCACCCGCGCCCCGGTCGAGGTCGCGGCCGCCAAAGTCACCGAGACCGATACCGCCATCGCCCGCCACTGTGCCGCCTATATTGGCGATGGCGCGGTGATCCAGACCGGGGTCGGCGCGGTGCCCGATGCTATCCTGCGCCTGCTGGGCGACCGCCGCGATCTGGGGGTGCATTCGGGCATGTTGGGCGATGGATTGGTCAATCTGGTCGAAGCCGGGGTGATTACCAATACGCGCAAGGAGATCGACCCCGGCGTCTCGATCAATGGCGCGCTGATCGGCACCGCCCGGCTCTACAAATGGGCGCACCGCAACCCGGCTTTGCGGATGACACCGACCAGCTACACCCATGACGCCCGCGTGTTGGGCCGGCTGTCGCGCCTCGTGACGATCAATTCCGCGCTGGAAATCGACCTCGCCGGAGCGGCCAATGCCGAGGGGTCGGGCGCGGCCTATATGGGCGGCACCGGGGGTCAGGTCGATTTTGTCCGCGCCGGTGCGCGCTCACCTGGCGGCCATGCGATCATCGCCCTGGCTTCTACCGCCAAGGCGGGTACGATCAGCAAGATCACCGCCGCCCTCTCCGGCCCCGTCACCACCGCCCGCAGCGAGGTCGACATCATCGTCACCGAATTCGGCGCGGCCGAGCTGAAAGGCCAGACATTGGCTGAGCGCACCCGCCGCCTGACCGCCATCGCCCACCCCGACTTCCGCGAGGAACTGGACCGCGCCGGCCACGCGATCCGGGCGCGCGGGTTTTAGGTAAGGAGCCAGCCATGTCCAACGCCGTCCTTTATGACAACCGCCCCGATGGCATCGCCATCCTCACCATCAACCGCCCCGACACGCGCAATTGCCTCAGCCGCGAGGTGCGCGAGGGATTGCGCGCCGGCTGGCACCGGTTCGAGCATGATCCGCTGGCCCGCATCGCCATCCTGACCGGCGCCGGCGAAAAGGCGTTCTGCGCCGGCGGTGACCTGAAAGAGATGGTCGAGGCCGGCCTGCACGTCCCCCCGCGCGACATGTTTCCGCTGCCCTATGACAATATCGAACTGTCCAAACCCACGATCGCTGCGGTGGGGGGCGTCGCCTTTGCCGGCGGCTGGATGATCGCGCAGGGGTGTGATCTGTGCGTCGCCAGCACCACCGCGCGCTTTGCCATCACCGAGGTCAAGGTCGGGCGCGGATCGCCCTGGGCGGCGCCGCTGATCCATATGATCCCCCAGCGAATCATGATGGAAATCATCCTGACCGGCCGGCCTATAACGGCCCAGCGCGCCTATGAAATCGGATTGGTCAACCGCTTGGCCGAACCGGAGGGGTTGATGGTGGCGGCGATTGCACTGGCGCATGAGGTGCTGGAAGGTGCGCCGCTTTCGGTCAAGGCCGGGCGCGAGACGGTGATGCTCGCCACCGAAATGGGGCGATCGGCGGCACTGCAAGCCGCGCGCGCGGCGCATGAATACACCTATAACAGCGAGGACGCGCAGGAAGGCCCGCGCGCCTTTGCAGAGAAACGCGCGCCGGAGTGGCGGGGGCGGTAACTAACGGGCGAGGGCAGGTCAGGCGCCGGTCGCCCGTCCAAAGCTGTACACCAGATGGTCCATATGCCCGTGGACCCCGAAATCGAGCACATCGGCATTGCCCTCGCCCTTGTCGCGGATTTCGCTCATGCGCGCGTCGACCTCCTCGATGGTCCAGGCGGGTTGATAGACCCCCGGCGTCTCGCCGACGAACACCCGTGCCACGCGCCCACCGACCGAGGCCAGCATTTCACCGGAAACGCTGCATTTTTCATGCGCCAGCCAGGCCACGGTCGGCGCGACCAGCTCTGGCCCCATCGGCGGATATTGCGATGTGTCGAGCCCGTCGGCCATCCGCGTCACGGCGGCGGGCAGGATCAGGTTCGACTTCACGCCATGCTCCTCACCCTCCAGCGCGGCAACGTTCGAGAGCCCGAGCATGCCGGCCTTCGACATCCCATAATTCACGCAGCGCTGATTGCCATAGACCCCGCCGATCGAGCTGGTCAGCACGATCCGGCCATAGCCCGCCGCGCACATCAGTGGGAAGGCCGGGCGCACCACGTTGAATGCGCCCATAAAATGCACATCGATGACCGCGCGGAAATCCTCGTGGCTCAGCTCGCTCAGTGACCCGTATCGGACGTTTCCGGCATTATGGATCAGGATGTCGATTCGCCCGAAAGCCCGAATCGCGGTGTCGATGATCGCCTTGCCGCCGGCCTCTGTGGCCACCGTGTCCAGCGAAGCCACCGCCTCGCCGCCCGCCGCCTTGATCTCGGCGACGACGGACTCGGCGGGGCCGGCATCGGCGCCCTCGCCCACGATCGCCGCGCCCGGATCGTTGATGACCAGCTTTGCGCCCCGGCTGGCCAACAACAGCGCATAGGCGCGCCCCAGCCCGCGCCCGCCGCCGGTCACCACCGCCACGCGCCCGTCGAACCGCAACTCGCTCATCGCTATCTCCCAGATTTTCGCGGCCTTCATGCGCAGCGCGAGGCCCGCTGGCAAGCGCGCCGAACGCCGCCGGTGCGATGAGCGTTGCGCGGCGATTGCCGCCGCCTCGCGCCTGCCCTAGCCTTGATGCCAAACCCGCTTGAGGACCCATGATGCGCCCAGTTACCAATCCGGACCAGCTCGCCCAATCGGTCACTATCGGCGCCGAGGCCTATACCAGCCGGGCCTACCTCGCTGCCGAGCGCGACAGATTGTGGCGCAAGGTGTGGCAACAGGCGGGCCGGGTCGAGGACCTGCCCGAGATCGGCAGCTATATCACTTTCGACATTCTGGACGATTCGGTGGTGATCATCCGCACCGGGGCGGATGAGATCAAGGCCTATTGGAACGTCTGCCCGCACCGTGGCCGCCGCCTGATCGACGCGCCAGCCGGTCAGCGCAATGCCTTTGGCAAAAAGGCCAGTATCGTCTGCGGCTTTCACGCCTGGACCTTCGGGCTCGACGGGGCCTGCACCTTTATCCAGCACAAAGACGACTGGGCCGGTACGTTGACCGAGGAATCTACCCGCCTCGGCGCGGTCAAATGCGACACCTGGGGCGGCTGGCTGTGGATCAATCTAGACCCCGATGCGGGCCCTCTGCGCGACTGGCTGGAGCCAGCGGCGACGATGCTCGATCCGTTTCGGCTAGAGCAGATGCGCGTCCGCTGGCGCAAATGGGTGGTGTTCGATTGCAACTGGAAAGTCGCGCTGGAGGCATTCAGCGAGACCTATCACGTCCCCGGCACCCATCCCGAATTCATGGCCTTCGGGCAGTTCCGGGGTTGGGGCCGCAACCACGGATTACACAGCAACATCGGCTATGAGGCGGCCAAGGGCATGGAGGAGGACGCCGCGAAGCTACGCCTGGGCGCCGGCGATGACCCGCGCGCCGCCACCGCCGAGCTTCAGGATTACACCTGGGCAATGGCCAACACCAACACCACCGCCACGCTGGTCGCCGCCGCGCGCCGCCTCAAGGACGAACTGCCCGAGGGCACGCCGCCCGCCGATGTGTCGAAGCACTGGCTCGCCGCGGCCCGCGCCGACGATGCCGCGCGCGGCGTCAACTGGCCGGTGGTCGAACCGGCGCATACTGCGGCCAGCGGAACATCATGGCAGATCTTTCCCAATTTCCAGATCGGCCACGCGGTCAACAACATGCTGTGCTACGCGGCGCGGCCCTATGGCGACAATCCGGGGCAATGCATCTTTGAGGCGGCGGTCTATGAATTGTTCCCCGCCGGAGAGGCGCCCGATGCGCCCTGGGCCTATACCGAGCCAGCCGATTGGCCCCCGGTGCTCCAGCAGGATTTCACCAATATGGCGGCGGTGCAAAAGGGCATGGCTTCGGGCGGCTTTCGCGGCACTCAGCCCAATCCCTATATGGAGCGCGCGGTGGCCAGCCTGCATTACAATCTGGCGCGATACATGGGGACGGGCGCGCCGGAATTGGTCTGAGAGTCTGATTGTTTGGCGAACTGGCGGTCGCAGCCTATGCCGCGCCGCGCCCTCTCCCGACCTCCCACTGGTTACATACTGGATGGGGAGGTCGGGAGGGGGGGGCGCGGCACGGCATAAGCTTTGCCGAAAAGCGCCCTTTCGCGCTTTTCGGCAAACAGACTCCGACCCAAACAAATTCATTGCACCGCAGCATAAGCAAGGGGTACGCTGCGGCCAATGATCAGAGCCGCCCTGCACCACCTTACCCGTTATACCTATGATCGCCCGATCATGCTCGGGCCGCAGGTGGTGCGGCTGCGCCCCGCGCCGCATGCGCGCACCGCGATCCCCAATTATGCGCTGAAGATCGAACCGGCCGGTCATTTCATCAATTGGCAACAGGACCCGCACGGCAATTGGCTGGCACGGATCATCTTTCCCGAGCGGGTCAGCCATTTCAGTTTCGAGGTCGACCTGCTCGCCGATCTGGCGGTGATCAACCCGTTCGACTTCTTCGTGGAGCCGCACGCAGAGGAAGTGCCATTCACCTATGACGCGGCGCTGGCCGGCGATCTGGCGGCCTATTTCACGGTGGAGCCGGCAGGCGAATTATTCGAGGCACTGGCGCTTCAATTTGCGGAGTGGCGTGGGCGGACCATCGACTTTCTGGTGGCAATCAATCAGGCGCTGCAACACCGGATTTCCTATGTGCTGCGGATGGAGGCCGGGGTGCAGACCCCCGAGGATACGCTCAGCCTTGGCACCGGATCGTGCCGCGATACCGGCTGGCTGCTGGTCAATCTGTTGCGGCGGCTGGGTTATGCCGCGCGGTTTGTCTCGGGCTATCTGATCCAGATGAAGGCCGATGTGGAGCCGGTGACCGGCCCCAAGGGCCCCGAGGCCGATTTCACCGATCTGCATGCCTGGTGCGAGGTTTACTTACCGGGCGCCGGCTGGGTCGGGCTCGATCCCACCTCGGGGCTGTTCGCGGGTGAGGGTCATATCCCGCTCGCCGCCACGCCGCATTACCGCTCCGCCGCACCGGTCAGCGGCGGGGCCGAGCCGTCAGGGGTGGAGTTCCACTTCGAGATGTCAGTCACCCGCATCGCCGAGGCGGTGCGCATCACCAAGCCGTTCACCGACACCCGCTGGGCCGCGCTCCTCGCACTCGGCGAGAAGGTCGATACCGATATCGCAGCGCAGGACATGCGGCTGACCATGGGCGGCGAGCCGACCTTCGTGGCCGCCGACGATCCGGAGGCCGGCGAATGGAACGGTGACGCGGTCGGGCCGACCAAGGCAGTCTATGCCGACAGGTTGATCCGCGACTTGCGTGAGCGGTTTGCGCCGGGCGCGCTGCTGCATCACGGGCAGGGCAAATGGTATCCGGGGGAGAGCCTGCCGCGCTGGGGCTTCTCGATCTATTGGCGCGATGATGGTGCGCCTTTGTGGCGCGATGCCGATCTGCTGGGCGTGGAATTGCCGTCCAACGCCGGGGGCAAGAAACCCGCCGCCGGAGAGACTTTCCTCGGCGGCGCCGAATCCGCCGCCTTCCTCGCCGCCACCGCCGCGACCCTCGGGCTGGAGGGCGATTACGTCCAGCCGGTGTTCGAGGACCCGGCCAAATGGCTGACCCGCGAGGGCGAGCTGCCGTATAATGTCAGCCCCGGTGACCCCAAGCTCGACGACCCGGAGGAGCGGGAGCGCTTCATGCGCACCTATGATCGCGGCCTGGCCCAGCCGGTCGGCCATGTGCTGCCGATCCAGCGCGCCGGCGAAACCCCGGCCCAGCCGTGGAATGCCGAAGCCGCCGCGCCCCGCTGGCTCAGCGAACGGTGGCAGGTCCGGCGCGGCGCGTTGGTGGCGGTGCCGGGAGACAGTGCGCTGGGCTACCGGCTGCCGCTGGGCTCGCTGCCCTGGGTGCCCAAGTCGGACTATCCCTATATCCACCCGCGCGTCGCTACCAACGCCGCCGCCCCGCTCGCCGATTACCGCGAGCAGCGCCCCGTGGCCGCGACGCAATCACATGAGGCCGCCGCGCCCGGGGCCCGCTCCATCGCCGTGGAAGCCGGCCCCGGCGGCGCCGCCAAGCAGGACCGCGTCGAGCAGATCATCATCGAGGGGGCGGTCCGCACCGCGATCACCGTGGAGCCGCAGGGCCGCTTCCTCTCGGTGTTCATTCCGCCCGTCGAAGCGATCGAGGATTACCTCGAACTGATCGCCGCGATCGAGGCTACGGCTGAGAAACTGCAACTTCCGGTCCGGATCGAAGGCTATCCGCCGCCGCCCGATCCGCGCATCAACGTCCTCAAGGTCACCCCCGATCCCGGCGTGATCGAGGTCAACATCCACCCCGCCAAAAGCTGGGCGCAGCTGGTCGACATCACCACACAGCTGTATGATGCGGCGCGCGATTGCGGGCTGACCGCGGACAAATTCATGGTCGACGGGCGATCGGTGGGCACCGGCGGCGGCAATCATATGGTGCTGGGCGGCGCGGTTCTGCCCGACAGCCCGTTCATCCGCCGCCCCGACCTGCTGAAAAGCTTCGTGCTCTATTGGCAGCGTCACCCCTCGCTCAGCTATCTGTTTTCCGGCCTGTTCATCGGCCCGACCAGCCAGGCCCCCCGCATCGACGAAGCGCGGCATGACAGCCTGCATGAGCTGGAGATCGCGCTGGGTCAGGTGCCGCCGCCGGGGCAGGCACCGCCCTATCCGTGGGATGTCGATCTGTTGTTCCGCAACATGCTGGTCGATGTGACGGGCAACACCCATCGCACCGAAATCTGCATCGACAAGCTGTTCTCGCCCGATGGGCCCACAGGACGCCTTGGCCTCGTCGAATTCCGCGCCTTCGAGATGCCGCCAGACGCCAAGATGAGCGTCGCCCAGCAATTGTTGCTGCGCGCGCTGGCCGCATGGTTCTGGCGCGATCCGCAGAGCGGGGGGCTGGTCCGCTGGGGTACCGCGCTGCATGACCGCTTCCTGCTGCCGCATTTCTGCTGGAGCGATTTCAGCGAGGTTCTGTCCGATCTGGCCCGCGCCGGTTACGATTTTGACCCGACCTGGTTCGAGGCGCAGCGCCAGTTCCGCTTTCCCACCCATGGCACGATCGAGGCCGGGGGCGTCGCGCTGGAGATCGCGCATGCGCTGGAGCCGTGGAATGTGCTGGGCGAGACCGGCGCGATCGGCGGCACCGTGCGCTATGTCGACAGCTCGACTGAACGCTTGCAGGTCAAGGCAAAGGGCCTGATCCCCGGGCGGCATGTCATCGCCTGCAACGGGCGCCGCGTGCCGATGCACCCCACCGGCACGCCGGGCGAGGCGGTCGGCGCGGTGCGCTACAAGGCGTGGGCGCCGGCGGTGTGCCTGCATCCGCTGTTGCCGGCCAATGCGCCGCTGACCTTCGATGTGTTCGACAGCTGGAACAACCGCTCACTGGGCGGCTGCGTCTATCATGTCGCGCATCCGGGTGGGCGGTCGTATGAGGGCGTGCCGGTCAATGAATACGAAGCCGAGGCCCGGCGGCAGGCGCGGTTTCAGGACCATGGCCACACGCCGGGCGCCGCCGAAATCCCCGGCGCGGAGCATATGGGCGAATTTCCGATGACGCTGGATCTGCGCGCGCCGCCCCGGGCCGGGTAGGACATGGCCGGCGCCGCACCGCAATCGAGGCCCGCGGCCAATGCGCTGGCCGGATATGCGCCCGCCGACCCTGCTGCCGATCTCTACGCCTCGGCCCCGCCTGAGATCGCGCAGCGGTGGCGGGCGCTGGCGGACGGGCTGATCGCGCAGGGTGGCGGCGACGCGGCGCGGTTGCAGGTGCTGATCAACCGTCAGGTGGACGATCTGGGCCTCGCCTTCCGCGTGCCCGGAGAGGCGGCTGAGCGCCGCTGGGCGCTCAGCCCGCTGCCGCTGCTGATCGGTGCGGACGAATGGCGCGGCATAGAGGCCGGGTTGATCCAGCGCGCCGACCTGCTGGAGAGCGTCGCCGCCGACATCTATGGCCCCGCGCGCTTGATCGCCGCCGGGCATTTGCCCGCCGCCGCGATCACCGGCAGCGCCAATTACATGGCGCGGATGGCCGGGTTGAAACCCGCCGGCGGCCATTTCCTCAGCGTCATCGCCATAGATCTGGCGCGCGGACCGGGCGGCGCATGGCGGGTGCTGGCCGACCGGCTGCGGCTCCCAATCGGCATCGGCTATGCGCATGAAAACCGCCTTGCCCTCGCCCGGGCCAGCGGCGCGTTGCTGCCGCAGGCGGGCGTGCTGCGCCTGTCCGACTTTTACGAGACGATCCGCGCCGGCATCGCCGCGCATTGCGCGCGCAGCGATCCGCGCATCGCCCTGCTGACCCCGGGACGCTATCACCAATCCTACGCGGAACAGGCGCATTTGGCGCGGGCATTGGGCTTTGCACTGGTCGAGGGCGGCGATTTGATGGTCAGTGATGCGCGAGCTTACGTGCGCACCATCGCGGGGCTGAAGCGGATCGACGCGCTGTGGCGGTGGATCGGCACGCGCGATATCGACCCGCTGGCGTTCGATTCGCGCTCAGGCATCGGGGTTGCCGATCTGGCCACGGCGTGGAGCGAGGGCGGGCTGGTGATGGCCAACTGGCCCGGCGTCGGCGTGCTCGAATCGCGGGCGATGGCGGCGTTCCTGCCCCGTCTGGCGCAGGTCGTGCTGGCTGAACCGCTGGCGCTGCCCAATGTGGCGACATGGTGGTGCGGTCAGCCGGAGGAGCGCGCGCATGTGCTGGCCAACCTCGACAAGCTGGTGATCTCCTCGGCGTTCCGCGCGCCCGCCGCGGTGCTGACCGATGGCCGCACTCGCCCCGGTGCCAGCCTTGATGCGGCCGAGCGCGCCGCGCTAATCGCCGCCATGGCGGAGCGCCCGATGGATTATGCCGGGCAGGAGGTGGTGCGGCTGTCGACCACACCGTGCCTGTCCGCCACGTTGCCCGCCGGGCTGGGCGGCAGCGGCGCCGATCCGCGCCCGTTCACGCTGCGGGCCTATCTGGCGCGGGGCGAGGAGGGCCGCTGGGTGGTGATGCCGGGGGGGTTCGCGCGACTTTCGCTCGCCGGTGATCTGCGTACCGCCTTGATGGGCGCGGGCGATATAGCCGCCGATGTCTGCATCGTGGAGACCGCCAGGATCGATGGGCTTGCCGCGCCGCTGACCCTGACCCCACCGCCGCTGCGCCGGGGCGAGGGCTTGCTGCCCAGCCGCGCGGCGGACAATCTGTTCTGGCTGGGCCGCTATGTCGAACGCGCGCAGATGGTGGCGCGGATCGTCCGCGTGGCGCTCGCTGCGGCCAGCACCGAGACGCCGGGCATCGCCGAACCCACGGTGGTACCGCGTCTGGCCGACCTGCTGACACGATTGGGCGCGCTGCCGCGCCACGCCGCCGCTGCTTCCATTCCCGCCAGCGCCCCGTCGCTCGCCATCGCGGCGCTCACCGGCGATTCGGGCGGCGCGCTGCCCGCGCTGATCAACGCGGCCAGCATGGTGGGCGGCCAGATGCGCGACCGGCTGACCCCCGACGCCTGGCGCCTGCTGACCCATGCACTGGCCGGTGCGGCGGTGGGCGCGGGCGGTGATAATCAGGCGATGCTGACCGCAGCCGATCGGATTGTCGAGCGTTTCGCCGCCTTCCACCAGCTGCTGGCCGACGCGATGAGCCGGACCCCGGCATGGCGCTTTCTGGCGATGGGTCGCGCGATCGAGCGCGCCGCGCTGGTGGTGCAGGCCGCCGACGCGCTGATCCCGGGCAGCGCCAGTGGCGATGATTTGGGGGCTTTGCTAGCGCTATTCGATGGTGAGTTCACCTATCGCGCGCGCTATCTGACCATCCCCTATATCGCCCCGGTGCTCGATCTGATCCTGCTCGACAGCGCCCAGCCGCGCAGTCTGGCGCATCAGGCCGAGACGCTGGCGCGGCATCTGGCGGAGCTGCCGGTGCTGGTCGAAGATGGCATGATCGAGCCGCCGCTGCGCCGCGCCCGCGCGCTGGCAGGGGAGATCGCGGCGCTCGATCCGGACGACATCGGGCAGGACCGGCTCGCGGCGATTGCAGCCTCGCTGGGTGATCTGTCCGATGCCATCGCCGACCGCTATTTCCATCAGGCCGAGCGGGCCGAGGCCGCGCCCGATCCCGGATTGCTGGCATGATCTATCAGGTGACGCACCGCTCGCAGGTCGATTACGCCGGGCCGGTGGCGCAGGCGCGGTACAACATCCGGCTCGAACCAGCGGCGTGGCAGGGTCAACGCGTACTCGATTACCGGCTGGCGATCACTCCCGGTCCCGCCGCGCTGCGCCGGGGCGGCGGGCCGTGGCCGGTGGTGACGCATCGGATGCTGTTGGGCGCGGCCGTTACCGAGATGGTGATCACCAGCAGCTTCACTGTCGCGGTCGACCCGGTGGCGCCGCAGCAGGGCGATGTGTCGCTCGATACGATCCGCGCCGAAGTGCTAGCCTCGCGCCAGCTCGATGCCTGGGCCCCGGCGCAATATCTCTATGCCTCGCCGCTGGTGCCGATCGAGGCGGCGATCGCCGCATGGGCTGCGCCGTTTCTGACCGGGCCCGGGGACGTGCTGGCCGGAGCGCGGGCGCTGGCCCATGCGATCTATCAGCGCTTCAAATACGCCCCCGGCACCACCGACAGCCGCACTACCCCCGCCGAGGCCTTCGCGGCACGCGAGGGTGTGTGTCAGGATTTCGCGGGCGTGATGATCTCGGCCCTGCGCGCGCACGGGCTGCCCAGCGCTTACGTCAGCGGCTATCTGTGCACCCGTCCGCCGCCGGGCCGGCCCCGGCTGGTCGGCGCCGACGCGATGCACGCCTGGGTCAATGTGTGGTGCGGCGCCGAAGCCGGCTGGGTCGGGGTCGATCCGACCAATGATTGCCTCGCGGGAATCTCCCACATCGCGGTCGCCATGGGCCGCGATTACGGCGATGTCGCGCCGGTCGACGGGGTGTTCTTCGGCGCGGCGCGGCAGGGCATGCGGCTGGCGGTCGATGTCGTGCCCTTGGGCGAAGCTCCCCGCTAAAACTCTTCCGTATCGATCGTTTTCTGCATCGCCTCGCTATAGCGCGGGCCGGCGACGGTGTGCCGGTTGATCAGCGTATCGAGCCGCGCCATCAGCGCCGCATCGGGCCGCCAATCGGCCCGCGCGATATTCTGCGCCATATGCGCTATGCTGGTGGTGCCGGGAATCACATGCACATGCTCGCCCTGCGCCAGCACCCAGGCCAGCGACAATTGCGCCGGGGTGACCCCGGTCGCCGCCGCCTCGGCATTGAACGCATCGATAAGCGCCAGATTGGCGGGCCAGTTGGCGGCGCTGAAACGCGGCATGGCCCCGCGAATATCGCCCTTGGCCAGCGCTGCGGGATCGCGCACGCCATTGGCCAGCGCGCCTCGTCCTACCGGCGAAAACGCGACCAGCGCGGTGCCCAGCCGCGCCGTCTCGGCCAAAATCGCGATCTCTACGTTGCGCGTCCACAGCGAATATTCGGTCTGCATCGCCGCCACCGGGTGGACCGCCGCCGCGCGGCGCAAGGTTTCCGCGCTCATCTCCGACAGGCCGATCGCGCCGATCTTGCCCTGCTCGACCAGCCGCGCCAGCACTCTCATCGATTCCTCGATTGGAACGGTGAAATCGCGGCGGTGCAGGTAGTAGAGGTCGATGTGATCGGTCTGGAGCAGCCGCAGACTGTGCTCGATCTCGGCGGTGATGGCGGCCGGGCTGCTGTCGATCCGCCGAGCTTCGCCATCGGCGATGATGCCGGTCTTGGAGGCAAGGAAAAACTCGCCCCGGCGATGCTTCAACGCGCGCCCAATCAATGCCTCGTTGGCCCCGGCGCCATAGAGCCGCGCGGTGTCGAGGTGATCATAGCCGGCATCGAGCGCCGCGTTGAGCAGCGCCTCGCCCTCGGCCGCGCTGGGCGGCGCGCCATAGGCCCAGCTCAGGCTCATGCAGCCCAGCCCGACCGGGCACACCTGACGACCCGCCAGAACGCGCGTCATGCCAGCTGCTTCTCAAGCGCGCCGAGGACCCGGTAGCAATCGAGCACCTGTCCTACCGACGAATTGGACTCGCGCCCTTCCCTGATGGCGGAAATAAATTCGCGATCCTGCAATTCGATACCATTCATACTGATCGCAACATGCGAGACATCAATCGCTTGCTCCTTGCCGTTGAACAGATCGTCATAGCGCGCGATGTAGGTTTCGGTATCGCCGATATAGCGGAAAAACGTCCCCAGCGGACCATCGTTATTGAACGACAGCGACAGCGTGCAGATCGCCCCGCTCTCGGCTTTCAGCTGGATCGACATATCCATCGCAATCCCCAGCTCCGGATGCAGCGGCCCCGCCAGCGCATTGGCCGCCACGATCCTGCCTGCCTGATAGGCGAACAAATCGACGGTATGCGCCGCATGGTGCCACAACAGATGGTCGGTCCAGCTACGCGCCTCGCCCTTGGCGTTGATGTTGCGGCGGCGGAAGAAATAGGTCTGCACATCCATTTGCTGCACCGCGAATTCGCCCGCCGCGATAAGGGTGTGGATGTATTGATGGCTGGGGTTAAATCGCCTGGTGTGCCCGACCATGCAGGTCAGCCCCGTCGCCTGTTGCTTGGCGACCACCGCCTCGGCATCGGCCCAGGCATCGCAGAGCGGTATCTCGACCTGGACATGCTTGCCCGCATCCATACAGGCGATGGCCTGCGCCGCGTGCATCTGGGTCGGGGTGCACAAGATCACCGCATCGACATCATCGCGCTCCAGAGCCTCCGACAGCTCGGTGCCGCTGTGCCCTGCGCCATATTTAGCCGCCACTGCTGCCGCCTGCGCGCCGGTGCGGCTGATCACCGAGGTGATCTCCACCCCCGGGATCAGCTTCAGGCCATCGAGATGTTTTTCGCCAAACGCCCCGGCCCCGGCCAGCGCGATACGGATGGGTTTGGTGTTGCTCATGTCGCTGGCTCCAGAACGATGTGCCCGATTGCGGTGTTGCTGCAAGGGACGTGGTAATGGCGGTGCAGCATCCGCGTCGCGGGGCCAAGCGCGCCGCGCATGATCAGCCACATCACCATCTCGATACCCTCGCTGCCGGTCTCCCGCAGGTACTCGATATGCGGGATCCAGCGTGCGGCGTCGCTGTCGCCCACCATAGCGTCGAGGAACCGGTTGTCCCACTCCGCATTGATCAGCCCGGCGCGCTGCCCCTGCAACTGGTGGCTCATGCCCCCGGTGCCCCATATCTGCACGTTGAGATCCTCGGGGAAGCTGGCGACCGCACGCGCGATCGCCTCGCCCAGCGCCCAGCAGCGGTTGCCGGTCGGCACGGGATAGGTCACCACATTCACCGCCAGCGGCACCACCTTCACCGGCCACGCATCGGGCGCGCCGAACATCATGGTCAGCGGTACGGTGAGCCCGTGATCGACATCCATCTCATTGATGATCGTCATGTCGAATTCGTCGAGGATCAGGCTCTGCGCGATATGCCAGGCAAGGTCGGCGTGGCCCTCGACCTCGGGCACCTTGCGCGGGCCCCAGCCTTCGTCGGCAGGCTTGTAACGGTCGCCGCAACCGATCGCGAAGGTCGGCACGATCTTCATGTCAAAGGCCGAGGCGTGGTCATTGAACACCAGGATCACGACATCGGGCTTTTCCTGCGCAATCCATTCGCGCGTCCAGTCGAACCCGTTGAAGATCGGGGCGAAATAGTCGTCGCGGTCCTTGCCGGTATCGGCGGCGACGCCCAGCAGCGGCACATGGCTCGACCCGACCCCGGCGGTTATCCGTGCCATGTCATTTGGCTCCCTTGGCGGCGTTTTCACGGATCGAGCGATTGCCCTCGGCCGAACGCCCGCCGGCCAGCATCATCGCCTGATATTCGGCAAAGCTCATGCCGGTCATAGTGCTGACCGCCTGAGCAAAGCTGAACCCATCGGTGGAGAACAGCTTGGCGAGGAAATAGATATTGCCGCCCAGATCGAGCAGCGCGTTGTAATCGCGCGCGCGCAAAGCCGCCTTGGCGTCCTCACCCAGCAGCCATTCGGCGTAATAGGCATCCTCGTCCGCCTTGAAGCGCGCGCGGTTCTCAGGCGTCATCAGGCTCATCGCGAACTGGTTGATCCAATAGCCTTTGCGCGCGCGCGCAGCCGTAAACACGCGGGTGCCGGGGATATCCTCCAGCTCGGCCAGATAGGCGTGGATATCGGCGGTCGGCTGAACGGCGGTCATAGCCCCATCCCCTTCAGCTTGGCGTCAAGGCGCGGGAACACCGTCCGCGCATTGCCCGAAAATATCGAGGCCCTGGTGGTGTCGTCGATGGGCAGGGCGTCGACGTAACGCTTGGTATCGTCGAAATACTGCCCGGTGGTCGGGTCGATGCCGCGCACCGCGCCCACCATCTCGCTGCCGAACAGGATGTTCTTGGAGGCGATCACCTCGGCCAGCAGGTTTACCCCCGGCTGGTGATAGACACAGGTATCGAACCACACATTGTTCATCAGATGCCCGTCCAGCGCCGGCTTCTTCAACATATCGGCCAGCCCGCGATAGCGCCCCCAATGATACGGCACCGCCCCGCCGCCATGCGGGATGATGAAGCGCAAACCGGGAAACCGCGCGAACAGATCACCCTCCAGCAGCTGCATAAAGGCCACCGTATCGGCCGCGATATAATAGGCGCCGGTGGCATGCAGCGCCGCGTTGCAACTGCCCGAGACATGGATCATCGCCGGCACGTCCAGCTCGCACATCGCCTCATAGATCGGGAACCAGTACGAATCGGTCAGCGGCGGATGCGCGAAATGCCCTCCGCCCGGGTCAGGGTTCAGATTACAGCCGACAAAGCCCATGCCGACACAGCGCCTGAGCTCGGCGATCGAGGCGGTGAGGTCGGCGGCGGGCGATTGCGGCAACATGCAGACCCCGGTGAAGGTCTCGGGGTACAGCCCGCAGACCCGCGCGATCAGGTCGTTGCACGCCATCGCCCAGACCTGCGCCACCGCCTGATCCCCGAAATGGGGCGCCATTGTACTGGCGCGCGGGCTGAAGATGGTGTGATCGGCGCCGCGCTCACGGATCAGGCGCAGCTGGTTGGCCTCGATGGTGGCGCGAATGTCATCGTCGCTGATCGCGGGATAGGCGGGCGCGGCGGTGCCGGCCTTAAACGCCGCCTTCTGCGCCTCGCGCCAGGCATCATGCGCCGGCGGGGCGGTGGTGTAATGGCCGTGGCAATCGATCACGAATGGCTTGGCGGCGGTCATGCGGCGCTCCTGTTTGGTGGGTTTGGCCCTTTGGCTTCCATCAGCAAGTCGGCGCGCCCTGCCATAGCAGCCTGCCGGGCCACCGTGCCGCGCGTCATCATCGGGTCGACGCCCAGCGCCTCCAGCGTCCGCGCCGCTTCGGCCATCTCGGCGCTGCGGCGCGCGCCATGCGACACCATCCGCTCGATATTATACGCGGCGCGCTGAGGCCATGGCAGCGCCTTCTCACTGGCATCAAGGCTGGCCAGAACTTCGTCCGCCACCCCCACCGCCGCCGCCGCCAGCATCATCTCGGCGGTCAGCGCCTCGATACCCTTGACCATCACCGAGCGGATCATCTTGATCGCACTGGCGCGGCCGATGTCATCGCCCACCACGCCGACATTGCCGAAGCCGATCGCGCGCAAAGCCACCTCGGCCTCGCCCGCGGCCGGCCCCGCCAGCAACAGCGGCACCGCCAACCCCGCCGGATGCACCGGCGCCAGCACCGCCACATCGACATAGCGCCCGCCCGCCGCCGCAATCACCGCCGCCGCCGCGCGCTTGGTTTGGGGCGCCACCGAATTCATGTCGCACCACAGCGCACCGGGCGCGCAATACCGCGCATAGTCGCGCGCCGCCGCCAAAGCCTGATCTGCCGTCACCAGACACAGCACCAGCGATGCTCCGGCCAAAGCCTCGGCCGGCGATCCGCTATTGGCCCGCGCGGGCAGCACATCCCAAATCCGCGCGCGCCACGCAGCCGCTGAGGCAAAAGCACTCCCCGCCTCGCCACCGCCGATCAGCGCCAGATGCCCGCCAGAAACAGTCCGTCCGTCCATCGCCAAGCCTTGGCCGCATCGGCTCCCTTGGCGCAAATCGAATGAGGCCCCGCTCCATAAGTTTTCACAAATCAATCCGGTCCTGAACGCCGCACCCCCGCAACAATCCGATAAGCTCCCCCTGCGCCGCCGTAGGTCGCCAGCCGGCGCGGGTGGTGATGCCGATGGTTCGCACCAGCGCGCTGGGCGGTGGCATCGCGGCCAGCACCCCGCCCGCCAGCTCCACCGCCACCTGATCGGGCGACAGGAGCGTCAGCCCGTCGCCCGCCAGCAGCAATTGCCGCAGCGCCATCACCGACCCGCATTCGATCCCGACGCGCGGCGGGGTCTGGCCGGTGGTCGCGATCATCGCCTGCCAATGCCGGCGCAGCGGCGTCTCGCCGCCGGGCAGCATCCATGGATAATCCAGCATCGCGCGCGCCGGATCTGCCGCGCTCAGCAACGGATGGCCATGGCGCATCACCAGCACCGGGCGATCCTCGAACACCGCCTCCTGCGCCAACCCGTCCTGCTCACCGCCTCCGCGAAGGGCCCCCAAAAGCAGGTCGATCTCACCATCGCGCAGCGGCCCGGACAGCTCGGCAAAGCCGCCTTCCACGACCACGATATCGACGGCCGGATGCAGGGCCACAAACCGCGCAATCGCCAGCGGCAGCCACCGCGCCCGCGACAGCGGCATCGCGCCCACCACGATCCGCCCCGCCCCGCGCCCCTGCCACGCCGCCACCTCGGCCAACCCCGCGCGCAGTTCCGCCATCGCCAGCCCAAAGCCCCGCGCACGCCGCTGCCCGGCCGGGGTCAGTGCCGCATGATGCCCGCGCCGGTCCACCAGACGCTGCCCCAATGCCACTTGCAAATCCGCCACCGCCCGGTGCAGCGACGCCGCCGACAGGCCGCTTGCCTTTGCCGCCGCCGCATAAGACCCCGCCCGCGCCAAAGCCAAAAGCGCCCGCGCCTGCGTCCCGGTGACGCGCGAACTGCCGATATGCACAATCGCCGCCTCGGCGCGGGGGGCCAGCAGCAGCGCGGGCGGGCTCGGCGCCATGCCCCCCGGCCCGCGTGCGAACAGGCTGACCCCAAGGCTCGCCTCCAGCCCGGCAATCGCCTGGGTCAGCGCCGGCTGAGTCAGGTTGACCGCGCGCGCTGCCCGCGTCAGGCTGCCATGACGCACCGTGGCGGCAAAGGCGGCGAAATGCCGGATGTTGATCGCAGGGCCGGAATCGAATGCGGTACTCATCGCACGCACTTAGCAAAAACTTATGCGCGCCGCCAACTTCGCATTGGCCCGCATCCGGCGCCTGCGCCATGCCCCGGTCACACCATAGGAGCAAGCCATGTCCGGTATCGTCGTCCAGCACATTAAGCGCGCCGACCCAGCCGTGATCGACGCGCTGGGCGCCTGCGGGGTCGCCACCGTGCATGAGGCGCAGGGCCGCACCGGGCTGCTGGCCGCCTATATGCGCCCGATCTACACCGGCGCACGCATCGCCGGCAGCGCACTGACGATCAGCGCGCCGCCCGGCGACAATTGGATGCTCCATGTCGCGATCGAGCAATTGCAGGCCGGCGACATTCTGCTGCTCGCGCCGACCAGCCCGTGTGAGGACGGCTATTTCGGCGATCTGCTGGCGACGAGCGCGCAGGCGCGGGGTTGCCGGGGGCTGGTGATCGACGCGGGGGTGCGCGATGTTCGTGACCTCACCCAGATGCAATTCCCAGTGTGGTCGAAGGCGGTGTTTGCGCAAGGAACCATCAAGGCGTCGCTCGGCTCGGTCAATGTGCCGGTGGTCTGCGCCGGGGCGGCGGTGCAGCCGGGCGATGTGATCGTGGCCGATGATGATGGGGTCTGCGTCGTGCCCCGCGCCAACGCTGAGGCGGTGCTCAAAGCGGCGCAGGCGCGCGAGGCCAATGAAGGCGACAAGCGGGATCGGCTCGCCGCCGGGTTACTGGGCCTCGATATGTACAAGATGCGCGAGAAGCTCGCCGGGATGGGGCTGACATATGTCTGATGCTCCCGCCGCTTCGGCAAATCTGGCAACCGGCCTTGCGCCCGGAAGCGGCGGCAACAATTCCGCGCCCTGCATGTGGATGCGCGGTGGCACGTCGAAGGGCGGCTTCTTCCTCGCCGCCGACCTTCCCGCCGACCCCGCCGCGCGCGATGCGTTTCTGCTCGGCGTCATGGGCTCGCCCGATCCCAACCAGATCGACGGCATGGGCAGCGCCGATCCGCTGACCAGCAAAATCGCGGTGGTCAGCAAATCGGAGCGCCCCGGCATCGATGTCGATTACCTGTTCCTGCAAGTCTTCGTCGATCAGGCCATTGTCACCGACGCGCAGAATTGCGGCAATATCCTCGCCGGCGTCGGCCCTTTCGCCATCGAGCGCGGCCTTGTCGCGGCCCGCGGTGAGCAAACCAGCGTCGCGATCTTCATGGTCAACACCGGCCAGGTCGCGGTCGCCACGGTCGAGACTCCGGGCGGCGTGGTGACCTACAGGGGTGAGGCCAGGATCGACGGTGTTCCCGGCAGCCACGCCCCTGTCCCGCTGGAGTTTCGCGACACCGCCGGCAGTTCGTGCGGCGCGCTGCTGCCCAGCGGCAATGCGGTCGATATCGTCAATGGCGTGCCGGTTACGCTGATCGACAATGGCATGCCCTGCGTGGTGATGAAGGCGGCGGATGTCGGCATCACTGGCTATGAAAGCCGCGACGCGCTGGACGCCAATGCCGACCTTAAGGCGCGTATCGAGGCGATCAGGCTGGCGGTGGGCGAGGCGATGAACCTCGGCGATGTGTTGGCTAAATCGGTGCCCAAGATGATGCTGGTTGCCCCGCCCCGGGGCGGCGGTGCGATCACCGTGCGCAGCTTTATCCCTATCCGCGCGCATGCCAGCATCGGCGTGCTGGGCGCGGTATCGGTGGCGACCGCCTGCCTGATTGCGGGTTCGCCCGCCGCCGAGGTCGCGGTGATCCCGGCGGGGCGCTGCAAGCTGCTGTCGGTCGAACACCCCAGCGGCGAGTTAAGCTGTGTGCTGGAGGTCGGCGATGATGGCGCGGTGGTCAGCGCGGCGCTGCTGCGCACCGCGCGCAAATTGATGGATGGGACAGTGTTTGGATGAGCGAGCGCATCACCTCCTGGCACCTGTCGCCAGCCAAGCCGCGTTACACCCCGCCGCCCGGTGCGGTGGACGCGCATTGCCATGTGTTCGGCCCGATGGCGCTGCATCCGTTCAGCGCCAAAGCCAAATACCTGCCAGAGGATGCGGGGCCTGAGATGCTGTTCGCTCTGCGCGATCATCTGGGTTTTGCGCGCAATGTCATCGTGCAGGCCAGCTGCCACGGCACCGACAATGCCGCCACGCTGGACGCCATCGCGCGGTCTCAGGGCAAGGCGCGGGGCGTCGCGGTGGTCGATCCGGGGATCGGCGAGGACGCCTTGGCCGCGCTCCACGCAGGCGGCATGCGTGGCATCCGCTTCAATTTCCTCAAGCGGTTGGTCGATGACGCCCCCAAGGACAAGTTCCTTGAGGTCGCGCGGCGGTTGCCCAAGGGCTGGCATGTGGTGATCTATTTCGAGGCCGATATCATGGGCGAAATGCGCCCCTTCATCGACGCTTTGCCGGTGCCGGTGGTGATCGACCATATGGGCCGGCCCGATGTTGCGCAAGGCCGCGACGGCCCCGATATGCGGGCGTTCCGGGCGCTGCTGGCCAGCCGCGACGACATCTGGTTCAAGGCGACCTGCCCCGATCGGCTGGATGGCGCTGGCCCGCCATGGGATGCTTTTGCGCGTGCGGTCGCGCCGCTGGTGGCCGATTATCCGTCGCGGGTGCTGTGGGGCACCGACTGGCCGCACCCCAATATGGAGAAGGCGGTGCCCGACGATGGCCATCTCGTCGACATGATCCCGCGCATCGCCCCGACCGAGACGCTTCAGCACGCGATGCTGGTCGCCAATCCGATGCGTCTATATTGGCCCGAGGAGGTGGTTTGACCACGCCGCTGTCTCCCCGCGCCGAGTTCGCGTTCACCCTGACCGTCCACTGCGCCGCGCCGGTCGCTATCGGCCGGATAGATGGCGGCGCGGCCCAGATGATCGCGATCACCGGCGGCAGCATCGATGGCCCGCGCCTGTTGGGCGAGGTCCTGCCGGGCGCCGACTGGCCGATCCTGCGCGAGGGCGGCGCCGCCACAGTCGAGGCGCGCTATGCGCTGCGCGCCGCCGATGGAACGATCATCCAGGTTTGGAACAGCGCGACGGCACGGATCGGCGCCGACACGATGCGCCCATCTGCGCTGGGGACCGTGGCGATGATCACCGCGCCGCGCTTTCTGGCGCCCGAAGGCCCGCATGCGTGGCTCAACCACGGGGTGTTTGTTGGCACGCTGATGCCCGATAGGGCGCCGGGCGGGCTGACCGTGCGGATCGGCATCTACCAGATGGTGTGAAGCGAGCGCTAACCCTCGTAATGCGCCGTTGTTTTGGCGCGAACCTCATCAGCCGCTACGCCATCGGCACATTCGATCAGACGGAATGGCGCGCTGTGACTGGCGCGGGCGAACACCGCCAGGTCGGTGATGATCATATCGACCACGCCCTTGCCGGTCAGCGGCAGGGTGCAGGCGGGGATGAATTTGGCGCTGCCGTCTTTCGCCGTGTGCTCCATCACTACGATGATCTTCTTGACGCCGGCGACCAGGTCCATCGCGCCGCCCATGCCCTTGATCATCTTGCCGGGGATCATCCAATTGGCGATGTCGCCATTCTCGGCCACTTCCATCGCGCCCAGCACGGTGAGGTCGATCTTGCCGCCGCGGATCATCGCAAAGCTGGTCGCGCTGTCGAAATAGGCGGAATGCGCCAGTTCGCTGATGGTCTGTTTGCCGGCATTGATCAGGTCGGCATCCTCCTCCCCGGCCCAGGGGAACGGCCCGATGCCCAGCATGCCATTCTCGGATTGCAGCGTAACCGTGATCCCGTCGGGCACATGGTTCGCCACCAGCGTCGGGATGCCGATGCCGAGGTTGACGTAATATCCATCGCGCAGTTCCTTCGCGGCGCGGGCCGCCATCTGGTCGCGGGTCCAGCCCATCACGCAGTCTCCCTCTCGCGCCCGGACCGTTCACGAACAGTGCGGAACTCAATCTTCTTGTCATAGGGCGCGCCGCAGATGATCCGCTGGACATAGACGCCGGGCAGCTGGATCGCGTCGGGATCGAAACTGCCCGGCTCGACGATTTCCTCCACCTCGACCACGCAGACCCGGCCGCATTGCGCCGCCGGTACGTTGAAATTGCGCGCGGTCTTGCGGAAGATGACATTACCAGTGGTGTCCGCCTTCCAGCCTTTGACGATGGCGAGATCGGCCACGATGCCGCGCTCAAGGATGTAATCCTCACCGTCGAACGCCATCACCGGCTTGCCCTCGGCCACCAGGGTCCCGACCCCGGTCTTGGTGTAGAACCCCGGAATGCCGGCGCCGCCCGCGCGCATACGCTCCGCCAGCGTACCCTGCGGCGTGAATTCCACCAGCAGTTCGCCCGCGAGATATTGCCGCTCAAACTCCTTGTTCTCGCCGACGTAGGAGCTAATCATCTTGGCGATCTGGCGGGTGCGGAGCAGCTTGCCCAGGCCCTCGCCATCGACCCCGGCGTTGTTGCTGGCCACGGTCAGCCCCTTGACGCCCGAGGCGACGATGGCATCGATCAGCCGCTCCGGAATGCCGCTGAGCCCGAAGCCGCCGCTGGCGATCAGCATGTCGTCGCGCAGCAATCCCTCCAGCGCAGCCGCCGCATCGGGGTAGATCTTGCCAGCCATAGTTGCCTTCCACGCCGGATTCGCGGGAAGCCGCGTCCGTCCGATGGTTATCGGTGCCAAACGCGGGTTTTGCAACCCAGTTGCATGGGAAACGGTCTCAGCCCGGAAAAACCACCGTGCGCCCGCCGTTGAGGAACACCCGGTCCTCCAGATGCGCCTGCACCGCCGCCGCCAGCACCCGGCGTTCGATATCGCGGCCCTTGCGCACCAGATCTTCCGGGGCATCGGCATGGCTGATCGCGCCGACATCCTGCACGATGATCGGCCCCTCATCCAGGTCGGCGGTGACGTAATGCGCGGTGGCGCCGATGGCTTTGACGCCGCGTGCATAGGCCTGATGATAGGGCTTGGCGCCCTTGAAGCCGGGCAGGAAGCTGTGGTGGATATTGATGCAGCGCCCGGTCAGGTAACCGGCCATATCGTCGGACAGGATCTGCATATAACGCGCCAGCACGATCAGATCGGCGCCCGTTTCCTCGACAATGGCCTTGATCGCCGCCTCCTGCGCGGGTTTGGTGTCGCGGGTGACGGGCAGGTGGTGATAGGGCAGCCCCTCGATCAGCGAGGTGGTCAAAACCTCGCGCGGATGGTTGGAGACGATGCCCACCACCGCCATATTCAGCTCGCCGATCCGCCAGCGATATAGCAGATCGCCTAGACAATGATCGAACTTGGAAACCAGCAGCAGCACCTTCTGCTTCTGGCTCGCCGCCCGCAAGGTCCAGTCCATGCCGCATTGCGCGGCGATCCCGGCAAAATCGGCGCGCCACGCGGCGGGATCGTCGCCCTCCCCCAGCGCAAACTTCACCCGCATGAAGAACCGCGTGGTCAGCCGGTCATCGAACTGCTGCGCATCGAGGATATTGCCGCCGCGCCCCGCCAGATAACCGGCGACCTGCGCCACCAGGCCGGGCCGGTCGGCGCAGGACAGGCTCAAGGTACAGATCTCGCTCAATGCGTCGCTCCCTTGCGATAGTCCGCGATCCAATCGACCGTGCGCGCCATCCCGCCGAACGGGTAGAAATGCAAGCGGACCGGGCCATGCGCCGGGGTCACCCCCTCGGCGAGCGCATCGACCAGCGCCTCGGGGCCCGCCGTGCCCAACAAGCGGCCGAGCGATACGCCATATTTCGCCATCACGCTGGCCGATGCACCCACCCCGCAATGCGCCGCAAAGCGCAGCAGCGTCTTGATCCCCGCCGGCCCCGGCACCCCGATCCGCACCGGCGCAGCGATGCCCCGAGCCCGCAACTCCTCCAACCAGCGCAGGAACGGCGGCGCCGCGAAACCGAATTGCGTAACGATCAGGCTGGCCATGCCGCGTGCCGCAATATCGCGCAGTTTGGCGTCCATCACCTGCCACAGCGCAGCCTCATCCATCGCCGGATGGCCATCGGGATGGCCGGCGATGCCGATGGCCCGGACGCCATGCGCCTCGAACACCCCGGTCGCCAGCAACGACAGCGTATCGGCAAACGGCCCCGCCGGCACTGGCGGATCGCCCGCGACCAGAAAGAACCGCCGCGCCCCCGCTTCTGCCACAGCGCGCGATACCATGGCCTCCAGCTCGCCATGGCTGGGGATGCGGCGGGCGGAGAGGTGCGGCATTGGTTCAAAGCCCAGTGCGCGCACCCGCGCCGCCGCCGCGATCCGCGCGTCCATCGTCTCGCCGGGCAGAAAGGTGACGGCGACCGGCGTTTCGGCAGCGATGCCATGCGCGGCGCTCTCCAACGCGGCGATGTCCTTCGCGGTCATCTCTAGCGAATACCCGTCGGTCATGCCCAGCGGCGGGCGCTGCCATGCGGGATGCAGCAGCGCGATTTCAGCCATCGATGCGTCCCCCTAATGCAGCGCCGGCCAATGATTTGCTAAGGCGTTGATCGGCTCTAGCGGTGCTGAATAATGGCTCGGCGCGCGGCCGGCGGACAACCGCGCCAGCCCCGGCCCCGGCAGGTAATGCCGCCCCTCGCGCGCCAAATAGCCCCGCTCGGCCAGGGTGGCGAGCAGGTAGGACAGGCTCGACACCGGGATGGCCAGCGCCGATGCGATCTCCTGCGCCACGCAGGGGCCTGCGCGCGCCACGACATATTCAATGATATCCAGCGTGCGCAGCGCCGATTTGACAGGCGCCGCACCGGCAAGCGAACCCCCTGCCCTCATGCCCGCACCACTGCGCGCTGCATGCCGCGGACATGGGTGATGGCGAAGTACACGCTGGCCATGGGGGTCGATCCTTTGACCGGCACCCGATTGCCGGTCACGATGCAATTCTCATATATGATCACATCATATAAGTGAACAGCATCGCGCAGATAGCTGGCCCGGTCGACGGATTGTGATGGCCACCCCGCAGATATGACGCGCCGCCGCCGGGCGAAGCGGTGCCGATCTGAACGAGCCAGCCCGGCGAACCGCATGGGCGCGCCGGGCTGGCCGTTCAGGTCGGGCATTCGCGGCCCAGGCCGGGATTACTTCAACAGCGACAGCACGCTCTGCTGGCTCTGGTTGGCCTGCGCGATCATCGCGGTCGAGGCCTGGCTCAGGATCTGGGCCTTGGCCAGCGCCGTGGTTTCCGCCGAATAATTGGTATCGGTGATCCGCGAACGCGCCGCCGTCAGGTTGGTGGTGTTGGTGGTGAGGTTGTTCACCGCCGATTGCAGCTGGCTCTGCCCGGCGCCAAGGCCAGCGGCAGTGGTCGACACGTCCTGCAAGGCGGTATCGACATTGCCGAGCGTGGTCAGTGCCTTGGCTGCGGTCGTTACGTCCAGCGCGGCAGCGTTGATCTTGGTGCCATCGATGGCGCTGCTGGTCAGCGTGATCGCATCACCCGAATTGGCGCCGGCCTGGATGCTGAAGCTGACATTGGTGCCGGCCGTGGTGCTGAACAGCGCGACGCCGTTGAACTTGGCATTGCCCAGCACGTTGCCGATCTGCGTGGTCAGCGACGTCACTTCCGACTGCATGTCGGTACGGTCGGACGCCTGATAGGTGCCGGTGGACGACTGAACCGACAGGTCACGGACCCGTTGCAGCATGTTGGTCACCTCGGTCAGCGAGCCCTGCGCGGTCTGCGTCAGCGAAATGCCGTCATTGGCATTGGCGATGCCCATGTTCATGCCATTGATCTGCGACGTCATCGAGGTCGAGATGGCAAGGCCGGCGGCATTGTCGGCGGCGCTGTTGATCTGAAGGCCGGTCGAAAGGCGCTGCATCGATTTGGCCATCATCGTCGAGGCCGAGTTTGAGGCGTTGGTTGCTTGCAGCGCGCTGATATTGGTGTTGATAACACTCATAATATGCTCCCATAGGTGACTGCGAAGGTCATTGCGCAGGATCGGCTCATCCGATGCAGCTGCCAGCCACAAGAGCGGCCGGGGACGAAAAAGTTTAAGGGCAAGGTAAAAACGTTGGCCGGGATGCCTGGGAAATCCCGGCGAGAACCCGATCCGCCGCCCCGGAAAAATGCAAAACACGCGTTTGTACGGGGCCTTAAATTACCGGCTCCTTTGTCGTTGCCCCTGCAAAAGCGTCACCAGGGATGGTTAACGCCCGGGGGCAACACACGATGGATACTCTGGTTTTCAGTACCGGCACCGCCAAGCTTCACGCGCCATTGGTACAGCGCGCGGCCGCAGTAGTTACCGCCTTGGTTGAGCGGGACCGGTTGATGTTGCGCGATGCGGCGGAACTGACCGCGCCCACCGGGGCCGCCATCACCCTGATGCGGGGGGCCGTGCCGTCGCTCAGCCGCGAGGGCAATTCGCGCCGCTTCACCCTGACCTATGCCGATGCTGCCAGCCATGGTGTGCTGGCGGCGTTGCTGGCCTGCACCGCGCGGGCCGGGGCGCCGATCGCGGCCGACCCCGAGAGCCTGTCGGTGCTGGCGCTGGCCGAGCGGCTGGCCGCCAGTGACATTCCGGTGCTGATCGGCGGACCGACCGGGACCGGCAAGGAGGTGCTCTCGCGCTTCATCCATAATCGCAGCCCACGCGCGCAGGCACCGTTCGTCGCGGTCAATTGCGCGGCGATGCCCGAGACGATGCTGGAGGCGCTGCTGTTCGGCCACACCAAGGGCGCGTTCACCGGCGCGACGCAGGCGCATGAGGGCTTTTTCCGCGCGGCGGACGGCGGCACGCTGTTGCTCGACGAAATTGCCGAAATGCCGTTGGCGCTTCAGGCCAAGCTGTTGCGCGCGTTGCAGGAAGGCGAGGTGGTGCCGATCGGCTCGACCAAACCCATCCCCATCGATGTGCGGATCATCGCCAGCGCCAACCGCGACCTGCCCACCGAAGTGGCCGAGGGCCGGTTCCGCGCCGACCTTTATTATCGGCTCAACGTCTTCCCGCTTAGCCTCAAGCCGCTGCGCGAGCGCCCCGCCGATATCGCGCCGCTGGCCTTCGCGATGCTGCTGCGCCACACAAATGCCGGGCAGAAACTGGCATGGATCGGTGACGAGGCGCTGGCGATGCTGGAGGCGCATGGCTGGCCGGGCAATGTCCGCGAGCTGGAGAATGTGATCCGCCGCGCGATGCTGCTGGCCGGCAGCGCCGATGTGATCACGCCCGAGCATATCAGTTTCGACCGCCCCGCAAGGCTGGTCGCGCCCGAGGAGGCTGCCGAGGCGCCCGTCGCCACTGGCCCCATCACTGGCCCCATTACTGGCTTACGCCGCCTCGCCAATATCGTGCAACGTTCGGAAGCGGGTGCCATTCTTGAGACGTTGGACGCCTGCGGCGGCAACCGGATCGCGGCGGCGCGCGCGTTGGGCATATCGGAACGCACCCTGCGCTACCGCCTCGCCGCCTTCCGCGAGGCCGGGCTGAACGCCGCCCCCGTCGCCGCAGGTGCCGGGCGATGAGCGGCGTCAATGGTATCGGCCAAGGGGGCATGGGCGGCGCGGCCGGCCTGCGCGAGATCATGGCGCTGCGCCAGCAGATCATCGACAAGTCACAGCTGCTGCAACAGGTCCACGCCCCCGGCGGCCCGGCGTCAGCCAGCGACAGCGGCGGTTTTGCCGGCGCGCTGCAATCGGCGCTGGGCGCGGTCAATGCCAGCCAGCAGAACGCCGAGGGGCTCAGCGCGGCCTATGAAAAGGGTCAGGTCACCGATGTCGCCAAGGTGATGCTGGCGCGGCAGGAGGCCTCTGTTGGCTTCGAGACCACGCTCCAGGTCCGCAACAAATTGCTGTCCGCCTATCAGGATATCATGAAGCTGGGGGTTTGATAGATGGCCGAGCTTGTTCCAGTCCGCGCCGGTGCCGCCTTGTTCGATCCCACCGCTGCGCCTTTGCTGACCCGGCTGGGCGGCATGGCGTCGCACCCGGCGGTGCGGCGCGCTTTGCCGTGGTTTCTGGGCGTGGCGGCGCTTGGCGGGGCCGGCCTCGCGTGGGAGATGGTCGGCCCGGTGCCCCAGCGGGTGCTTTACGCGCAGCTTGACGACAGCGAGCGCGCCAGCGTGGTCGCCGCGCTGGACAAGGGCGCGGTGCATTACCGCATCGACAATGACACCGGTTCGCTGACCGTGGACGACAGCGATCTCTACAAGGCGCGGATGCTGGTGGCGCAAAACGGCGCGCTGGCCCTGCCCGACAGCGCGGGCGACGGGCTCGACAAGCTGCCGATGGGGGCCAGCCGAGCGCTGGAGGATCAACGATTGCGCGGCGCGCGCGAGCATGAGCTGGAACTGACCGTCAAGCAGATCGATGGCGTGCAATCGGTGCGCGTCCATATCGCCGAGGCCGCGCCATCGGTGTTCGTGCGTGATACGCTGGCGCCGTCGGCCTCGGTGATGCTGCGGCTGGGCGATGGGCGGCAATTGTCGCAGAGCCAGGTCAGCGCGATCACCAATCTGGTGGCGGGGTCGGTGCCCGGCCTGACCCCCGATGCGGTGCGGGTGGTGGACAGTCATGGCCACCTGCTGACCGAGAAGACCAGCCCCGGTTCTGATCGCATGGATGCGCAGGCCCGGCTGGAAGACAAATTGCAGGGGCAGATCACGCAATTGCTGGCGCCGATGCTGGGCGAGGGCAATTTCACCAGCGAGATTCAGGTCGAGCTGGACATGGATCAGGTCACCACCGCGCGCGAAAGCTATGACAAACAGGGTGTGCTGCGCAGCGAGACCCAGCAGCAATCGATGGCCAGCGGGGCCAGCAACACGGCGGTCGGCGTGCCCGGCGTGCTGTCCAACACCCCGCCTCCGCAAGCCACCGCGTCACCGGGCGTGCCCAAGGCTGCGCCAAACCCGGCACCATCGCCCACCCCGGCCGCGCCCACCGGCGAAAGCTCGGCGACGCGCAGCTATGAATTGGGCCGCGAGGTTGCGGTCTCCAATCAGGGCGCCGGGCGGATCAGGCATCTGTCGGTGGCGGTCGCGCTGTCGGCCAAGGCAATGCAGAAATTCAAGCCATCCGATATTGACCAGATCAAGAGCCTGGTCTCGGCGGCGGTCGGCGCGGATGCCGCGCGCGGCGATACGGTGGCGGTGGTGGTGCGTGCCTTCGAGACACCGCCCCCCGAAAAGGTCGCGTTCTACGAGGCGCCGTGGTTTGCGACAGTCCTGCACAATGGCGTCGCGCTCATCGGGTTGATCCTTGTGCTGATGCTGGGGGTGCGCCCCTTGATCAAGGCACTGCGCCGCAGTCAGACCGCACCGCAGCCCGGCGCCATGCTGGCCCTGACGCCGGATGGCTCGGCGCCCGCAATCAACCTCATAGCCGGCCCGATCGACGCCGAGGCGCTGGGCCGTCAGGTCGGCAGGGCGCAGCGGCTGGTCGCAGAAAAGCCCGATAGCGCCGGTCTGGCCCTGCGTCAGATGCTGGGCGAAGGGTCGCCGGCATGAGCGCGACAACCGACATCACCCCCGGCATCGCACTGAGCGACGCCGAGGCGGCCGCCGTAATGGTCATGCTGCTGGGCGAAGAACAGGCCAGCCGTATCCTCGCCGATTTCGGCCCCGCGGAACTGCAAGTGCTGGGCGAGACGATGTGTGCGCTGGGCGAAATTGGCCCCGAGGCGATCATCCACGCGGTGTCCGGCTTTGTCGCACGTACTGAAAAGCTGGGCATCAACGCGCATGGCCGCAATGCCAAGGTCGCGGCTTTGATGACGCGCAGCATCGGCGAGGTGAAGGCCAGCAACCTGATGGCCCGGATCATCCCCGATGCGCCGCGCACGTCGTCATTGGATCTGGCGCGCTGGCTCAATGCCGATGCGATCAGTCCGCTGATCCGGGGCGAGCATCCGCAGGCGGTGGCGGTGCTGCTGGTGCAATTGGCGCCCGATGTCGCGGCGCGGGTGCTGGCGGCGCTGCCCGCCGATGCGCAGGGGCAGGTGGTGCATCGCATTGCGACCATGGGCCTGGTCGCGCCCGATGCGCTGGCCATGCTGGAGGAATTGCTGACCCAGCGGATTGCGCAGCAGCATGGGCAATCGGCGCTGGCGATGGGCGGCGCGCGCGAGGCGGCCGAAATCATCAATTCGGCCGGCAAGCTGGTTGAAAAGCGGGTTATGCCCGAGATCACAAAGCTCGACAAACTGCTGGCCCGCCGCATCGAGAACGAAATGTTCAAGTTCGAGCACCTCTTCGCACTGGACGCGCAATCGATGGGCGCCCTGCTGCGCGAGGTGGAGAGCGATGTGCTGATCAACGCGCTCAAGGGCACCGAGCCCGATCAGCGCGAGGTGTTCTTCAAGGCGATGTCGAGCCGAGCCGCAGACGGCGTGCGCGACGAAATCGCGGGCCGGGGCCGGCTGAAAATGGCCGACGTGGTCGAGGCGCAAAAGGCGATGATCACCGCCGCGCGGCGCCTTGCCGCCGAAGGGGTGATCTCCTTCGGATCGGGCGATGACGAATATGTCTGAGCCGGCCTCACACATGGCGGCGCTGATCGGGCGGCGCGCGGGCGGGTTTGCCGTGGATGCGCGATTCGGGGCGGCGGAGGGCGCGGCTGCGACCCCCGCTCCGCTGGGCGTGGCATGGAGCGAGGGGTATCAACAGGGTTTGCATGACGCGCAGGCCGCCGCCGCCGGCGATGCGCAGGTGCTCGCCCGGCTGGGGCCGGCGTTTGCGCGGCTCGATGCCGAATTGGCCGAGCAATTGCGCGCGCGCCTGATCGCCACCGTGGCGGCTTTGTGCGAAACCGCGCTGGCGCCGCTGGCGCTGGACCGCGATGCGTTGACCGAGCGGGTGGCACGCGCCGCCGCGCTGTTCGTCCGCGCCGATGACGCGCGGGTGATCCGCCTCAACCCCGCCGACCTCGCCGCGATCCGCGAGCGGCTGCCGGCGGATTGGGAGTTCCGCCCCGACCCGACGCTGGCGCCCGGCGCGCTGCGTATCGAAACGCAGGATGGCGGCGCCGAGGACGGGCCGTCGCAATGGCGTGAGGCGATTGCCCGCGCGCTCGACCCGTCGGGGCCCGGCTGATATGTTGATGCAACAGCTGCTGGGCCAATTGGCCGAGGCGCCGCTGGATCTGGCACCGCGCCGGTTTGGCTGCCTTGCCGCCTGCGATGGCGGCCTGCTGGAGATTTCCGGGCTCTCCTTGCCGGTCGGCGCGCTGTGCCGGGTCGGCGATGCCCGGCCAGCGCTGCTGGCCGAAGTCATCGGCTTTCGCGGTGGGCGGACGCTGGCAATGTTGCTGGGCGATACAGTGCTGCTGCGCCCCGGCGCCCGGGTGCGCCCGGTGGGGACGCCGGGGATGGTGCCGGTGGGTGACGAATTTCTGAGCCGCGCGGTCGATGGCGAGGGCCATCCGATCGACGGCCTCGGCGCGATTCATGCGCGCGCGCAATGGCCCGCCGGCGGCGTGCGCAGCGGCGCGCTCGACCGGGCCGCGGTACGCGAGGCGTTCGATGTCGGCGTGCGGGCGATCGGCGCGTTGACCACCTGTGGCACCGGCCAGCGGATCGGCATCGTCGCCGGCTCAGGAGTCGGCAAATCGGTCCTGCTCGACATGATCGCGCATGGCGCCGAGGCGGAGATCATCATCGTCGGCCTGATCGGCGAACGCGCGCGCGAAGTCTCCGATTTTGTCGAACGGCACATGCGCGGAGCGAAGGTGGCGCGCACTATCGTCGTCGCTGTGCCCGCCGATCATGCCGCCAACCTGCGCCTGCGCGGCGCAATGCTGGCCGCCAGTCTGGCCGAACATTTCCGCAGCCAGGGCCGCAAGGTGCTGCTGATCCTCGACAGCCTGACCCGCGTCGCCCATGCCGCGCGCGAGATCGCGCTGTTGCTGGGTGAGCCCGGCGCGGCGCGTGGATATCCGCCATCCGCGCTGGCGGCGATCACCAAGCTGGTCGAGCGCGCGGGCAATTCGGCGGCCAGCGGCGGCTCGATCACCGGCATCTACACCGTGCTGGCCGACGGCGATGATCACAACGATCCGGTGGTCGATACCGCGCGCGCCATTCTGGACGGGCATATCGTGCTATCGCGCGATCTGGCGCAGCGCGGCCAATATCCGGCGATCGACGTCGCCGCCTCACTCAGCCGGGTGATGAACGGCATCGTGCCGGCGGCGCATCAGCGGCTGGCCCGCGAATTCCGCGCGCTGAGCGCCACCTATGAGGCCAACCGCGACCTGGTGCTGATGGGCGCCTATCGCGCCGGCGCCGATCCCTTGCTCGACCGGGCGATTGCGATGCATGGCGCGTTGAGTGCCTTTGTGGCGCAGGAGGCGGGCGAGATCGTGCCGCTGGACGCTGCGGTGGCCGCGCTCGCCGACCTCCTGAAATGACCTCAGATCAGCGTCATCTGGCGCGGCTGCTGCGGCTGGAGCGAGTGCGCGCCGCCGCCCGTCACGCTGCTGCCGCCGAGGCCGCGCAGGCCGAAAGCGCGCTGGCGCAATTGACCATGCTGGCCACACGCACCGCCGACCTCGCGGCGGGATATGGCGTCCGCTGCGATGCCGCAGACGGGGGCGATCTGCGCCAATTGGCCCGCTTCACGCTGGGTCTTGCGCGCATTGGCGCTGCGACCGTGACCGATGTCACCCGAGCGCAAGCCGTCGCCGACCGCCGGCACGCCGAGCTTGCCGCCGCCGAACGCCGCCGCGCGGTCGTGGAGGATCGTGCCTCGCAAGCCGCACGCCGCATCGCCAGCGGCGGCGCGAGCCCGGCGCTGGGCACGCGCAAGGGGTTTGGCACGGGACTTGTATAACAAAGGTTAACCCTGAGGCGGGGCGCCGTTCGACCGGCGGCAAACCGCTTTGTCGGAACCTTTGTTGTCGCGGAGCTGCCCCGGATATGACTGCTCTTTCCCTGCCCGGTGCTGCCAATATCCTCCCCGGCCCCGGCGTGGATATCCTGCCGACGGTTGGCATGGCCCGGGCCGATCTGACCAGCGGCGCGGCGATGCCCGCTGCAGCTTCAGCAAAATTGTCTGATTTCAGGGGATTTGCCAAGGTTTTGCGCGCGCAAACCGCTGGGGCTGCATCGGTCGCCGTACCGGTCGAAGCGCCCGCAGCCATGCGTCTGCCCTCGGCACCGGCATTTTCGTCCGCCAGTATCGCGCAGCCGGCGACCGGCAAAGAATCGCCGGCAGGCGGCAAGATTTTGCCGGCAACCTCGCAGCCGGTTCAGGCCGATCGCCCGGGCAAGCGCGCCCGCTCAGATGGGCCAGCGCCAGTCAGCAAATCCGCTGCGCCGCTCGATCTGGCTGGCCCGGTGGCGGGGGCATTGGGAGCCGGAGGGCTGATTGCGCCAACCCTGTCGCCTACGCTCGCCCCCGCCCTCCCAAGCGCGACGACAGCGCCGCAACCCGGCGCCGCCGCGCCGGAGCAAACCTCGCTCGTTGGAGCTGGCGCCGCGATGCCTGTAGCACTTGTGCCCGAAGCTGTAGCGACTGCGGGACCGGAGGATGCGTCGGCTTGTGGCGCCCCGGACGCTATCGCAGCGGCGGCACCCGCGCCGGCCTTCGCGGTTCTCGCTACGCTCGGCGGCGCTGCGGCGGTGATGCCGCTGTCGTTTGGGAGATCACTATCGCTTGCGGTCGACCCTGCCCCGCTCGCACCCGCCGCAGCAGCCAGCCCGTCGCATGCGCCGATCACTGTTGCCGCCGATCCGGCCGTGCGCGCCTTTGCCCGCGCCGGCACCGATCCCACTACCGCCATCGCTGCGACATTGCCTGGCGCGATGCCGATCCCCGACGCCGCGACGCTGTTGCCGCCGGCCCCCGTAGCCGCTTCCTCCGTCGCATCGCATCAGGTCGCGAATGCAGCTGAGACCAATCCGGCCCCTGCCCCGATTGCCATGGCCGCTGCACCGAACGCAACGCACCCGCTGCACGTTGCCGCCCCGCGCTATTCCGTCAGGCAAGCGACCGTCGGCTCTCCCGCGCCGCCGCCATTGGCCGGTGTGGTCAGCACAGGGTCCCCGGCGCCAGCCACGAGTATCGCCGCCAGTCCCGCGCCCGCCGATTACGCCGCGCTCGTCGATCGGCTGCTCGAGGCGCGTGCCGTAGCGCAGAGCAATGCGCCGGGCGCCTCGGTCCAGACCGCGATCGACCACGCCGAATTTGGCCAGATCACGCTGCGTTTCGAGCCGAGCCGCGACGGGCTCAGCGTCAATATGACCAGCCGCGATCCGGGTTTCGCACCCGCTGCGCAGGCGGCAATGCTCAAGGACGCCGCGCAGCCGCAAGCACGGGATACCGCATCCGCATCACCCGGCGCGGCGGCCACGTCTTCCCCGGCATCGACCACCAGCGGCAATGGCGACGCGCCGCGCCACCATGCGGACGGCCATCTGCCCCATGCCGGTTTTGCGCCCGACAGCGGCAGCCGGTCCTTCAACCAGCAATCGCCGCGCCACGCTGCGCCCGATCCGTCCGCGCCATACGCCCCGGCGGCGCAACCCGCGCGGGCCGCAGCGGCCAGCACCGCCGCTCCTACGACAAATCCCGGATCCGACATCTTCGCCTGATCCCATTTCCCTCCCGATAACAGGTACCAGACATGAGCAAGGACAAGCCCGAGAAAGAGCCCAAACCCGCCAAGGGCAAGGGCGTGATGATGTTGGTGATCGTCGCGATGCTGATGCTGGGCATTGGTGGCGGCGGGGCGTTCGCGATGTTCAGGATGGGCGTGATCGGCGGCGAGAAAGTCCATAAAGACAATTCGCCCAAGCTGCTGCGCAAGGGCGATGAAGACCCCTATGCCCCCAAGATCGAGGGCGGCAAGGAAGGCGGCGCGCCCGACGTCGAGGGCGAGGGCGGCAGCCCCTACATCACCAGCTATTACAATTTTACCGAGGATTTCACCTCCAACCTTCAGGGCTCGGCCTCGCTGATTCAGGTCAGCATCGCGTGCTCCACCCACCGCGACGGGCGTGTGCTGATGTGGCTGAAAAAGCACGAGCTGGCGGTGCGATCCGAACTGCTGGAGGTGCTGGCCGACACCACCGAGGCCGATGCCACCTCGATCAACGGCAAGCAGCGGTTGCAAAAGCGGCTGGCCGCCGGGATCAACCGCGTGCTGGTCCAGACCGAAGGGTTCGGCGGGGTGGATGACGTTTATTTCAAGACGTTCCTGATCCAATGATCGCACAGCGTCCCCTGATTGCCGAGCGCGCGCTGGCCAGCCACTGCCCCGAATTGCTGCGCCAGGGCCCCTCGCCCGAGGAGCTGCTCGCGCGGCTGGGCAAGATGGGCGAGCGGCTGGCGCGGCGGCTGGCGGGCGCCTTGGCGCCGATGCTGGGCGGCGAGGCGCCGCTGATCATGTGCGGCCCGACGCGTCAGGCCTCTTGCGCGGAGTTTGGCAAATCCATCGGCCGGCTGGCGGCGAACAGCCTGCTCGGCGTCGGGGGCGATGCGCCGCTGCTGATCTCGATTGAGGCCGCGCCGGTGCTGCGCATTGTCGACCGCGCGTTCGGCGGTAAAGGCGAGGCGCCCAGCCCGCTGCCCACCAGCTTTCCGATGGCCGCCGAGCTGATGATCGGGCGGATCGAGGCTTTGTTCATGCCGCATCTTGCCGCTGCTGTCGCCGCCGTGGCGGACGAGGCGCCGGCCCCGGCCCAAGCTCTTGCCCCGCTGCGCCGCGATGGGAGCCTGACGCTGTTGGCGCCCTTCGCCGAGGACGCGGACCTGGCGGTGCTCAGCCTGGAGGTCGATGATGGCACGGCGGCGCCGTGGCTAATCACGCTGGCGCTGCCGCTGTCGACATTGGCGCGGCTGTTCGGCTTCCCCGATCCCGCGCCGGGTGGTCCCCCTCGCAATTCCCACCTCGGCGATCCCAGCGCCAGGCCTTTCGCCGCGCTGCCGCTCGATGTCAGCGCGGTTCTGGTCGACATGGCGCTGCCGTTTGCGGCGCTGGCTGGCCTGCATGTCGGGCAGGTGCTGTCGGTTGCGGTGGCGCGGTCGGTGCCGCTGCGTATCGGCGAGACCACCATCGCGCATGGCACCATCGGCGCCGTGGACGAGCATGTTGCCATCCAGATTACCCGCGCATTTTAACAGGAACACCCCAGATGAACACCCAGACGACGATGCAAGCCACGCAATCCAAAGCTTTTGATTTCCTGCGCGATGTCGATGTCCGCCTGTCGGTCGAACTGGGCCGGACCGCGATGAAATTACGCGATGTGCTGTCCTTGGGAGAGGACAGCGTGGTGATGCTGGACCGGCTTACCGACGAATTGCTCGACGTGATGGTCAACGGAAAGATCATCGCAAAGGGTGAGATCATCGCGCAGGGCGGACGGTTTGGTCTGCGTATCATCGAACTTGCGGGCGCGGAACCCGATTCTGCGAGCATCGGTTGATGCTGTTGTATCTGCTCAAGCTGGCGATCCTGCTGCCGGTGGTGGCCGGGCTGATCTGGGCCAGCCTCAAATTCACCCAGCGCTTGCAGGCGCGGATGGGCGGCAGCGGCGCGGGGCGTTCGGTGCGGATCATCGAAAGCTGCATGGTTTCGCCCGGCCTGCGGCTGGCGGTGATCGAGTTTCATGGCCGCGAGATTCTGGTGGCTGCGTCGCGCGGGGGGCTGACCCGGCTGGCCGAGGCCCCGGCGCGGGAGATCAAGCTATGAGCCGAGCATTCCTCCGCTGCGTTGCCACACTGGCCGCGCTGGCCAGCACCGCCGCCCACGCGCAAGCCGCGATCCCAACCGCCCCGGCGGTCTCGGGCGCGCTCGACCGCGCATTTACCCAGGTCAACGGCGGGGCCGGCGGCGGGCTGACCATGTCGCTCCAGCTGCTGATCATCATGGGGCTGCTGACCATCCTGCCCAGCCTGATCCTGATGATGACCAGCTTTACCCGCATCCTGATCGTGCTGTCGATCCTACGTCAGGCGCTGGGGCTTCAGCAATCGCCGCCGAATCAGGTGCTGATCGGGCTGTCGCTGTTCCTGTCGCTGTTCGTGATGGCGCCGACTTTGGAAAAGGTGAACCAGTTGGCCATCGCCCCCTATTCCGCCGGCAGTATCAATGCCGAAACCGCGATCAGCAACGCCGGGGGAGAGTTCCACGGCTTTATGATCCGCCAGACCCGCCGCGCCGATCTGGCGATGTTCGCTGGCATGGCCAAGGCGCCGTCCTTTGCCAGCCCGGCGGACGTGCCGTTCTCGATCCTGCTGCCCGCCTTCGTGACCAGCGAGCTGAAGACCGCGTTCCAGATCGGCTTCATGCTGTATCTGCCGTTTCTGGCGATCGACCTTGTGGTGTCCTCGGTGCTGATGAGCCTGGGCATGATGATGATGAGCCCGTCGCTGGTGTCGTTGCCGTTCAAGCTGTTGCTGTTCGTGCTGGTCGATGGCTGGGCGATGCTGATGGGCAGCCTCGCGGCGAGTTTCGCCTAGGTGGAGGTTTGTGCCACCTGCCGGCGGGAAGCCTGTACCGTCCCGCGCGGAGTTTGTTCGATTGGCGACCTGACGGCCCGCAGCCTGTGCCATCCCGCCCCCCTCCCGACCTCCCGCAGGATACATACTGGATGGGGGGGTCGGGAGGGGGCGAGGGATGGCACAGGCTCACCACGAAAAGCGCCCTTCCGCGCTTTTCGTCAAACAAACTCGCGCCGCCGCGACGCGGTCAGAAAGGAAACCTAGATGGACGACACCGCAACCTTCCTCGGCCTTGCCGACCGCATG
>JANXUK010000109.1 GCA_025356275.1 Sphingomonadales bacterium | reverse complement strand
CCCTCCCGACCTCCCATCCAGTATGTATCCTGCGGGAGGTCGGGAGGGGGCGCGGGATGGCACGGGCTTCATCGCGGCAAGGAGATCAATCAAACAGACTCCCGGCTGTCATCTGAAAAAGCGCTCTAACCCGAGCCTCCGTCAAACACCTGCCGCGCCGCCTGGATTGCCCGCGCCTGCGCATTGACCCAATCGATCAGCCCGCGCGCCTGCCCGTGCAGCCCGGTGCCCAGCGGGGTCAGCCAATAGGTCACCCGCGGCGGCACGTCGCTGCTGATGCTGCGCGCCACGAATCCGTCGCGTTCCAGCGCGCGCAACTTCAGCGTCAGCACGCGCTGCGAAATCGCCTGCTCGGCCGACAGCTGGGCCAGCGCACGGCGCAGCTCGGCATGACGCCAGCGCCCGCCCGCCAGCACCAGCACGATCAGTGTGCTCCAGCGATCACCCAGCAGCGCCATCACCGCGCGCACCGGCGCCTCGCGCGCGCTGCCATGTGCCGCCATGTCCTGCGCCAGCGTGCTGAGGTGCGCGCGCAAAGCTTCGGGAAATTGCTGCGGATCGATCATCGCCTGCCCCGGTTGGCGGGGCGTTGGCGGGGCACATAAAAGTACCCTCTTTCGCGCCGCAAGCCATGGTCTATGCCATCGGCGGGCACAATCAATCGGGAATAGGGGATGGGCACGGACGCAATCAGGCCAGACGCAATCAGCCTCGACGGCAAAGTCGCGATCGTCACCGGCGGGGCAGGGGGCATCGGCGCAGCCACCGCGCGGCGGATGACGGCACGCGGCGCGCGGGTTGCCATCGCCGATATCGCGATGGCGCGCGCCGAGGCGCTGGCGCATCAGATCCCCGGCGCCATCGCGCTTGCGCTCGATCTGGGTGACGAAACCTCGATCGCCGCGATGATCGCGGCGGCGCATGCGCATTTTGGCCGGCTCGACATCCTGCACAACAATGCCGCGCTGCTTGGTCCCGAGGCGCAGGCCGACACCGATATCGAGAGTATGGACACCGCGCTCTGGGACAAGACCTATGCCGTCAATGTGCGCGGGACGATGCTGGCCTGCCGCGCCGCGCTGCCGCATCTGCGGGTATCCAAAGGCAATATTGTCAACACGGTCAGCAACTTGGCGCTGCAAGGTCATATCATCCAGGCGGCCTATTCCTCGTCGAAAGCGGCGATCATCCAGATGACCCGCGCCATCGCGGCCAGCCACGGCCGCCACGGCATCCGCTGCAATGCGGTGGCGCCGGGCATGACGATGACCCCGGCGCTGCGCGAGGCGTTTCCGCCGGCTTTGCGCGCCACGGTTGAGGGCGAAACCCTGCGCGACCAATTGGGCGAGGCCGAGGACATTGCCGAAGCCGCCGCCTTTCTCGCCAGCGATGCCGCGCGCAACATCACTGGGCATGTGCTGGTCTCGGACGGCGGCTGTGCCAGCCATGTGCCGGGCCTCGCCGGCTTCCGCGCGTTTTTCGGAGAGCAGGTATGAGCGCCTGGGATATTGTCGTAATGGGCGCCGGCCACAATGGCCTCACCGCCGCCGCCTATCTGGCCAAGGCCGGCAAGAAGGTGCTGGTTCTGGAGCGCAAGCCGCATTTCGGTGGCGGCGTCTCGACGCGCGAATTGATCAAGCCCGGCTTCTGGCACGATGAGCATTCCAACGTACATATCATGATCCAGGGCAACCCGATGCTGCGCGATGACGAACTGGGCCTGCTCTCCAAATTCGGCCTTGAATATATTTATCCCGAATTGCCGCACGCCAGCATCTGGGAGGACGGCACCACCGTGCTCAGTTGGAAGGACCTCGACCGCACCTGTGAGGGCATCGCCGCCTTTTCGCCGCGCGACGCCGAGGCCTATCGCACATTCGTCCACGCCAGCCAGGCGGCGCTGCCGATGCTGATCTCGGGGCTCTATTCGCCGCCGTTCCCGATGGGCGCGTTCATGGCGATGATGGATCAGTCGGACGAGGGCCGTTTCCTGCTCGATGTGATGCAGCGTTCGGCGCTCGACGTGGTGAACCAGTATTTCGAGAGCGACCTGCTCAAACTGCATATCATCCGCATGGTCACCGAGAACCTGCAATTGCCCGAGGAATTGGGCACCGGCATGGGCGCGTTCGTGATGCCGGGGATCATCCATACCTATGGCTGCTCGATGCCGAAAGGCGGCTCGGGCGAACTGTCCAAAGCGCTGGTGCGCGCCATCGAACATTGGGGCGGCGAGGTCCGCTGTGGTGCCGAAGTGTCGCGGGTGCTGGTGTCTTCGGGGCGTGCGGTGGGCCTCGAACTCTCTACCGGCGAGAGCTTCATGGCCAGGGACGGCGTGATCGGTGCGATCCACCCGCATGTCCTGCGCAAATTCGTGGCCGAGACCCCAGAGCCGGTGCTGCAACGTGCCGAACGCGTGACGCCTTCGTCGTTCTCGATCAACCTCATTCATCTGACGCTGAAAGAGCGCCTGCGGTTGCGGGTCGGCAATGGCGCCAATGCGATGATGACCGAGCTGATGGATTTCCATTCGATGCGCGAGATGCTGCTCGAATATGACAAGCTCAAACGCGGCGAAGTCAGCCCCCGCCTGATCGCCGGCGGAGACAACACGGTCTTTGACCCCAGCCGCGCCCCCGATGGCGCGGGCGTGTTCTACGGCGTCAATTTCGCGCCCTATGAATTGCACGATGGCGGCAGCGCGGCGTGGGATGGGCAAAAGGAAATGCACGCCGATCGCGCGCTGGCGCAATATCGCAAATTCTACGCCAACCTCGATGATGACAATATCACCGGCCGCCTGATCCGCTCCCCCGTGGACCATGAGCGCGACAGCCCGGCCAGCTTTATCAAAGGCGACATCCACGGCTGCGCGCCTTTCTTTTACCAATCCGTCGCGCACCGCCCGACCCCCGACCTCGGCTCGTACCGCGTGCCCGAGGTCGAGGGGCTGTATCTGGTCGGCCCGTTCATGCACCCGGGCGGCGGGGTGTTTGGCGCGGGCCGGGCCACCGCGATTCAGATGATGGACGATCTCGACATCGATTTTGACAAGGTTTGCGCGGGGGCCGTGGCATGAAACGCAAGGCGCCCCAGATGCGCATCCTCGACGCGCAGAACAAGGAGCTGATGACTGTCCGCCGCATCGAGCGCGACGGGGACATGCTGGTGATCCGCGGCAAGATCTTCGGCGCGATGTCGATGGTCGCCAAGCTGAGCCCGGCCGAGGCGCGGGCGGCGCTCAAATTGCTCGAGTGGCGCACAGTGCTGTTTTTGCTGACGATGCTGTTCCGGCGTTAGCGTTGGTCTGAAAGCCTGTGCCGTCCCGCGCGCCCTCCCGACCTCCCATTCAGGATGGAACGCTGTGGGCGGTCGGGAGGGGGCGCGGGACGGCACAGGCTTTCATCAACAAAGGCTCGCCCACCCATCTGCCCGCTCGATAGTGCGAAAACCACAATCTCGCCTTCGCGGCATCACCTGTTGCGCTCATAATGAATGCGCGAAGTGGAGTGACGTGATGGCAGTTCTGGGCGTGGAAAGCGTGGTTTTCGGGGTCAGCGATCTGGCCGAGCAGGTCCGCTTCTGGGTCGATTTCGGCCTGGTGCTCAGCGCACACGGCGATGACGAGGCCGAGTTTCGCCTGCCGTCGGGCAGCCGGCTGATCCTCTACCGCCACGGCGACACGCGGCTGCCCTTGCCCGATCCCTTTGCCGGCGATGGGGTGAAGGAGACGGTATGGGGGGTCGATACCGCCGCCAATCTGGAAGCCATCGCCAAAAGCCTGGCCACCGAGGTTGCGGTCACAAACGCGCCCGACGGCACCGTGCGCTGCGTGTGCCCCGATGGCCAGCCGATCGCGCTGCGCCTGTGGGACAAGCGCGCCGTGGTGTGCGAGGCGAGCCCTGTCAACACCCCCGGCAACCATCCGCGCTTCAACCAGCACCGCATCTGGCGCGCCCGCGCGCTGCCCAAGACGATCAACCATGTGGTGTTCTTTTCACCCGATTATATCGCCAGCTATGAATTCTACGAAAGGCACATGGGCTTTCGCTATGTCGATCACTCGCGCGGCACCGGGGTGTTCGGGCGCGCCGATGGCACCAATGAGCACCACTCGATCTTCTGGGTCAATTGCGACCTGCCGATCGCGCCCGATCACTTCAAATTCATGCATATCGCGTTCGGCTGCGACGATATCGACGAGGTGATGCTGGGCGCCAATATCATGGAGGCCAAGGGCTGGAAGAACACCACGATGAACACCTCCGGCGGCATTTCGCGCCACCGCATTTCCAGCGCGATCTATTATTATTGCGAGATTCCGGGCGACGCCGGCGAGGCGGAATATCACGCCGACAGCGATTATATCGACGACAATTGGGTGCCGCGCGCGTGGGATTTCCGCTTTGGCAGCTTGCTGTGGTCGAACAATGCTCCGCCGATCTTTCGCGGCGACAATATCCCGTGGGACATGCAATTCGACGCAACCCGCGCCAGCTTTGCCCCGTTCCGCAAGACTACTCCGGGCAAGATCGCGCCCGAAGGCAAGCTCGCCCAGCTCACCGCCGAGGATGAACACGCGATCTGAAACGGCCGGGGCGGTCGCCGCTGTGGCAACCGCCCCGGCCGTCGGGATTACCTGCGCGAGTCGAGCGACATCGGCCCCGCACCGGCGGCGGCCAGCCACAGGAACACGAAGCAGTACAGATAGGCCGCCTCGCCCATATTGTTGGCGGGAATGATCCCGTGCGGCGCATGGGCAATCCAGAATGCAACCGCCATCTCGCCCGACAGCAGCAGCGCCACCGGCCGCGTGAACAGGCCCAGCAGCACCAGCGCCCCGCCAACCAGCTCCAGCATGCCGGCTACGCCCATCATCGACAGCAGATGCTGCACCGGCATCGGCGGCATCCCAGGCTTGGGCGGCGAGGCGGGAAAGCCGAACAGCTTCATCATGCCATGCGACATAAAGCTGAGCGCCGCAGTGATGCGCAGCACCGCATGGAATGTACCGCTGAAGCGCGCCAGATTGAATGGATCTTTAGACATCATCACTCCCCCGTTTAAGATACGTAGCTCATCCGCCGATTTTTTCGTACGTGCAATCGAATTCAGCATCAGGGTTCAGCACAAGTCAGGCGCCGGCTTCCTCGACGAACTCGATCAGATTGCCGGCGGGATCGCGCAGGAAGCAACCCTTGCCGAATGCCTCGCGCACCACAAAGGCGATATCGGCCTGTTTGCCGGCCATCTCGGCCAGGAATGCCTCAAGGTCGGCGACGCGGAACGCGACATGCTTGTTGCCATGCGTCTGGATGTCGCGCGGCGGGTGGCGGCGATCCTCCGGCAGGGGAGCGGCGTCCTCGGGCTCGAACAGTTCGAAGCGCAGCGAACCTTTGCGGATCATCGCCGCTTTGGCCTTGGCGGGGGCAATGTAAAACCGCCGCTCCACCGCAAAGCCCAGCACATCGCCGTACCAGGCGATCGCCGCTTCGATATCGGGCACGCTGACCCCGCCGTGGTGAAAGGTGAAGTCAGCCAAGGCGGTCCACCGTCACGCTGCGCGCTTCAGCGTTCAACAAGGCCGTGATGCGCCGCCGCGCCCGCGTGCCGCCGCTGTCGACCCCGGTGCTCAGCGGGCCGGCCTCCCAGAAATCGCGACCTTCCAGATTGGCATAGGCCGCCTCGATCATCGGGCGGTCCTCCTCCTCGAAGGCGCGGGCAAACAGGTCGGTCAGCATCGCATCCACCTGCGGCGAATCGACATCATGCGACCGCGCATTGGCGGTGAAATAATGCGATGTCGTCGCGGTTTGGGGGGTGACGATATGCGCCTGTCCGCCAATGTCGAAGCCTGCGTCGCGCGGCGCGCCCGGATAGGTCGCGCCAATGTCCAGCCGCATCGATGCCGGCGCGTGCCAGCGCATGTCCAGCCAGTGATCGGTAAGCGCGCCTGGCGCGAACCGCTGGCGCACCGGGATCGGCGCCGTTACGCCCGGCATCCACCAGTTCGAATGCAGCATCTCGCCATCCTCTTGCACCGAGTGCTGGCCGGCAAAGATCACCCCGTCGCCCGCCAGCGTGCCTTTGTGGACATATTCGATATGGCTGAGATCCATCAGATTGTCGGTGCAGAATTCATACGGCGCCATGATCATCGTGTGCCCGCGCAGCACCTTGCGCCCCGGGGCATCGGCGACGATGCCGAAATCGGGGATGCGCGCGGGATCGGCCTCATCGGGCTGACCGCCCCACAGCCAGACAATTCCGTCGCGCTCCTCCGCGCGCCAAGCGGTGACGCGCGCGGCGGCGGGGATGCGCGCGGCAAAGGGGTTATGGACACAGGCGCCGGCCGCATCGAACGCCAGTCCGTGATAGCCGCAAACCAGCGTATCGCCAGCCCGCGTCCCCAGGCTGAGCGGCGCAAAGCGGTGCGGACAGCGATCCTCCAGCGCGGCGATCCCGCCATCCTCCATGCGGTACAGCACCACCCGCCGGTCAAAGATACGGCGCGTCAGCGGGACATCGGCGACCTCGTGCGCCCAGCCGGCCATGTACCAGGCGTTCTGCAAAAATCCCGCCATCATGGCATCTCCGCGAAGGTCTGGGCACACCAGTCGGCGATATAGTCGCGCATCCCGGTGCCATTATCCGCGCCGCAATGCTCGACCTCGTAATCCGCCCTGGTGAAAATCCGCAGCTGGCGCTTGGGGCTGTTGACCGCCTGGTCATAGCTCATCTGGGCGTTATAGGCCGGGATCTGGCGGTCGTTTTCGCCATGGGTGATCAGGAACGGCACGGTGATACGCTCAACCTCGCCGTCCAGCGTGATCTGGTCGGCATAGGACAGAAACCGGTCGCGATCATCGATGCCGAACACCCACATCACATGGTCCCAGTAATGCGGCACGGGGTTCTCGCCCTCATTGCTCAACCGCTCGCGCTGGCGCTTGCCCCACACATGGTTGGCCCCCATCACCGCGCAAAGCGCATAGCGCGGATCGCGCGCGGCGATGCGCGGCGCGTGGTATCCGCCGAACGACAGGCCGAATATCCCGATCCGGGCGTGGTCCACATCACCGCGCGTCAGCAGATAGTCGAAGGCCGGGCTGCCCCAGCGCTCGGCATCATAGATCGCCGGCAGGCCGCGTTTGCGGATCGCTTCGCCGGTGCCGGGCTGGTCGACGAACAGCGTGTTGATACCGCGCTCCAGGTTGCTGGCGCCGTGGCCGGCCATATTGACCTGCTCTTTCATCGAATCGAGACCGTTGACCGAGACCAGCGCCGGTCGCGCCGTGCCAGATCCGTCATGGACGAAGATCGCGGTATAGGCGCTGCCCTCATAGGGGATCTCGACGCGATCGATATGCAGCCGGCGCAACGCCGCGCCCCGGTGATACAGGTCCAGCCCCAGCTCATAGGCGGCCCAGCGTGGCGCATAGTCGCGGCTCTGCATCCGCTCGGCAGCGAGGTAATAGCCAGAGGCGCGCAAATACTTGGTCCCCGCCGAGAGATGATGGCCCGCCGCCTCATCCGCCGCCGCATTGGCCGAAACCTGATCCGCCACCGCGATCCAGCTGTCGAACATCAGCGCGCTGCCGGCATCGGCGCCCGATTTGGCCGCCTGCATGATCGGGCGGTTGGCCTCGTCGATCTCGCCATGATTGCCGCCGCAGACCAGCGCCAGATTGGTGGCGAGGTTCCACACGTAATTGCCGGGGAAGGGTTCAAACACGCAACAAATCTCCTGTGATTATTCGGCGGTCCATCCGCCATCGACCAGCATGCCGGTGCCCGTGATCAGCGCCGATGCGTCGCTAGCGAGAAACACCACCGGACCCATGATGTCCTCAACCACCCCCAGCCGGCCCAGCTTGATCTTCGACTGGATGTTCGCGCGGGCCACGGGGTCGGCCATGAACGGTGCGGTCATCGGGGTTTCGATAAAGGTCGGCGCGATGGTGTTTGACCGGATGCCATGCGGCGCCAGATCGAGCGCCATCGCCTTGCTCATCCCCTCGATCCCCCATTTGGACGCGCAATACAGGCTGCGCGTCGGTCCGCCGACATGCCCCATCTGGCTGGAGATATGGATCAGGCTGCCCGTCGCCCCCGCCGCCAGCATCCGCCGCACGCAGGCCTGCGCGACAAAGAACGCGGCGCGCAGATTGAGGCCGATCACGATGTCGAAATCCTCCTCGGAGGAGTCCCACATCGGTCCCGGCCGGTTCGTGCCGGCATTGTTGACCAGCACATGGAACGCCGGACGCGCCGCAAAGAACGCCCCGACCGCCGCCGTATCGGTGACGTCAAGCCGCGCCGCCTCGGCCTTGCCGCCGGCGGCGCGGATCGCGGCGGCGGCGTCCTCGATCTCGGGGGCGGTGCGCGCCGCCAGCGTCACTTCGGCGCCTGCCTCCGCCAGAGCGCAGGCAGCGGCCAGCCCGATCCCGCGCCCCGCGCCCGTCACCAGCGCGCGGCGATCATCGAGACGCAGCGACGGCGTGCGGGGCAGGGGTTCAGCCACCGCCGCCTCAGGCCCGCGTCAATTCGCTGGGTGCGACCTGCCCGGCATAGTCCACATTGCGCCTGCCATAGCGCCGCACGCGGATATTGGCTTGCTCGCCATGTCCGGCAAAGCCTTCCAGCGCGCACAGGCGGCTGCAATATTCGCCCACCAGGGCGCTGGCCTCATCGGTCAGAACCCGCTGATACGTGCAGGTCTTGAGGAATTTGCCGACCCACAGGCCCCCGGTAAACCGCGCCGCTTTTTTGGTGGGCAGCGTGTGGTTGGTGCCGATCACCTTATCGCCAAACGCGACATTGGTCCGCGCGCCCAGAAACAGCGCGCCGTAATTGGTCATGTGCCTGAGGAAGTAATCGGGGTCGGCGGTCATCACCTGCACATGCTCGCTGGCCAGATCATCGGCGATCCGAACCATCTCCTCATAGCTGTCCGCGACGATCACCTCGCCAAACGCCTCCCACGCTTTGCGCGCATAATCGGCGGTGGGCAGGATCAGCAACAACCGCTCGATCTCGGCCATGGTCGCGCGTGCAAACCTCTCCGAATTGGTCAGGAGCACGCCCGGACTGTCCGGGCCATGCTCCACCTGTCCCAGGATATCGGTCGCGGCCAGTTCGGGATCGCAGCCTATCTCATCGGCGATGATCAGCGTCTCGGTCGGCCCGGCGAACAGGTCGATGCCGACCCGGCCATAGAGCTGGCGCTTGGCCTCCGCCACAAAGGCATTGCCCGGCCCGACCAGAATATCGACCGGCTCGATGCTGGCGGTGCCCAGCGCCATCGCCCCCACCGCCTGAATTCCGCCCAGCGCATAGATCGCATCGGCCCCCGCCATCGCCTGCGCGGCGACGATGGCGCGCGCCGGCTTGCCCTGAAACGGCGGCGCGCAGGTGATGACGCGTTTCACCCCGGCCACCTTGGCAGTGATGACACTCATATGCGCGCTGGCGAGCAGGGGATATTTGCCGCCGGGGACATAGCAACCCGCCGAATTCAGCGGAATATTCCTGTGGCCCAGGATCACCCCGGGCAAGGTTTCCACCTCGACATCCTGCATCGACGCGCGCTGAACCTGCGCAAAGCCCCGCACCTGGGTCTGCGCAAAGAGGATGTCCTTGCGCTCCTGAGGGCTCAGGCTATCGACACAGGCGTCGATCTCGGCCTGCGACAGCTGGTAATCCTCGCGGTCCCAGCCGTCGAATTTCACCGACAGTTCACGCACCGCCACATCGCCGCGCACCGCGATATCGGCCAGCGCTGCCTCGACGATATCGCGCACCTTGCAATCGGCGTCCGCCTTTGCCTGCGCCGTGGCACCACGCTTGAGCCATTGGGCCATGAGCGTCCTTCCCTGAGTATGCGGTTGCATTTGGCCCAGGCATGCCGGCTTAACCATCGCATAATCTGGATGCCGTCCTATCGATTGCTTGTGGTTGTTGGCGCCGGACGCCCGGCCTAAGCCTCCAGCGAGGAATTTTTCCCGGGGGAGCACCTATGCGATTGGCCACATTGCGCGATGGCACACCCGATGGCCGGCTGGTCGCGGTGTCGCCCGATGGGAAATCCTGTGCCCCCGCGCCAGTGCTTACGATGCAGGCGGCGATGGAGGATTGGGCGGCGCTGGAGGTTTGGGTGGCGCTGGAGTTTGGGGTGTCAGGGCCCCCTGTATTGGCCGCGATCAACGCTTTCCCCGATTCGCTCGATCCCGCCGCGCTGATGGCACCTCTGCCGCGCGCGTGGCAGTGGCTCGATGGCTCGGCTTTTGCCAGCCACGGCGCGCTGATGGACAAGGCGCTGGGCTTTGCACCGATGAAGGCTGATCTGCCGTTGATGTATCAGGGCACATCGGATCGCTTCTATGGCCCGACCGAGGATGTGCGCATGGCGGGCGAGGAGCTGGGCATCGATTTCGAGGGTGAATTCGGCGTGATCGTCGATGCCGTCCCGATGGGTATCAGCGCCGCCGATGCGATGGCGCATATCCGCCTGATCGTCCAGATCAACGACTGGTCGCTTCGCATGCTGGCCGGGCCTGAGATGAAGACCGGCTTCGGCTGGGTCCAGGCCAAGCCGCCGTGCAGCATGGCGCCCTTCGCGGTGACCCCTGACGAGCTGGGCGGGCAATGGCGGGGCGGCCGCGTCTGTTGCGATCTGCTGGTCGACTGGAACGGCAAGCGCTTCGGCGCCGCCAATGGCGAACCGATGGGCTTCGGCTTCCACGAGTTGATCGCCCATGCCGCGCGCACCCGCGATCTGGTGGCGGGCACGGTGATCGGCTCGGGCACGGTCTCCAACGAAAACTATCGCGAGATCGGCTCGTCCTGCATCGCGGAGCGGCGCGGCATCGAGCTGGTCGACCTGGGCGCGCCGGTCACCGGCTTCATGCGCTTTGGCGACAGCGTGCGGATGGAGGGCCGGCTGGCCGACGGGCGCGCGCCTTTCGGGGCGATCGCGCAAAAGGTTGTGGCGGCTTGAGCTTCAAGCTTATCATACTGCCGCGCACCCGCATCGGGCTGGACCGTGCCGGCTTGCGGCATCACCTGGAGACGGTGCACGGGCCGCTGGCAATGGCGACACCGGATGCCAGCCGCTATTTCACCGGCTACACCCATCATTATGCGCATCATTACGCGCTGGGCCCCGACGACCCGCTCTTCGCCGCGCCGCTGTCGGACCGCGACGCGCTGACCATCATCCGCTTTGCGCAGCCGGACGATCTGAAGGCCTCGACCAACAGCGCAGGCTATCGCGAGGTGCTCAGCCCCGACGAGGACAATTTCCGCGAGCGCGAAGGCAGCTTTGCGTTCGCGGCGCAGGAGCATGTGCTGCGCACCGCGATGGGCGCCCCGGCGAAACTGTTCGTGATGCGGCGCTGTGCCGGCGATCCGGGCGATGTCGCCGGCCAATGGGCCGAGCGGGTGGCGGCCGTGCTGGCGCAGGGCGCGGAGGGCATCGGCGGCTATTGCATCAATATTCTCACCCCGCTCGGCCCGCCCGCAGCGTTTGATATGCTCGACGAGATCGAACTGACCGGCACCGCCATCCCGCCGGCCCACCGCGCGACGCTGATCGCTGCCAGCGATGGGTTGTTCGCCGGGCCCGCCACCGCGATGCTGACCGAGCCCAGATGCTTCCTCTGAAAAGGACAAATTGATGCCGCAATTGAGCGATTCGGGCCTGCCAGCGGTGCAGCGCGTTGTCACCGGCCATGACCGGGCCGGGCGCGCGGTGTTCATATCGGAGGATGTCACTCCGCCCAAAATGAACCCGCTCGGCGATGCGGCTTTCCTGCTGCTGTGGACCACCCAGACCGTCCCCGCCGACAATAATGACGAGAGCGATGGCCGCTCACGCGATGCGGGGCTGACGCTCAACCAGGGCTCGGTGATCCGCATCGTCGACATGCTGCCTGGCAAGCAAAGTCCGATGCACCGCACCAATTCCATCGATTACGGCATCGTCCTGCAGGGCCAGATCGAGCTGGAGCTGGACGATGGCGCGGTGCGCACGGTCCGCGAGGGCGGTGTCATTATCCAGCGCGGGACCAACCACCTGTGGCGCAACGCCACCGACAAGGTCTGCCGCATCGCCTTCATCCTGATCGAGGCGCCAGCCTATCTGCATGACGGCGAACCGCTGGCCGAGGACAAGCCCGAGGGCAAGCATTAGCGTGTTTTTCGAACGGAATGACTCGGCAAAAACGCGGTAAATCGGGAAACTAGCGCGGGGCTTTCCCACCGACGTTGCATCGGCTGATCGACGCATTGTAAACTTGGTAAACTGCAATGGCGAAAGGGAGCGGCGAAATGGTCAGGCGGATGATGGTTTTCGCGAGCGCGGTGCTGGCCTCGGCCAGTTTTGCCGGCGGGCCGTTCCACGACGAAGCCTCCGGCCCCCGCGCCTTGCCGGGCGACCTTGTGCCGCCGTTCGGCATGGTGGATGCCAGCGGGCACCTGCCGCCGCCGCCTGCGCTGCCCCCGGGCGTGACACTGCCCGGCGCATGGGGTCCGCCCGAAAGCACCGCGCCCGGACCGACCGGTGCCGAGGCGCTGCGCATGGTTCGCGCGGCGGTGCGGGTCTGCGGTGCGGCGGGCTACCGCGTCGGGGCGGCGGTGGTGGACAGCAGCGGTGAGGCGCGGGCCATGCTCAGCGCCGATGGCGCCGATGGCAGCCACGGTTTCGTCGGCATGCGCAAGGCCGAGGCGGCGCTGGTTTTTGCCACGCCCAGCTCGGCGGTGGGGGCGCTGGTGGTGCGCGATCCTGCGGCATTGGCGCGGCTTACCCCGGCGATGTTCGTCACCGGCGGTGCTTTGCCGATCCGGCGCGGCGGGCGGGTGATTGGCGCGATCGGGGTCAGCGGCGCGGCGGGCAAGGTGATCGGGCGGCAGGATGAAATCTGCGCGGCGGCGGGCCTGGCGGCGATGCGCGGGACATGAGCCTGTTCAGCCTGAACGGAAAAGTCGCGCTGATCACCGGATCGACCCGGGGCATCGGCCGCGCCATTGCCGAGGCGATGATCGCGGCGGGCGCGCGCGTGGTGATTTCCAGCGAAGATGCCGCGGACACCGCGCGTGTCGCCGGCGAACTCGGGCAGGTCGGCATCGCGTGCGACGTGACCGATGCGGCGGCGCAGGCGTCGCTGGTGGCGGGCACGCTGGCGGCGCTGGGCGGGCTGGATATATTGGTCTGCAATGCCGGGATTACCGGGCGGGCGGGGCCGCTGGCTGGCATCGACATGGGCGATTATGCGCGGGTGATGGCGCTTAACCTGACCGCGCAGGTGGTGCTGTGCAATCTGGCACTGCCGCATATTGCCGAGCGGCGCGGCGCGGCGGTACTGATCGCCAGCCTCAGCGGGCTGCGCGGCAATGGCGCCATCGGGGCCTATGCGCTGGCCAAGGCGGGGGTGGCGCAACTGGCGCGCAATCTGGCGGTGGAATGGGGGCCGAGGGGCGTGCGGGTCAATGCGATCTCGCCGGGCTTCATCGCCACCGAGCTGTCGGCGCCGCTGTTGGCCGACGAGACATTCATGGCGCGGCGGATGGCGGCAACCCCGCTGCGCCGCCCGGGCACCCCGGCGGAGGTTGCGGGGGCGACGGTGTTTCTGGCCGCGGCGGCGGGTGGTTTCGTCACCGGCCAAAATCTGGTGGTCGATGGGGGAACGCTGATCAGCGATGGGTCCTGATCAGCTTCCCGATCACCAGCTTCCCGATCACCAGGCGGTCGCTCCTGCGTCCACCGCGATGTCGGCGCCAGTGACATAGCGTGCCTCGCCCGAGGCCAGCCACACCGCGCACCAGGCGACATCCTCGGGCTCGCCCAGCCGCTTGAGCATGTTCTTGGCCAGCACCTGCGTCGTGAACGCCGGGTCCGCCGCCAGATGCGCCCGCGTCGCAGCAGTGCGGATGAAGCCGGGCGAGATGGTGTTGGCGCGGATGCCGTGCGGCGCGCCCTCCATCGCCAGCTGGCGCGTCATCGCCAGCACGCCGCCCTTGCCCGCGCAATGCGCCAGCGCGGACGACCCGGGGAGCGCGTGGGCGGCATTGGCCGAGGCGAAATTGATGATGCTGGCCGTGCCGCTGGCCTGCATCGATGCCCATGCAGCGCAGGTGGCAAGGAATACGATGTCAAGCTCGCCCCGCAAGGTTTGCTGCCACTGCGCATAGGTCATGTCCTCGATCCAGGCAAAATGCGCGAAGGCGGCGGCGTTGACCAGCACGTCGATCCGCCCATGCTCCGCCGCGATGTCGGCAAACAGCGCGCCGACGGAGGCTTCATCGAGCAGGTCACAGGTCCGCTCGGTGCCGGCGCGGTCGACCCCGATCACCGTGGCGCCCTCGGCCGTAAAAACCTCGGCGCAGCCCCTGCCGATACCGTTTGCGGCGCCGGTGACGACCGCGATCCTGCCGGAGAGGCGCCCGCTCATCCGGCCTTGCCGCGCTTGACCGGCGCCATAACGCTGACCAGAGCGCCGCCAAGGCACAGCCAGCCCAGTACGCCCAGCGTGCGGATGATCGATCCGGTGAAATGCATGATCGCGGGGATCGCCGCATTGTTGCAGGCAAATTGCGACAGCGCGAAGGTGCCGTTCCAGATGCCGGTGCCACGCCCGCGCACCGCAAACGGCAGGCGCGCCACCGCCCAGGTCAGCAGGGTCGGCAACAGCATGCCCGCGCCAATCTGGTCCAGCCCGGCGGCAAAGGTAAACTGCCACGGGTTGCCCAGCCGCGCCATCAGCAGGAAGCCGGCGGCCATCAGCGAAAACTCCACCACGAACATCGCCTTCAGGCTGAGCCGGGGCGACAACAGCCAGAAACCCACGGTGCCGACCGGAACGAAGATGCTGGCCACCGCCGTCATCATCCCGCCCCGCGCCGAATCATACTTGCCGTCGGGGGTCAGCACGCCCAGCGCCCCATAGGCATCGGGCAGCTTGATCTGCACCGTGTAGAACATCACCCCGCCGAACAGCGTCACACCGCAGATGATCAGCATCAGCCGCCATGGAATGTCGCTCCACCGGCCATGCACTGTCGGGTCGGTCAGGTGATCGCTCACTTCCGGCTCCCAGGTGAAAGCCAGCGCCAGCGCCAGAAAGGCCAACGGCATCAGATACAGCAGGAACACATTGTGCCAGTCATTGCGCCCGATCACCCCGGCGATCACAATCGCGAAAATCGCAAAGCACGAGGCGGTACCGGTCTGCGCCGCCAGCCAGCGGTTGCGGCTCTCACCCCGGAAGAAATCACCGATCAGCGTGGTGGACAGCGTCATCAGCACCGCCTCGACCACACCGACCAGCACGCGGGTGGCCAATATGGCGGGCAGGCTGGTCAGGAAATAGGGCAGCACGCCGACCACCACATAGGCCGCCATCGACCACACCAGCAACCGCCGCCGACCCAGCCGATCGCCTAGCGCGCCGGCGGGGATCGAGAACAGCGCGACGCATAATGCGGGCACGGTGATGATCCAGCCGATGTAGAACGCGAGCTGGTCCGCCGTATATTGCCCGGTCGGGGCATAGCTCTCGGCGATCTTCGGCGCGATCGGCGCGACGAACAGCGCGGCGGCGACCGACAGCGTGATCGGCAGCAGCAGCGCGATCCCGGTCATAAAGCTGGGCTGGCGGGGCGCTGGCATCCGGATTCCCTTGGTCGTCGCTGGCCTGCGGGCCGGCTGATTTTGGCGTTACCTAGTGGTCCGATTCTGACATTCGATACCGCTTGAGGCCAAGTCGCGCTCGAATGTCAGAATCTTTTCGTACCACTAGAAGATTTTGATTCTAGTGGATTTTACGATTTTGACATTTGCAGACCCATCCCAACCGCCAGGGGATGCAAATGTCAAAATCAATCCACTAGGCCAGCGCGCCGGGTGCGGCAAAACGAATCTGTGGACGCGCGAGCATCGGCGCGGTCAATCGCTGCACCGCGTTCGCGCTGCCCGCCGCCGGGGCGATGATGCGCCGCACGGGGCTTTGCGGCGCGGCGCGCGCCGGCCTATGCAGAGCATGGCCGGAATTAGGAAGTTGATTGACTATGGCGTTTCAGCATCCCGACCCTGCCTCGCTGCCCGGCTTCGCCCAGATTATCGGCGACGCGCGTGAGGCCGGCGGCAGCGGCACGAAGGTGGCGCATGTCTATCCCGCAACCGGGCAGGTGACGCGCGAGATTGCGATGGCCGCTGCCGACGATGTGGACCGCGCGGTGGCGGCGGCGCGGCGGGCCTTCCCCGCGTGGCGCGCGATGGCGGGCGACAAACGCCGCGACCTGTTTTTTCGGCTCGCTGCGCTGCTGGAGGGCAAGGCCGGCGCCTTCGTGCCGTCGCTGGTGGCGGAGAACGGCTCGATCGCGATGGCGGCGCCCTATATGGGCTATGATGCGGCGCAGAAGTTTCGCTATTTCGGCGGCTGGGCCGACAAGATTCATGGCCGCACGGTGCCGATGTGGGGTGGGGCGGCGCATGATTACGTCAGCTATGCGCCCTATGGCGTGGTGGGCGTGATCATCCCCTGGAATGGCCCGCTGTTTGCCGCCACGATGGTGATCGCGCCAGCGCTGGCGGCAGGCAATTGCGTGGTGCTGAAATCGCCCGATCTGGCACCCTATAGCGTGATGCTGCTGGTGCAATTGATGCTGGAGGCGGGGTTTCCGGCGGGCGTTGTCAACCTCATTACCGGGGCGGGCGATGCCGGGGATGCGATGGTGGCGCATCCGGGGATCGACAAGATCCAGTTCATCGGCTCGGGCGCGACCGCGAAGAAGGTGCTGGCCCGCGCGGCAGAGACGCTGAAGCCTTGCGGGCTGGAGCTGGGCGGCAAATCGGCGGTGATCGTGTTCGACGATGCCGACCTCAAGGGCGCGGCCAAACGGGGCCTGACCGGCGCGGTGTCGGCCAATGGACAGGGCTGTGTCAACGGCACGCGGCTGCTGGTACAGCGCGGGATTTACGATTCCTATGTCGAGACCTTGGCGATGATGGCCGGGCATCTCAAGGTCGGCGATCCGTTCGATCCGGCCACGGTGATGGGCCCGGTGATCTCCGAAACCGCGTTGACGCGCATCCTCGGCATGGTGGTACGGGGTCAGGCGGAGGGCGGCCGGCTGGTTACCGGCGGCGCGCGGATGGCGGGCGATCATGCCGGCGGTTTCTTCCTGCCGGTCACGATCCTGACCGATGTGCCGCCGACCAGCGAAATCGCCAGGACCGAGGTATTCGGGCCGGTGCTGGTGGTCACGCCCTTCGATACCGAGGACGAGGCGGTGGCACTGGCCAATGACAGCACGTTCGGGCTGGGCGCCTATGTCCACACGCGCGATCTGCGCCGGGCGCATCACGTGACCGGCCAGCTTGAGGCGGGGCAGGTCCATGTCAACGGCTCGGGCGAGGCGATGCAGCCCAACGTGCCGTTCGGCGGCTGGAAGGCGAGCGGGCACGGGAGGCTGGGCGGCAGCGAGGGCCTCCACGAATTTCTCCAGCCACGCAACGTGTGGATCAATCTGGCGGCGGAGGCGTGACCATGCTGGAACCGGCGGATCGCAGCGCGGCAGGTGCGCGCATTCAGGCCGAGGTCACCGGGCATTCGCCGCCCGCCGCCACACCTATCGAGGAAAGCCTGCGCGATTTCGTCTATGCCGAGGTGTGGAGCCGGCCGGGGCTGGACCGTCGCGCGCGTTATCTGGTGGCGATTGCCGGCGCGGTGATGGCGGGCTCGTCCGATCACATCCTCGATGGGTATCTACGCGGCGCGCTGGCCGGCGGTGAGCTAAGCCTGAGCGAATTGCGCGAGGCGGCGCTGCATGTGGCGGTCTATGGCGGTTGGGGGCGGGGCGCGGTGCTGGATGCGGCGGTGACGCGTGCCGCCGCCGAGACCGGCCAGCCGCCCGCCGAACTGCCCCCGATCCGCGGCCAGGCATGGGACCCGGCCGAGCGTATCGCGACGGGGCAAGCCGAGTTCGTCAAGGCGATGACCTTTGCCGGTGGCCCGCCGGTCACGCCCTTTCTGGAAGCGATTACGAATTTCGTGTTCGGCGAGATGTGGTGTCGTCCGGGGCTCGATCAGCGTTCGCGGCGGTTCCTCACGCTGGTTGGCGTGGCCGAAAGTTCCAGCGACACGCCGATCCGCTCCCACATCCACGCTGCGATGGCGAGCGGCAATTGCACCCCCGATGAGATGCAGGAATTCGTCCTGCAATATGGCATCCACGCCGGCTGGCCCAAGGCGTCGGTGGTCCAGGGCGCGGTGTTCGACATGGCCAAGAAGGTCGCCGCTGGCCTCGCGTGGAACGGCTGATGGCGCGCGTGATAGACATGGCGGGCAAGGCGGCTCTGGTGACCGGCGCGGCATCGGGGCTGGGGCGCGCATCGGCGCTCAGGTTGGCCGAGGCGGGGGCAGACCTGTGCATCGTTGACATCAATGCGGCGGGACTGGCCGAGACGGCCTCGCTGCTGGGCGCGCATGGCCGGGCGGTGCTGGTGCATGCCGCCGATTTGCGCGGGCGGGCGGCGTGTCAGGCGGCGGTGGCGCAATATGGCCGGCTCGACACGCTGTGCAATATCGCAGGCATCGTCAAATTCGTCCATGCCGGTGATATGACCGAGGCCGAGTGGGACAGGGTGCTGGCGGTCAATCTGTCAGCGCCGTTCTTCCTGTCGCAGGCAGCTATCCCGCATCTGCTGGCGGCCGGGGGCGCGATCGTCAATTGCGCCTCCACCGCCGCCTTTGTGGGCCAAGCGTATCTGGGCGCCTATTGCGCCAGCAAGGCGGGACTGGTCCAGCTGACCAAGGCGATGGCGATGGAATATATCCATGCCCCGATCCGGATCAACGCGGTGGCACCGGGGGGGATGATGACCAATATCTTTGCCGGGGCTGCCTTCCCCGAGGGGATCGATCGCACGCTGATCGATCGCTACGCGGGGATACGCGGCATGGTCGAGGTGGCCGATGTGGCCGAGATGGTGGCAATGCTCGCCTCCGATGCAGGGCGGGCCTATCACGGCGCGTGCGTCTCGATCGATGCGGGGATCACGGCGGGATGATCGGCTTTATCGGGCTCGGCAGTCAGGGTGGGCCGATGGCCGAGGCGATTGCCGCCGCCGGCATGCCGCTGATGGTGTGGGCGCGGCGGGCGGAGGCGATGGCGCCGTTCATCGCCAAGCGCGCGCGCGGTGCGGCGAGCGTGGCGGAACTTGGCGCGGCTTGCGATCATGTGAGCGTCTGCGTGGTCGATGATGCGGGGGTCGCGGCGGTCTGCGGCGAGCTGATACCGGCGATGCGGCCCGGCGCGCGTCTGGTGATCCATGCGACGATCCTGCCCGAAAGCTGCGTCGCGCTGGCGGCGGAGTGTGCGGGCCGGGGCATCGGCTTTGTGGATGCGCCAGTCAGCGGCGGGGGCCCGGCGGCAGCGGCGGGCAAGCTGACCGTGATGTGCGGCGGCGCGGCTGCGGATTTCGAGGCGGCGCGCGCGGTGTTCCAATGTTTCGGCGGGGTGATCGTCCATCTGGGCGAGGCCGGCGCGGGTCAGCGGGCCAAGATCGTCAACAACGCGCTGATGGCTGCCAACATGGGCCTGGCGCATGCCGCGCTGGCGGCTGGCGAGAGCCTGGGCATCGCGCGCGCCCCGCTTGCCCAGCTGATCGCGGCGAGCAGCGGGCGCAGCTTTGGCTTTGAGGTTTACGCGCGGTTGCCCACCCCGGCGGCGTTTACGCATGGCGCGGGGTTGCTGGCCAAGGACGTTGGCCTGCTGCGCGCGGTGCTGCCGGATGATGCCGGCGCGGCGGCGTTGGGTGCGGCGGCTGCGCCGTTTCTTGAGGCCGCTGTCGGCGGCGCGGCGGGAGTACGATAATGGCCTTTACCCTCGATCAATTCCGCCTCGATGGCAAAGTGGCGATCGTGACCGGCGCCGGCGGGCGCGGCAATTCGATCGGCCGCGCCTATGCGCTGGGGTTGGCGGCGGCGGGCGCGGCGGTGGTGGTGGCCGACCTCAATGCGGACGGCGCCGAGGGGGTGGCGGCGGAAATCCGCGCCGGTGGCGGGCGCGCGGCGGCGGTGTGTGTCGATGTGGCCGACGAGGCCTCGACGCTGGCCATGGCGGCGGCGGCGGCGGCGGCATTTGGCGGGATCGATATCCTCGTCAACAATGCCGCGCTGATGGTCGATATCAGCTATGACAGCTGCGAGACGGTATCGCTCGATGCGTGGAACCGTGCGCTGGCAGTCAACCTGACCGGCGCGATGCTATGCGCGCGGGCCTGTGTGCCCTCGATGCGCGGGCGGACCAAGGATGGCGGCGGGCGGATCATCAACCAGACCTCGGGCGGGGCGTTTCCGGCCAGCGGGATCTATGGCATCGGCAAGCTGGCGCTGGTCGGGCTGACGACCACGCTGGCCAAGCAGCTCGGCAAGGATGGCATCACCTGCAACGCGATCGCGCCGGGCAACGTTACATCGGACGCCGGCAAGCTGTTGGTGCCTGACGATTCGCCTTTCATCCAGATGCTGGCTGCCGCCTGTGCAACGCGCCCGCGCGGCGAGCCCGATGAGCTGGTCGGCGCGCTGTTGCTGCTGTGCTCGCCGGCGGGGGCATGGATTACCGGGCAGGTCATTCATATCGACGGCGGTTGGGTAATGCGGCCCTAGCCCTAGCCCTAACCAAACCGCGCCATCGCATCACGCACTCTCGCCAGCGCCGCGCCCAGCGGGTCGCCCTCGCCCAGCAGCTGAAACGTGCCGTTCAGCGTGAAAACGCAATGCCCATGCACGCTGGCCAACAGCGACCGCGCCAAAGCCGGCGCCTCCCCGATATGCGCGGGCGGAAGCGCGGAGGCGACCTCCTGCACCACCAGATCGGTGATCGCGGTAACTTTCGCGGCGTAATATTCCGGCAGAGCCTCGTCGGGCGGCAGACGAAAATCATACAGCGCCCCCCAAGCGTTGCGGTTGAGGATCGCGAACTCAAAATAGGCGTCGATAGCGGCGCGCAGCCGGTCATCGTTGACCCCCGCCAGCCGGCTGCCGAGATAATCGCACCACAGGTCCAGCGTGCGGCCGTTGATCGCCAGCACCAGCTGATCATAGCTGCCCAGCACATTGTAGATCGTGCCGATGGCATAGCCGATGGTCTTGGCCACCTGCCGCGCCGAGAACCGCGCATAGCCGGCCTCGGCCATCTCGCGGTGGCCGGCGGCGATGATCATCTCGCGCAATTGCTCGCGCGTATGGTCGGAGCGGCGCCCCATTCAGCCGGGTTTTCGCACGAAGGGATAGCGCATCTGCGCGACATAGCCATGCGGCACCGCCTCGGGCACGCCGTAACCCTTGGGCCACGCGCCCTTGGGAAAATAGAACGTACCGAACAACCGGTCGAGCCACGGGAAATGAATCGCGAAATTCTTGTCCACGCCCTCGGCCTCGATCGCGTGGTGCCAATGGTGAAAGCGCGGCACCGCGATCCACGCGCCGATGGCATCGAAATTGCCGCGCAGATTGGCGTGCAGCAGCGACGAATAGACGTAGACCATCCCGACATAGGCCTGCATCACCGAGGGCAGGAAGCCCAGCGTCAGCAGCGGCAGCGATGTCACCCCGCGCAGCAGTACGATCTCGACGAAATGCATCCGCGCCCCCGCCAGCCAGTCCATCGACGGTGCGCTGTGGTGTACCGCATGGAAGCCCCACAGGAATGGCACGCGGTGGAACGCGCGGTGGAACCAATATTGCGCTACGTCGGTCAACACCATCGCCAGCACGAACTGAACCAGCCACGGCAGGACGCCGATCGCGCCGCGAATTCCGCCAAGCCAGCCATCATGGCCATTGATCAGTGTCGAGGGCGCCAGCGCCAGAAAAGTCGTCAGCTGGACAAGCATCGAGCTGACCAGGTAATAAAACAGATCCTCGCGCCATTCGAGCCGGAACAGCCGCTGCGCCCGGTTATGCGGGGCAAACCGTTCCAGCGGCGCGAACATCAGGCCGGTGGCGATCATGTTGACGGCGAAGAAATCGACCCCGAAGAATATGCCCCAATCATGCGTCTCATGCGGTTGAACCCCGGCGCCGCCGAGGATCGAAGCGGCCAGCGCCACGCCAAGCGCCGCGGCGCCCAGCGCCTTGCGAGCGCGCAGCATCACACTGAGCAGGGCCAGCGCATAGGCGCTCAGCAGCACGACATGGATCAGCGGGCGAAACCCGGCCCAGCCGCGCACAACCTCCAGCTGGGGCATCGAAAACGCGGCCGGCCAACGCAGCGCCACCACCGCGCACAACCCGGCCAGCGCCAGCACCAGCGCGAAAAACCCGGCGAACCATCCGCTGCCCAGACGGCGCGCGGCCAGCGGTGCCTCCAGATCCTTGCCAAGACTGGCCCAAAATCCTCTGGTCATAAACGCCCCTTATACGCCGAATTAACCATGACGCGCCGCGCTTCCTTAAACTGAAAACGGCTCTAAACGGTTAACTGAACACTGTCTAATATTTTAATTGAACGTTGATAATTTATGACGTAGGCAGGGTTCGCACAAGCGGGTTATCGGGGGGGTGCCGGGCGTGGAATTCATCGTCATGCTGATTATCTTTGGCGGCGGGGCCCTGCTGCTCAGCGCGCGGTCACGGCTGGCGCGGGTCGAGCGCCGGCTCGGGCTAGTCGAGGGCGAATTGCGGCGCCGGGCAGCTTTGGCGCTGGCGCCGTCGCCAGGCGCCGTGCCTTATGCGCTGCCGCCGAGCATGCCGCAGGACACAACGGAGCGCGATGTTGCCCCGACGTCGGAGCCGGTGACGCCTGAGACCTTTGCCGCGCCGGTCGCGCCGGCCATCGTCGTTGAACCTGAGCCGGAGCCAGAGCCCCAGCCCGAACCACAGCCGGAGCCGGAGCCCCAGCCCGAACCAGAGCCGTCGCCTGTCCCTGCCGCGCCAATCACCGAGGTGCCGGCCCGTGTTGCCATGGCCGCCGACGCGGAACCGGCCCCCGCCGCCTATCACACTCCCGCCGATCAGCCGCAGCATGCCGCCGAACCAACCGTCGCGCTCCTCCCGCGCCTGATCGCCGGTTTCGAGGATCTGTTCGGGCGCCGCCTGCCGATCTGGGGCGGCGGCATCACGCTGGCCATCGCCGGGGTGTTGATCGTCAAATATGCCATCGCGCAGGGCTGGTTCGGGCACATCTTCACCCACCGCGTGCAGGTGATCTGCGGCGGCGGCTTTGGGTTGGCGCTGATCGCGGGGGCCGAATGGGCGCATTATCAGCGCGAGCGTGTGCGCGATCCGCGCGTCAGTCAGGCACTGTCTGGCGCGGGGATTTCCACGCTTTACGCCGCGCTGCTGGTGGCGGCGGATGCGTATCATCTGATTTCGCCGGCGGCTGCGTTTGGGGGCCTTGCGGCGGTGACAATGGCGGCGATGCTGCTGGCGCTGCGGCATGGCATGCCCAGCGCGCTGCTGGGGCTCGCTGGCGGCCTTGCCGCGCCGAGCTTGGTGCAGGGCGCCGCTGCCAATACGCCGTTGCTGGCGGTCTATCTGGGTCTTACCATCGCGGGTCTGGCCGGCGTATCGCGGGCCCAGCGCTGGCCGTGGCTGGCGCTGGCGGCGTTGGCGGGCGGGGCGGGGTGGAGCTTGTGGCTGATCCTTGCCGGCCAGGCGATGGGCGTGGTCGGCGGAGTTTCGGTCGGCGGATTGGTGCTACTGCTGGCCATCGGCATTCCGTTCTTCGCGCTGGAAGGCCCGCATGCGGCGCTGGCGCGCGGTGTGACGGCGCTGGTGGGGGCGGGGCAATTGGCGCTGCTGGTGGCGCTGGGCGGGTTCGATCCGTTGCATTGGGGGCTGTTCGTGCTGATCGCGGCGGCGGGGCAGGGGCTGGCGTGGCGCGAGGCTCGGCTGGCCATTATCCCCAGCGTCAGCGCGGCGCTGTCGGTGCTGCTGCTGCTGATCTGGCCGCATCCGGAGACGGATTGGCTGATCGCGATCGGCGGCGTGCTGGCGGTGATCCACGCCGTGCCGCTGCTGCTGCGCCTGTGGCAGGTACCCGCGGTGGAGCGCCGCGCGATCGAGCTTTGCGCCATCGCCGCTGCCGCGCCGATTGTCACGCTGTGGCAGTGGCGTGCTGCGCCGACCGACCATGCTGCTGCGATGGCTGCGTTGATCGCTGCGGCGGTGACCGTGGCGGCGTCAGCGTTGGGCTGGCGCGCGGCGGGCCGTGAGCAGGACCGCCGCCTCGCATGGCTGGCCGCGACCAGCGCAGCGCTCCTCCTCCTCGCCGGCTGGCTGCTGATCCCGCAATGGCAGGCGCCGCTGATCGCCGGGGCGCTGGGCGCGGTGCTGCTGTTGCTCGCCCCGCCGGCGCGCGACCCCCGGTTGGAGCGCATCGCGGGCGGTTTTGTGGGTGTAGCGCTCGCGCTGCTGACCCTGACCATGCCGCATCGCATGCATGAAGTCGGTGCGTTGCTCGATGGCAGCATCTCGGCGGCGGACCCGATCTCGCTGGCGCGCTGGGCCGGGCTGGCGGCGCTGTTCGCGCTGTTCGCTTGGCGCAGCGTCGCGCCCGGTTTGCGGCTGGGCGCCTATGCGCTAAGCATAGGGTTGGCCTATGGCGTGGCCGCGCAATTGATGCCCGGATGGGCATTGCCGGTGGCGCTGTCGGGCCTTGCGGCGGCGCTAGTGCTGGTGGTCGGTCGGCGCGGGGATGGGGCCGCGCTGCGGCTGGGGTTTGGCTTTGCCGTGGTGGGGGTGCTGCTGCTGGCGCTGACCGGGCCCGCGCCGAGCGCCGAATGGCTGCGGCTGGTTGGCATGAGCGGTGCGGGCGGGCCGATCGATGCGCTGCGCTGGGGCGCGGTGGCGGCTTTGGCGGCGTTGCTGGCGGGACGGGGCGCCGACCCGGAGACGCGCGCGGTGGCGCAGGGGCTGGCGGTGGCGCTGGCCTATGGCGCGGTGGCGCAGGTCGTTCCCGCCGCTCTGGTGCCGTTGATAGCGCCGCTTGGGGTCGCGGCGCTGGCTGTATTGGGGGCTGGGGCAGGCTGGCGGTCATGGCCCGCGCTCGCGCCCGCCACGCTGACGCTGACCGCTGTCACTGCCGGCTGGGTCATTCTCCCGTTGCTGGCGTGGCTGCTCAGTGCATTGGCGTCGCTGGCGGGCGAGCCGATGCCCGCCGCGATTGCGGGATTTGGTGCGGTTACAGTGCTGACACGGCTGCTCGCCCCGGCGCTGTTGCTGGGCGCGGCAATGCTGATGCTGGCCCGGCATTTGCCGGCGGAGATAAGGGCGATCGGCGGCGGCGTGTGTGCGGTGCTGGGCGCGGTGGCGGTGCATTGGCTTTACCGACTGGGCTTTGCGCAAGTATTCGGCACCGATTTCGCCGCCACCGGCCTGGCCGAACGCCTGATATGGACGGCGATGCTGGGCGGCGCTGGGGCGCTGCTCGCGCGCTATCGGCCCGGGGAGACTGCGCGCCGGCTGGCCACCGCTCTGCTTGCCGGCGCCGCGCTGTATCTGTTGTGGTACAGCCTGATCCTCCACAATCCGCTATGGAGCCGTCAGGCGGTGGGTCCGTTGCCGCTCGCCAACGGCCTGCTACCGCTGTTCGCCGGCCTGCCGCTGCTGACCGTGCTGCTGGTCCGGCTGGAGCCGCGGATGCACCGCCTGCCGGATCAGCCGCTCAGGATGGTGATGATCGTGCTGTTCGCCTGGGCCAGCCTGCGGCAAGCGTTCCACGGCACGCTGTTGGTCGATGCCGCCACCGGCCAGTTCGAGAGCATTTGCCGCTCGCTCCTCGGCATTGCGCTGGCGGTCGGCTTCCTGCTGTGGGGTGTGCGGACGCAGCGGCACGATTGGCGCATCGCCTCGCTGCTGCTGATGCTGGCGGCAGTGATCAAGGTGTTCGTGTTCGATGCCTCGGGCTTGGAGGGCTTGCTGCGCATCGGCTCTTTCGTGGCGCTGGGGTTCAGCCTCATCGGCATCGGCTGGTTGTATGCGCGGGCGCTGTCCGGCGCGACCGAAAATCATGGTTAACGCGGGTGTAACCGGCGGCGCCTATCGCTGCATGCCTTGGCTTAGGGGGATTTATGGCGGCACCTGATCTGTCATTGCTGATCAAACGGCGTTTCGCGCCGATGTTTGTCGTGCAATTCCTCGGTGCATTCAATGACAATCTCCTCAAATTTGCCATGCTGTTCCTGGCCAGTTTCGGCATATTCGCCAACCGCCCCGCCGATGCCGAGTTGCTGGCGGCGGTGGCGGCTGGGCTGTTCATCCTACCCTATTTCCTGTTCTCGGCGCTGGCGGGGCAGTTGGCAGATATGTTCGACAAGGCGCGGCTGATCCGCTGGATCAAGCTGGCCGAGATCGGGATCATGGCGCTGGCAATGCTGGGGCTGAGGCTGCAATCGATCCCGATCCTGCTGTTCTGCCTGTTCCTGATGGGGCTGCATTCGACGCTGTTCGGCCCGGTCAAATATTCGATCCTGCCCCAGCACCTCGGGCCGGATGAGATTATGGGCGGCACCGCCCTGATCGAGGGCGGCACCTTTCTGGCGATCCTGGGCGGGCAACTGCTGGCCGGCGTCATCCCGAGCTGGCAGGCGGGGCTGGCCTGTGTCGGCGTGGCGCTGGCCGGGTATCTGGCGGCGCTGGCGATACCCACGGCGCCGCCGCTGCATGGCGGGGACCGCATCCAGTGGAACCTGTTTCGCGGCACGTGGGACATCCTGACCACCGCGCATAATGGGCGGGGGGTGTGGCTGTCGATTGTCGGCATCAGCTGGTTCTTCGCGGCAGGCGCGGTGTTGGTGAGCGAGCTGGGCTCGCTGGTGAACGGCACGCTGCATGCGCAAAAGGAAGTCGCGACGCTGTTGCTGGCGGTGTTTTCGGTGGCGATTGCGATCGGCTCGGTGATAGTCAACCGGTTGCTGGGCGGTGAGATTTCGGCGCGGTTTGTGCCGGCCTCGGCGCTGGTGCTGGCGTTGGGCCTGATCGACCTGTGGCTGTCGACCAGCGGCTTTGTGGTGCAGACTGCCGGCGCCAATGCGCCGCAGTTCCTTGCGACCCCTGGCGCTTATCACATCCTGATCGATCTGGCGGTGATCGCGCTGTCGGGAGGCATGTTCATCGTGCCGCTCTATGCGATCATCCAGACGCAGAGCCCGCCCGAGGAGCGTTCGCGGATCATCGCGGCCAACAATATCGTCAATGCCGGGGTGACGGTGGTTGCGGTGTTGGCGATCAGCGGGCTGCTGGCGATGGGGATGCGCGTGCCGGGGCTGATTGGCGTGCTCGGCTTTGCGACGCTGGGCGCGGCGTTGATGAGCGTGTGGCTGCTGCCCGAGACGCTGTTCAAGGCGGTGGTGCGCGTGGTGCTGCGGGCGGCGTACCGGGTCGAGGTGCATGGGCTTGAGCACATGCCCACGCCTGGCAGCCGCGCGGTGGTGGTGGTCAACCATCTGAGCTTCCTCGACGGCGTGCTGCTCGGCGCGTTCCTGCCCGGCAAGCCGACCTTTGCGGTCCACACCCAGATCGCGCAAAGCATCTGGATCAAGCCGTTCCTCAAGCTGTTCCGCGCCTTCCCCGTCGATCCCACCAACCCGCTGGCGGCCAAGGCGATGGTGCGGGCGGTGCGCGAGGGCCAGACGCTGGTGATCTTTCCCGAGGGGCGGATCACGGTGACCGGCGCGCTGATGAAAGTGTTCGACGGGCCCGGCATGGTGGCGGACAAGGCCGACGCGCCGATCATCCCGGTGCGGCTGGACGGCCCGCAATACACCCCGTTCTCGCGGATGAAAGGCAAGGTGCGCCAGCGCTGGTTCCCCAGGATCACGCTGACCGTGCTGCCGCCGCGCCGCTTTGCCATCGAAGGGGAAATGACCGCGCGGGAGCGTCGCGCCATCACCGGACGCCGGCTGTACGACGAGATGAGCGCGATGATCTTCGACACGTCGGACATCCGCCGCACGCTGTTCACCGCGCTTATGGATGCGCGCGCTCTGCATGGCGGTAAGGCGCTGGTGGTGGAAGACATTGCGCGTGCGCCGCTCAGCTATGACCGGCTGATCATCGGCGCCTCGCTGCACGGCAAATGGCTGGAGGCGGGGACGGTGGCGGGTGAGGCGGTCGGCCTGCTGCTGCCCAATGTGAACGGCGCGGCGGTCGGCTTTTTCGCGCTGCAAGCGATTGGCCGCGTGCCGGCGATGTTGAATTACACCGTGGGGCTGGCCGCGATGCGCAGCGCCTGCGCGACCGCCCGGATCGCCACGGTGCTGACCGCGCGGAGCTTTATCGCGCAGGCCAAACTCGGCCCGCTGATCGACGCACTGATCGTGGACGGGATGCGCGTGTTGTATCTGGAGGATATTGGCGCGAGCATCACCGGCGTCGACAAATTATGGGCGAGCCTCACCCGCCGGCGCATCGCGGCCCGCCACGCGAAACGCCGCATCGCGCCAGACAGCGCGGCGGTGATCCTATTCACCAGCGGTTCTGAAGGGGTGCCCAAGGGGGTCGTGCTCAACCACGCCAACCTGCTGGCGAACCTTGCGCAGTTGGCCGCGCGGATCGATTTCAACACCGCCGACACCGTGCTGAATGCGCTGCCGATGTTCCACAGCTTCGGGCTGACGGGCGGAACGCTGCTGCCGCTGCTCAATGGCATCCGCACTGTGCTGTACCCCAGCCCGCTGCATTACCGGATCGTGCCGGCGCTGGCCTATGATTGCAACGCGACGATCCTGTTCGGCACCGACACCTTCCTGTCGGGCTATGCCCGGATGGCGCATGGCTATGATTTCTATGCGCTGCGCTACATCTTCGCCGGCGCCGAGCGCGTGCGCGATGAAACCCGCAAAACCTATGCCGAGAAGTTCGGCCTGCGCATTCTGGAGGGCTATGGCGCCACCGAGGCCGCGCCGGTGATCGCGGTCAACACGCCGATGCATTATCAGGCGGGCAGTGTCGGCCGATTGTTGCCGGGGATCGAGGCGCGGCTGGACGCGGTGCCGGGCATCGACTTTGCTGTCAATGAGCGCGGCGGCAGGCTGTTCTTAAGGGGCCCCAATGTGATGGCGGGCTATATGTTGGCCAGCGATCCGGGCGTGTTGCAGCCGCCGCATGAGGGCTGGCACGACACCGGCGATATTGTCAGCATCGACGGCGCGGGTTTCGTCACCATACGCGGCCGCGCCAAACGCTTTGCCAAGATCGGCGGCGAGATGGTGTCCTTGCCGGCGGTGGAGAGCCTGGCCGACGCCTGCTGGCGCGGCAGCGCCAATGCCGTTGTCACCCGTCCCGATCCGCGCAAGGGCGAGGTGCTGGTGCTGTTCACCACTGCCCCCGGCGCCAGCGCGGCCACGCTGCAAGCGCACGGCAAGGCCGCCGGCAGCGCCGAGCTGGGCATACCGCGCGACATCCGCATAGTGCGCGCGTTGCCCGCGCTGGGCACCGGCAAGACCGATTATGTGACGCTGGGCGAAATGGCCACTACTGAAGCCTAGAGCAAGATGCGATAAAACAGAATCGCATCTTGCTCTAGTGGTCCGATTCTGACATTCGATACCGCTTGAGGCCAAGTTGCGCTCGAATGTCAGAATCTTTTCGGACCACTAGAAGATTTTG
>JANXUK010000098.1 GCA_025356275.1 Sphingomonadales bacterium | reverse complement strand
GGAGGGGGCGCGGGATGGCACAGGCTTCCTATGGGGATTCTCCATAGGCCGGGCTTATCACCCCGCTGGGGAATTTGGCCTATCGCGGCAGCATGTCTGCGCATGCCCAACATTTTCGACCGACCCCGGTATTCCGTCAGACCCGGCGCCGCCGGTTGACCCGCGTGACGCTGTGCGACAGCAGCGGCATGGTGCAGGATATCATGGTCCGCGATGTCTCGGCGCAGGGGCTCAGCGCGGTGGCGGCGCTTGTGCCCCCGGCGCTGGATACGATCGTCAGCGTAACCTTGCCCGATGGCCGGGCACTGTGGGGCGTGGTGCGCTGGGTCGCGGCGCTGGCCTTCGGGGTGGAGTTCGATACCGAGCTCTGAGCGACCCGGTCAAACCAGCGCCATCTTAAACCAGCGCCATCTTAAACCAGTACAGGCATCGCACCGGCGGGCGTGCGCGGGCTTGCCAAATTCGTCGTGATGCTGCCCTTGTACGGCGTTGCATGAGGAAAGGCGGATGAAATGACACAGCGCTACACGGGCAAGGTCGCGGTCGTCACCGGGGCGGCGGCAGGGCTGGGTCGGGCGCTCGCGCTGGGTTATGCGCGGGAGGGCGCCGATCTGGTGGTGCTCGATATCGAACCCAAGGGCCTTGCCGAAACCGTGGGCATGGTGCGGGCGGCGGGGCGGCAATGCGCCAGTTGGCAGATCGACCTGTCGCAGGAGGAGGCGATCATCCGCGTCGGCGCCGAGATCGTCGCGGCGCATCCGCGCATCCATGTGCTGTATAACAATGCCGGGCTGGCTTACGGCGAGATCAACGCGATGATCGACACGGTCGGCATGGCGCGGTGGCTGCATTTCCTCAGCGTAAACACGGTCTCGCCGCTGCTGTTCGCGCAGGCTTTGCGCCCGGCGTTGGCGGCGGCGGCTCAGGATGGCGGCGATGCCTGTGTGATCAATCAATCGTCGATGGCGGCCTATCTGCCGGCCACGGTCTATGGCGTGACCAAATCTGCGCTCAACCAGATCACCTTTGGCATGGCGCATCGCTTTGGCGGCGATGGCATCCGCGTCAACGCAGTGGCGCCCGGCCTGATGGAGACTGCCGCCAGCAATGCCGCGATCCCCGAGGACCGCCGCGCGGCTTTGCAGGACGGCCAGATGCTCAAGCTGCACGGCGGGGCCGAGGATATTGTCGAGCTGGGGCTGTTTCTGGGGTCGGCGGCGGCGCGGTTCATTACCGCCGAGGTGATGCATTGCGATGCCGGGCACCGGCTGCGCGGGTGGCGTGAATAGCAAAGCGGGCCCCGGTTGCCCGGAGCCCGTTTTATTTGCTGGAATTGTCGAATTGATCAGCCGTCGTAATCGCCGCCGATCGAGGTGTTGCGCACCGGGGCGGCGGCGGTGATCCGCAGCGCCTCGGCCTGCTGGCTGAGCGAACCGATCTCATCGGCCTCGTCATCATCATCGGGCAGGACCAGCTGGAGCGAGTTGATCACCGATTCCTTGAGCGCCGCCGGGCGCACCGTAACCTCGGCGATTTCGCGCAGCGCGACGACCGGGTTCTTGTCGCGGTCACGGTCGACGGTCAGCTCGGCGCCGCCCGAGATTTCGCGCGCGCGCTGGGCAGCGAACAGCACCAGGTCGAAGCGGTTGGGGATCTTGTCGACGCAATCTTCGACGGTGACGCGCGCCATGGGTGCACTCCGCTATATCGGGGAAATCCGGGGGAAGCGGCGCGGTTAGGCGTCGGCGGCGGGAAAGTCAAGTTTGGCAAAGTCAAGGTTTGGTGGGGTTGGTGCCCCCGTCAAGCTCCCACCCTCAATCATACCCGCCGCCCGCCATGTCATCATCGGCCAGATCGCTGAACTTGGTGATCTTGGCCTCGAATTTGAGGCGGACCTTGCCGGTGGCGCCGTGGCGCTGCTTGGCGATGATCAGTTCGGCGAGGCCATAGACCCGCTCCATCTCGGCGGCCCAGGCGGCGTGGGCGTCGTGGGTCTTGGCGTCATCATTGCCGCCGGGGCTCTTGGGTTCGCGCGATGCAATGTAGTAATCCTCGCGGAACACGAACCACACCATGTCGGCGTCCTGCTCGATACTGCCCGATTCGCGCAGGTCGGAGAGCATCGGGCGCTTGTCCTCGCGGCTTTCGACCGCACGGCTGAGCTGCGACAGCGCGATCACCGGCACCGAGAGCTCCTTGGCCAGCGTTTTGAGCCCCCGGCTGATCTCGGAGATTTCGTTGACGCGGTTGTCGTTGGCGCGGCCGGTGCCTTGCAGCAGCTGGAGGTAATCGACCACGATCAGCCCGATGTCATGCCGCCGCTTCAGCCGCCTTGCGCGGGTGCGCAGGGCGGCGATGCTGAGCGCCGGGGTATCGTCTATATAGAGCGGCAATTGCGCGAGGCGCTGGCTGGCGAAGGACAAAGACTGGAAATCGTCGCGGCTGATCTTGCCCATGCGCAGTGCCTCGCTGCTGATCCCCGATTGCTCGGCCAGGATGCGTGTGGCGAGCTGATCGGCGCTCATTTCCAGGCTGAAGAAGGCCACCGCTGCGCCCACCGATTTGTCGGCGGGAATGCCGTCGGCGATGTCGCGTAGCATGCGGTCGGCGGCGTTGAAGGCGATGTTGGTGACCAGCGCGGTCTTGCCCATACCGGGGCGGCCGGCCAGAATGATGAGGTCTGAATCATGCAACCCGCCGATGCGGGTGTTGAGGCTGGCGAGGCCCGTGGTCTTGCCCGAGATATGGCCGCCCGAGTTGAACGCTCGCTCGATCTGGGTGATGGCGGTGCGGGTGGCGGTGCCGAAGCTTTGTGCCTCATTAGCGGTGCCCGCACCCTCGGCCACCTGATACAGCGCGGCCTCGGCCAGCTCGATCTGCTCCATCGGCTCGACCGATTTGGAAGTGTCCATCGCCGAGGTGACGAGGTTGCGCCCAACGCTGACCAGCTCGCGCAGTAGCGCCAGATCGTAGATCTGAGCCGCCAGCGCGCGAGGCGCGATCAGACCGTGGCCATCGGCGGTGAGCCGCGCCAGATAGGCCGGTCCGCCCAGCTCTCGCAGCGCCTCGTCGGCCTCGAAATAGGGGCGCAGCGTGACCGGCGTGACCACCGCCTTGCGGTCGAGCAATTGCACAACCCGCTCGAATATCCGCGCATGCACCGGCTCGAAGAAATGCGTGGGGGCAAGCGGGGCCTGCATCTCCTCGATCACCTGGTTATCGATCAGGATCGCGCCGAGAAACGCCGCCTCCGCCTCGATATTGGCGGGGAGGCTGCGCGCCGGGGCGGCGTCACTGCGGATGAGGAGATCTTCGTGGCCCATGATGGTGGGCGTCATGCGCTTGGGGAGCTGGGGTGGCAATGGGTGGGAGGGAGGGAGGGGCTGTGGATAGCGGGGAGGACTTTGAGAACGAAGGAACAGGCAGGGGGGGGCGTTACGCCCCCTGCACCCCCCATAATGTCTTCCGGCGGTGCAGCGATTGCCCTGCCGCCGGGCGCAACCGCTGCGTCGGACGACAATCACGGGGGCTGGGTGCCCCGTGGCCCCCAGGAATCTCCCTGTTCTTGAAAACCGTTGGTTCTTCCGAACACCAGCCCCTTGCCGCGACGCGCCCCATTTGCGATGGCGAGCGGACCATGGCCGACCCGCGCATTTCTCACATCGAACTGGACGATGCCACGATCCTGCGGCGCAATGCGGATATCGAGCAGGAGCGGCGCGTGGCGATGTTCGATCTGATCGAGGAGAACCGCTTTTGCCCGGCGCGGGCGGTGGCGGCGGGGCATCTGGGGCCGTATCGGCTGCGGCTGGCGGTGCATGACGGGCGGCTGGCGCTGGATATTTCCAACGATGGGGGTCTGCTGCTGGAGACGCTGATCCTTGGGCTGGGGCGGTTTCGACGTTCGATCCGCGATTATTTCGCGATCTGCGATTCGTATTATTCGGCGATTCGCAAGGCCACCGCCGCCGAGATCGAGACTATCGACATGGCGCGGCGCGGCATTCACAACGAGGCGGCCGAACTGCTGGTCGAGCGGCTGGCGGGCAAGGTCGAGACCGATTTTGCGACGGCTCGGCGGTTGTTCACGCTGATCTGCGTGTTGCATATCAAAGGCTGACGATGGCGAGGCGGCGTAACCTTGCGCGAAAGTCGCCGAGGGGGGCAAGGCGCTGGCGCTGGCTGGGCGCGCTGGTGCTGATCGGCATCGTGGCCGCCGGCTGGGGCTGGTGGGATGTGCGTCATTGGCAGCCATTGCGCAGCGATTATCCGGTGCAGGGCGTGGAGATCGGCGCGGGCGACGGTGATGTCGATTTCACCGCCCTTAAGGCCATCGGCGCCGATTTCGCCTATATCGATGCCAGCGCCAGCGCGTTTGCCCGGGACCCTGGCGCGGACCACAATCTGGATGCTGCGCGCGGCGCAGGCCTCCAGGTCGGCGCGGTGCACCGCTACGATCCGTGCCAGCCGGCGGACCGGCAGGCGGCCAATTTCGTCACCGTGGTGCCGCGCGATCGCACGATGCTGCCCCCGGCGGTCGATCTGGCGACGCTGGCCGACAATTGCCCGGTGGCGGTATCGGACGCCAGCGTGGTCAGCGAGCTGATGACCTTCCTCAACCAGATCGAGACGCATACCGGCAAGCCCGCGATCCTGAAAATCGCGCCCGAGTTCGAGGCGCGCTACCACATCGCCGGCGGCATCAGGCGCAACCTGTGGTTGGTGCGCGACCGGATCGAGCCGGAATATGGCGGGCGGCCCTTTACGTTGTGGACCGCCAATTCAGCGCTGGGCAATGCCGCGGATGATCAGCCTTTGCGCTGGGTGGTGGTGCAGAAATGACAGAGTTTGAAGTGACTGGCCGCGAGGCGTTGATCGCGGCGGCGCGGGCGGCGGCGGTTTTGGCCTATGCACCCTATTCGATGTTTTCAGTGGGCGCGGCGCTGTTGTTTGCCGATGGCGGCATCGTCACGGGCGCCAATGTCGAGAACGCCAGCTACGGCCTGTCGCTCTGCGCCGAGGCGGTGGCGGTGGCGGTGGCGATGGCGGCAGGGCGGCGCGGCGGGCTGGTCGGGATAGCGGTAGTCGGGGGGGCGGTAGTTGGCGGGGGGGTCGGCGGGGGTGCTGCGCCGGTGACGCCATGCGGGCGCTGCCGTCAGGTGCTCAGCGAACTGGCCGGGCTGGGCAGTAGCGATCCGGTGGTATGGTGCGTGGGTGCCGGTGACCGGGGGAGCGAGGTGCTGGAGCTACGGCTGTCAGCCCTGTTGCCGCATAGTTTCGGGCCGGGACATCTTAGCCCGTCTTAATCTCCGATTTGATCCAGGCGGTGATCAACACCAGCAGCAGCACGCCCGAAAACACCGCCGGCAGCGGGAAGATAAAGCGCCAGGTCAGCGCGCTGGTGACCGCGCCCGCCAGTATCATCGCCGCGATCATCGGGCGGACGATAGCCGCTCCCGACCCAGCCGCGATGCGGGCCATCTGCCACAGCAGCACCGCCTGAAGCACCATCGCCGCGCTGAGGCACCAGCCGAAGCCCATGTAAAAATCCAGCAAGCTGCGGCTGACGCCCATGACCGCAAATTTCTGCGAACCCATCTGGACCAGCACCGGGTTATTGTCGGTTGGCGACCATTTGCCGATCCCGCCCAGCGTGTGGCCGATGGCAAAGACAAAGGCGATGATGCTGGCGATGCGCAGCAGTCGGACAGTGGTCATTGGCCCAGCCTCCCGCGCTCACCCAGCCAATCGGCCAGCACCGCGAGACATTCGCGCGCCAGCAAACGCGACCGCTCCGGGCTCCAGCCAAATTCGGCGCAGGGCAGGTCGGTATTGTCCTTGAACGGCATCTCCAGAGTCATCGCCACCGCCCCGAATCGTTCGGCGATCTGGTTGGTGGCCATCGTCAGGTTGCCGCGCCCCGGCGGCGCCGAGGGATAGCCGATGCGGGTCTGGAAATCCGGGGTCCGCGCTGCCAGCATCGCGGCATAGCGCTTGTACCCTGCGGATTGCGCCGGGGTCAGGCCGGGGATACCTTCGAAGCCGGCCAGGAATACCGCCGGAATCGCCTCGTCGCCGTGGACATCCATCGCGAAATCAACGCCGCTGGCATCCATCGCATCGCGGATGGCGAGCACTTCGGGGCTGCGCTCCGCGCTGGGTTCATGCCATTCGCGGTTGAGGTTGATGCCGGCCGCGTTGGTCCTGAGATGACCCCGCGCGGAACCATCGGGGTTGGCATTGGGCACGAGATGCAGCCGGCAATGCCGCCGCAGCAGCCGGGCATGCGGGTCCGCAGGGTCGGTCAGCATGCCAAGCGCCCCCTCCATCCACCATTCGGCCATGCTTTCGCCGGGGTGCTGGCGGGCGATCAGCCAGATCTGGCACGGGCCTTCGCCCAGCGACAGCGCGTCGATCGCCCGGCCATCCAAGGTGCTGCCCAGCACCTGATGCGTCATGCCGGGCTGCGCGCTGTGCCGTGCGATCAGGTCCTGATGGCGCTCGCTGCTATAGGGCGCGAAATAGGCGAACCAGGTCGGCGATGCCCCGGCCCTGTGGCGGATGGTCAGGGTGCCGCCGTCCTCGCCCGCGTCCCATGCGGTGTCGGTGCGACGCCAGGTCTCGCGGTCCTCGGACCATGCCGCGCGGTAGTCTGGCCAGCCGCCCGGATAGGCGCTGGCACCAAGCCCGGTGATGCGCAGGGTGAGGATGCGACCGGCCCCGCCGCTGACCCGGAAATGGAACCACTGGAAGAATTCGGACAGATGATCGCGACGGATGGCAAGGCGGGCCTCGGCGCCGCTGATGCCCAGCACCTCGATATTGCCCGAATCGAAGGCGGCGTCGATGAGGATGGCGGGGTCTGTCATAGCGCCGGGATAAGCGCGGGCGGCGCGCTCGCCAAGGCGGGGCGTGGAAAAATTTGCGAACCGCCCCGTTCAGCGATCCGAATAATGCTCATCCGATTTGCCGGGGAAATGTGCGAACAATGCGCCGGACAGCCGGTCGGCCAGCGCCGGGGTCGACCAGCGGTGGCCCCCTTCGCGGGTCACGATCTCGGCGCGGCCCTCCCACAGCACGGCGCCGGTGGCGGCGTCCGCGATTCGCGCCTCCAGCATGGTGGACACAAGGGGCCCACGCGGCTTGCTGAGATCGATGCTGAGCCCGAGGCCAAAGCTGGAACCGCGATTGCCGATGCCTGCCTCCATCTCGCCGCTGACGGGTTTGTGCGGCGGGTCGCCGGGGGCGACTTCGGCATGGGTAACGCGGATCTGCGCGCGCTGGGAGGCGGCGGGGGTGGGCGCGGCGCCGGCGCCTTGATAGCCGGCATGCGCCAGACGGTCCGCGACGGCGGCGGTGAAGGCGGCCTGTTCATGCTCATTGGCCATGCCGTCATCGGCGGCGGCGGCCACTGCTATGCCGCCATGGCCGAGCGCGGCAGCGGCGCCGGGCGCGAGGAAGCGGGTGACCTCGATCTTGCCTTCGCGCGGGTCGTTACCCGATCGCGGCCCGCCCCAATCATGGCGCGGCGGGCCCCATTCCCTGCCCGGTGCGTCCCGACCGGGGGCACCCCAGCCTTGAGCCTGCGCAGTGGTGGCAAAAAGCGCGAGCAGCGGCAGGGCAAGCAGCGGCAGGGCAAGCAGCGGCGGGGCAAGCAGGCGGAAGGTGGGCATGGCGGGTCTCATCTGTCCGAAAGGCAATCCAGCCGCTATCCCCCGCCGGATTGCCCCAGCATGAACCACGTTAACCCCTTGGCATCGCCAATGTGCTAGCGAACAGGGCCCACCAATGCGAGTTTTCCCGCCACCATGCCCAGTAATAAAGTCCCCGTCCTCGTAACCGGCGGTGCCGGTTATATCGGCAGCCATGCCGTGCTCGCGCTGAAAGATGCGGGCTGGCAAGTGGCAGTCGTCGACAATCTGACCACCGGCTTTCGCTTTGCCATCCCCGATGGCGTGCCGCTGTATGAGGGCGATGTCGAGGATGGCGCGCTGATCGCCCGGATCATCGCCGAACAGAAGGTCGGCGCGATCATGCATTTCGCCGGATCGATCATCGTGCCCGAATCGGTGGAAAACCCGCTCAAATATTACCACAATAACACCGCCAAGAGCCGCGCGCTGATCGCGGCCGCCGTGGTCGGCGGCGTGCCGCATTTCATCTTCAGCAGCACCGCAGCGACCTATGGTATCCCCGCAGTCTCGCCGGTGGATGAGGATTGCCCGCGCCTGCCGATCAACCCCTATGGCATGTCCAAGCTGATGACCGAGATCATGCTCGCCGATGTCGCGGCGGCGCATCCGATCAATTACGGCGCGCTGCGTTACTTCAACGTAGCGGGCGCCGATCCGCAGGCCCGCACCGGGCAATCGACCGCCGGCGCGACGCATCTGATCAAGGTCGCGGTCGAGGCGGCGCTGGGCAAGCGGGCGAGTGTCGGCGTGTTCGGCACCGATTACGCCACGCCCGATGGCACCGGGGTGCGCGATTATATCCATGTTTCCGATCTGGCGGCGGCGCATGTGCTGGCGCTGGAGGCTTTGATTGCCGAGCCCCAGCGATCGCTGACAATGAATTGCGGGTATGGCAGGGGTTTCTCGGTGCTGGAGGTGCTGGACGCGGTGGACCGGGTGACCAACCAGACCATTGTTCGCGTGCTGGGCCCCCGGCGCGCCGGCGACCCCGATTCGCTGATCTCGGACAATGCGCTGATCAAGGCGACGCTGCCCTGGGTGCCCAAATACGCTGCGCTGGATGTGATCGTCGGCCATGCGCTGGCTTGGGAGCGCAAGCTGGGGGAGATTCGTGGATGAAGGAGCTTCGGCAGAACCCCTGGCAGCACGCCGACACGCCGGAGCGGCCCGAGCGCTGGTTCGTGGCGCGCGAGGATGGGCCGGGCTATGGCGTTGGCAATTACAAGGGTGTGCTGGTGATCCTGGGCTTTGTGCTGGCGATCGTGGGCAGCATGGCGGGGCCGCTGTGGCTGTTTCCCAATTCGTACTGGGCCGCCGCGCTGGAGGTGCCGCTGGTGGCGCTGTCGATCACAGGGCTGATGCTGACGGTCCGGCGGACCAGCGATTGGAAACGTTGAGCCTGTTTGCTGAAAAGCGCGAAAGGGCGCTTTTCGCAGAAGCCTGCGGCGTCCCGCTCCCCCGGCGCGGGACGCCGCAGGCTTCGCGACCGCAGATCTCCAATCAAACAGACTCCCCTCTCCCGGCTTGACTTCCGCCCGGCCCCACCTTAACGGCCCGGCTTCGTATTTACCGGCGGTATTCCGCCCGAGGGTTCGTCATGAAGATTCGCAACAGCCTGAAGTCGCTCAAAGGCCGTCACCGCGACAATCGCGTGATCCGTCGCCGTGGGCGCACCTATGTGATCAACAAGACCAACCGCCGCTTCAAGGCGCGTCAGGGCTGATTCGTCGCGGCTGACGCGGCGAAGCTCGCGTGGCCTCCCCTATCAAAGCGGTGGTTTTCGACATTGGCCGGGTTCTGGTCGAATGGCGGATCGGTGCACTGTATGAGCGGCTGATTGCCGATCCGGCGCGGCGCGCATGGTTCTTGGCCAACGTCGTGACCGAGGCGTGGCATTTCCAGCATGACGAAGGCAAGCCGCTGGCGGTGATGATCGCTGAATTGTCGGCGCAGTTCCCCGCTGAGCGCGCGCTGATCGAGGCTTATGGCACGCATTGGCTGGAGACGGTGCCCGGGCCGGTGCCGGGGTCGGCGGCGCTGGTTGAGGCTTTGGCGGCGCGGGGCTGGCCGCTGTTTGCGATCACCAATTTCGGGGTGGATACCTGGGCGATGTTCCGCCCGAATTTTCCGGTGCTCGACCATTTCCGCGACATCGTGGTGTCGGGGGCGGAGCGGATGGTCAAGCCGGGTCGGGCGATCTTCGATCTGGCGGCGGCGCGGTTCAGGTTTGCGCCGGGGGAGATGCTGTTCATCGATGACAATGCGGCGAATGTGGCGGCGGCGCAGGCTTTGGGCTGGCAGATGCATCATTTCATCGATGCGGCGGGGCTGGCGGCGGATTTGCGGGCGCGGGGCTTGGTTTAGCGGATTGTCAGCGGGCTGGGCGCGTTTACACTTTACGCGAATGGTAGAGGATTTCCGATGCGCAAGTCGCTGATGCTCGTTCCGGTGCTTGCCCTGATCTCCGGATGTCATGCAAGCGATTCGGTTTGGTGAAGCGATCCCGTTAAGGCGCATGGCCGCTATGCCGGGGTGGGCTTGATGGATGCCGGCCAGCAATGGCGTCACATGGCCGGCGTCAAACCTCCTGCGGACAAAGATCTCGCTGCGGTTGCCGAGGATGATCATGTGATTGTGGTGATCGACAATTTCACTGGCGAGGTCCGCCAATGCCGCGATCACAGCGGCTATTGTGTCGGCATGAACCCTTGGAAAGCGGCCGGGGTGGTCGCGTCGGTGCCGGTCAAGGTGTTGAGCCACATGTCGGCGGACCGGGCAGGTGACGGTTCGGAGGCGCCGTCGTTGGTGGTGCAGTTGGCGAATTAGCGGCCCTCAATTCCTCGGCGCCTGCCTTCTATAGCTCAGCGCCTCGGCGATATGCGCGCGGCCGATCACTTCGGCGCCGGCCATGTCGGCGATGGTGCGGGCGACCCTTAACATGCGGGTATAGCCGCGCGCGGAGAGGTGCATGCTCTGTGCCGCTTGCAGCAACAGCCGCCGCCCGGCCTCATCGGGCGTGGCATGGGCCTCCAGCGCGTCGCCCGTCAGTTCGGCATTGGTGCGCATTTTGGTGCCCTCCAGCCGGCGGGTCTGGACGCCGCGCGCCGCTGCGACCCTTGTCGCGACAACCGAAGACGCCTCCGCCGTGGGGGGCAGGGCGAGGTCGGCGGCGCTGACCGGCTCGACCTCCACATGCAGGTCGATGCGGTCCAACAGAGGCCCCGAGACCTTGCCCTGATAATCGGCGGCGCATTTGGGCGCGCGGCTGCACGCCAGCGCGGCGTCGCCCAGGTGCCCGCAGCGGCACGGGTTCATCGCCGCGACCAGCTGCACCCGCGCCGGGAAGGTGACGTGGGCGTTGGCGCGCGCCACGCTGACCTCGCCGCTCTCCAGCGGTTGGCGCAGCGAATCGAGCACCGCGCGCTGGAACTCCGGTATTATGTAGCAAACGCACCAAGCGCTATATGGATGTAATCGCCCGCGATGACTAAACACAACGTATGGCAGACCCTCACGTTGTAACCGCTCTACGCGACAAACGCGCTCAAATGGCAGGGCAGATCGAAGCCCTACAGGACCAGCTACGCGAGGCGATGATCCAAATAGACCATGTGGACGCAACGCTGCGCATGTTCGTGCCCGACATCGACCTGGACGAAATCAAGCCCAAGCCGCTGCCCCCGCGCCACCATGCGTTTAAGGGGCAGGTAACGCGCGCTATCCTCGCCATGCTGCGCGCAGAGGGGGCGTTGGATACCCGCACGATCACTTTGCGCTTGATGATAGAGCGCGAGTTGAACGCGAACGACAAGGTGCTGGTGAAGGCCATGGGCAAGCGCATTGGGGCCGCGCTCAGGAACTTGCGGGAGCGGCAGCTTGTCACGTCCCGCCAAGGCGAGGGCGCGTATCAGCTATGGTCTATTGCGGTCTAGCACTGGTGACAGCCGTAGTGGTGGCTGCCGGTGCGACTCGTGTAGTGCCCACCACGATGGCTAGAACCGACGCCGCCTGAGTAGTGCCCACCGTGGCTGTAGCTGTGATGGCCGCCGCCGTAGTGGGCGCCACCGTGGCCGCGTGCATCGGCTGAGACTGGCGTGATAATCAGTGCGGCAATCGCCGCGAAAGCAAGTTTGCGAATCATGTCGGGCTCCCCCTGTTGATGCGGGATAGTTTGCCTATCCGCTCAGCCTGTCAATGTGACGCGAGCCACGCCCGGCATTGCGGAACCTGCGCGAGCGCCAGCTTGTTACGTCATCGCCGGGGGGCGGGTCAGTGCCAGATATGGGCGATTAGGCGGTAGAGCCAGATCGCGGGCCACAGGAGCGTTAGGGCGAGCAGGGCGGCGAACTCTATGCGTAAGCGCAAAATCCGCCGCCCTTTTAGGCTAGAAGGGGAACGAGCCTTGCGCGGGGGCAATGCCGGGGTGGCAATGTCCGCGCATGACTTCTGAAATTCGGCCCTGATTGATCCCGCAGAGTGCAGCAGCTTGATGCTGGAATAGTCCGCGAACGAGGATCAAGAAGCGGATGTGTGCCGCCATTTCAGGGGAGACGGGAGGGGATTTTTCACGTTTCATCGCAGTGCCTTTCGGGCAAAAGCGACGAAACCGTTGTTGACTTTCACTACCGGGGGTGACAGATTCCCGGGGCTTAACAGCAAAAACCAGCCGCGGTTTCGTCGCGGTTTCTAAGGCCCGGAGCGTTGACGCGCCCCGGGCCTTTTCATTTGGCACATGTCCCGATTCGGCACAACCCGCGAAGGCCGCCAGAAGCCCGCTCAGTGCAAATAATTGTTGGATGCGGTTCTTATGCCCTGGCACCCCATTTCGGCGCTGTAGACCCCCTTCACGGGGCAAATCTAGCTCCTTTAGATATGATATAAGGCAATGCTTATATGTTCCTGCGGGGCTGTTCTTAAGCCGCGCGCTGCCAATACCCCTTCCACTGGCGGCTAACCCGCGATGCCAGCGCCGCCTCTGCCACCATCGCGGTAAGCCCACCATTCGACACGCGGCGGTTATCCTCGCGGAACGATGCCTCGCCCGCATAAGCCGCCAGATACGGCCCGGCGATGTGGTGGTGCGTGCCGACTTCCATCCGGCGCAGGCGGGAGAAAAACGACTCGGCTTGGTTCGTGCAGGCATAGCCATCGGAATAAGTCAGGCTGTGATTAATGCGATGCATCTCGTGGGCGGCGTGGAGCGCGTCCCAGTGCGAGGCTTCGTCGGCATGGATGATCGTGCCCGGCGCGACCGTAGCGCGCACCGTGGCGACGCCAGCGGCTTCCGTGCGGTGGATAGCGGTAACTGACTGGCCATCCCGCTCGCGCATGACAACAACAACCTCGCGCTTGCCGTTCTGGTGGATGGCAAGGCGACGATCGCGGCGTTCACTCTTGCGATTGGCGGGCTTCACATAGCCGCCGAAATACGCGCCATCGATTTCGACCTCGCCAGACAGCGTGCGCCCAGCATCCTCGCGGGCCATGGCTTCGCGCAGCTTGTGCGAGAGAACGAACGCGGTCTTGTACTGCACGTCGAGATCGCGGCTGACTTGCAGCGCGGAAACGCCCTTGGCGCCGTTTACGAAGATGACGATCGCGGCCAGTAGATCGGTGAAGCTCAGCTTGCGCGAGGCGAAGATCGTGCCGCTGGTGACGCTGAACTGGTGATGGCAGGCAACGCACTTGAACTTGCGGCGCGTGGCGATGCCATACGACTCGGTGCAGCCACAGCGCGGGCAGATCGCTTCGCCGTCATTCTCAGGCCAGCGCATTTCGCAGAACGTGCGGTAAGCCTTGTCCTCGCCCATGCGGAACACAGCCTTGAGGCGCAGTGTGCGGGCGCCGGCGGAGAGGAGAAAGTGTTGCATGTCATCGCCTCCAGTGCTTATGCACTCGATATGATGGCCTTATGCACGCTTGTCAATGGCAAAAGCATCTCGTATGATGATAATCGACATCATCGGAGCGGCACATGCGGGAAATGAAAACAGATCGGGTCTGGGAAGCTGGCGTCAAGGCCATGCTCAAAGCCGAGTTGAAGCGCCGGGGCGTCACCTACGCCCAGCTTGTCGGGAAGCTGGCAGACATAGGGGTGATAGACTCAGAGCCGAATATCAGGAACAAGCTCAGCCGGGGTAAATTCACAGCGGTGTTCTTGATCCAATGCCTTGAGGCCATCGGGTGCAGGAACTTGACGTTGGAATAAGGGTTAGCCATATGGTACATTCGACGCAATGCGCGGCTGAGTTGCCGCTCCAAACCGCATCGGCCATGCCATGGAACTGAAGGACTACCGGGCGCTCGTGAAACGGCTCGCCGCCGAAAGGTCTGGCGAAACGGTGTTCAATGGATCTGCTGATCACGCCACGATCATCATCGAAAATTTGTTCGCGTCCGCGAATGCGAATGTGCGCCTTCTTACCGGAGACCTGAGCGCGCGCGTATATGGCGGTGAGCGGGTTGTGCAGCAGGCGAAACAGTTCTTGGGCCATTCCGACCATACTCTTGAAGTAATCGTTGAGAAGGAAAACTTCAGCAAGTCGCACCCGTTTGTTGAAGCGCTTCGGGATAATGCAAACGTCATTTTTTACAAATTAAAAACGGACGTTTCAGAAAAGCTTCCTTATCATTTCATGACGGTTGACAACGATTGCTTTCGTTTCGAACGCGAGAAGAATACTCACGCTGCTGTGGCGGCATTTG
>JANXUK010000011.1 GCA_025356275.1 Sphingomonadales bacterium | reverse complement strand
TCGTGCCCGACAACATCACCCTCTTGCCGCTGCCGCCCAGATGCCCGGAGCTCAACCCTGTCGAAAACGTGTGGCAGTTCATGCGAGACAACTGGCTGTCGAACCGCATCTTCTCATCCTACGACGACATCGTCGATCATTGCTGCTTCGCCTGGAACAAGCTCGTCAATCAGCTTTGGCGCATCATGTCCATCGGTATGAGGCAATGGGCACATGGGTGCTAATCAATGGGACTTGGTATTAAGCCTGTGCCATCCCCCGCAGAGTCTGTTTGAATGGCGATCTGACGGTCGCAGCCTGTTCCACCCCGCGCGCCCTCCCGACCCCCCATTCAGGATGAAACGCTGTGGGAGGTCAGGAGGGGACGTGGGATGGAACAGGGTTGTGAGGTGAAAAGCGCCCTTTTTCACGTTTTTCGCCAAACTAACGCGGGACCAGCACCAGAACCCGCCCCTCGACCCGCCAACTGGCCAGGCGCGACAGCAGATTCATGCCGATGACATTGGTGTCATCCTCATTGGGCGCGATCACCGCCGGCAGATTGCGCACCGCGATACCGCCCAGTTGCAGCGCCCGGATCGTGCCGAGCCGCGCCACGATCTGGCCATTGGCGGTCTCCAGGTCGACCGGCATTTGCCCCGGATCGGGCACTATCCCGGCACGGCGCGCGTTGGCCGCCGACAGCCCGGTATAGCTCGCACCGGTGTCAACCAGAAACGGCACGGTCACGCCATTGACTGCACCGTCAAGCCAGAAATGGCCGTCGGGGCGCATCGCGATGTGGATTTCGCCGCCGCTGACCGTGGCCTGCCGGTTCTGCGCCAGCAGCATCGCCGCGTCCGACCGGTCGGCGCGCCACGCGCCCAGCACGATGGTCAGCAACAGCGCCGCGCCCAGCCCGAGATAGCCGGCATGGCGCAAATTCCGCCCCATCGCCGGCCGCGCGCCGCGCTCCATCATCCAACCCAAACCGGCGAGCAATATCGCGGCAATGGCCAGCCCCAGCATCGGCTCGGCGGCGAGTAATGCGGCGCATTCGCCCATCCTCATGCTGTGCTCTGCGCCAGCATCGCGTCGAGCCACGCAGTGACCTGAGGCTTGCCCGGAAATCCCTCGGCCACCCAGCGCGCCTCGATCGCCCGCAGGATGCGCGCCACCTCGGGTCCGGCGGAAACCCCGCGCGCGACAATCTCGCCGCCCTTGAGCGGGAACACCGGCACGCTCCACCCGGCCAGCGGCGCGACCTCACGCCCCGTCAGCAGCAGGCAATCGGTAGCCGACACCCTGCCCAGCCGATAGGCCAGCGCGTGTGCATCGTCATCGGCATCCCCGCCGCGGGCCGCTGCGTGCCCCAGCCGCTTGGCCTGCGCCGTGGACAGCCGCAACCGCGCTGCGACCTTCCCTGCCCCATCGGCATCGGCGGGGAGCAGTGCCGCCAAACGCCGCAGCGCATCGGGGGCGACATCCTGCCGCGCCTCCTCACGCACCAGCGCCGGCAACGCCTCGACCACAGCATCCGCCCGCGCCTCGGGCAGGATCACTGCCAGCACGCCCAGTTCGGCCATCCGTGCAACCGCCAGGCCGGGGTCCGCCACGCCGAGCAGGTTCATCAACTCCATCCGCACCCGCTCCCGGGACAGGCCCATCAGCATCGGGGCCAGCTCGGCGCAGGCGGCCTCGGCCTCTGCATCGGCAGGCTCCGAGCCGAACCGCGCCCGAAAGCGGAAATAGCGCAGGATGCGCAGATGATCCTCGCGGATGCGTTGCCGGGCATGGCCGATAAACCGCACGCGCCGCGCCGCGAGGTCGGCCAGCCCCCCGAACCAGTCGGATATCTCGCCGCTGGCCGGGTCGGCATAGAGCGCATTGATGGTGAAATCGCGCCGCGCCGCATCTTCGCGCCAGCTCTCTGCGAAGGCGACGGTGGCGTGGCGCCCATCGGTGGCGACATCGCGGCGCAGGGTGGTGATCTCCACCGCGCCGCCCGCCAGCGCCGCGGTGATCGTGCCATGCGCGATGCCGGTGGGGATGGTGCGAAGGCCTGCTGCGCCGCAGCGTTTCATCACCGCCTCGGGCGTCAGCGACGTGGCGATATCCACGTCCTTCACCGCCAAGCCCAGCAGCGTATCGCGCACCGCCCCGCCGACATAACGCGCATTGCCGGGGCCGAGCGCCGCGATCAGCGCACCCAGATCGGCCCGCCTTGTCCATGGCGCATCGGGCAGTTTCGAAGCGAAAAGCTCAGCCATGGCCGCCGCCCAGCCGCTTGCTGAGGTTGCTGATGATCGCCGCCGTCACCCCCCAGATGCGGTGCTGTTGCCACAGGATTTCGATGAACGGATGCGACGTGCCATCCCAGTCGATGTGCCGGACGGCATGGTTGGTGGGGTCGAGCAGGTGGGCCAGCGGCGCCTCGAACCAGTCGGCCACCTCGTCCGGGTTGGGGGTGATCCCCGTGTCGGCGGGGATCACCGCCAGCACCGGGGTGATCTCATAGCCCGATCCCGAGCGATAGCGGTCCGATGCGCCGATCACGGTCACGGCGCCGGGATCGATGCCCAGCTCCTCGTCCGCCTCGCGCAAAGCCGCCGCGACCGGCCCCTCGCCGGGATCGTGGCGGCCGCCGGGAAAGGCGATCTGCCCCGGATGCGCGCGCATCGTCTCGGGGCGGTGGATCAGCAGGACGCCGGGCTCGGCGCGATCGGTGATCGCCACCAGCACGGCGGCGGGCTTGAACTCGGTCATCCCGGCGATGCGCGGGTCGAGCCACATCTCGGGCGGCGCCATGGCCAGCCCCTTGCGGTAAAGCCCGGCGATGCGGTGGGCGAGCGGGCTCATGGCGGGGTCAGCGTGAACGTCGCGCCCAGGCTGGTGACGCTCAGCGGCGCGCTGTCGCTTTCCGCCAGCGCCAGTTCGACCAACTGCCACCAGGTGCTGCGGTTGAGCCGGGCCTCGGTCCCGTGGCGCACCGCGAGATACAGCGCCGGAGTCTCCGCGTCGCCGTGCGCGGTCAGCGGATGGTCGGGGCCGGCGATAACGAATTCGTCTGTGTTGAGCCGGAATGCGAGCGCGCCATTGTCGCGCTTCACATCCACCGCGATGAAGGCGGCATCCTCCACCGCGATGGTCAGCCGCTCCTGCGGGGTGACCAGCCAGTGCTGGCCTTCAGGGTCGCGGCGCAGCAGGCCGGCAAACGCACGGACCATTGCGGGCCGCGCGATCAACCCGCCCTGATGATACCAGCGCCCGTCGGCGGCGATGCGCATCTGGGAATCGCCGCTTTGTTTAGGGTTCCAGGTGTCCACCGGTGGCAAGCGCCGCGCCGCCACCAGATCGGTGATCGTCGCAAGGCTGAGGCCGGCAAGCTCGGGGGGTGGGTCATACGGCATGGCTGGGGAGCGCGATGCCAGATCGGTGGCGCTGCGCCAAGGGTACTTACGTCCAGGGCCCCAGCATGCCCGCCTTGGGCAGCACGCCGGGATTGTCGGCGCGCACCAGCAGACGGTGCGGCTCCCACGGGCCGGGCAGGGTCCAGCCGGCGGTCGGCGCGGCAGTGAAGCCCCAGAAACGGCCGTAATATTCCGCGTCCCCGATCATCACCTGTGGCAGCGGCGCCTCGGGGCTCAGCGCGCCGAGGCTGGCCGCCATCAGCGCTTGGCCATAGCCCATACCCTGCGCCTCCGGCAGCACCGCGACCGGGCCGCACAGGATCAGCGGATGGCGCCGCCCGGCCGGGTCGGTCAGCGCGGCGGGCCAGCACTGGATCGTGCCCACTAGATGCTGATCGGCACCCAGCGCGGCGAAGCTGAGCGCGGGCAGGGCCTCAGTGCCCTCGCGCAATTTATAGGCTGTGCGCTGGCGGCGGGTCGGCTCAAAGGCGCGGTCCAGCAGCGCCTCGACCAGAGCAGGATCGACGCTGTCGAGCGGGATAAGGGCGGCGGCGCTGGGCATCTGGGCATATCGCAAGTTTCGGCGGGGAGCGGCCCGATAGGGGAGCATCGGGGTTGTGGCAATGAAAAGCGGATTATGGCGCCTGCAATGCGCGTTGACGCAAATGGCGGTTTGAGCCCCAAAGCGGCCTATCTCGACTGATTCAGCGGTCCATGCAAACCCACCCAGAAGCACCCGGTAAGAAGGCCGTAAATCGCCCCGGCGGCGACGATTATGGGCGATTGTACCCCCCCCCAAATCGCAAGCATCCACACGCCACCAGAAATTAATCCCGCACCGATAACAACAATATAGAGCCTATAATCAGAGATGGCCACCATGCGAGAAAACAAAAATGTTAAAAATGCCGAGCCAATAGTTATAAATATCACCGAAGCCATTCCAATGGCAAACCACATCTTCGGATCCCGATGGGTGGATTGTCCGACAATATTCGGCCTTCCGCCGGGAGCGCCCCAGCCGTCAAACATCAGGCTCCATGTATAGGTGCTCACAAAGCTGGCAAGCGTTGCGGCACGCAGCCGTACAACAAGATTACGTATCCAACGCAAAGCGTGACATTGTTCAGCGTTTCACCATTAGTCAGTGCCGGTGCACACGGCGCTTCCCGCCAATTGGCGATATGCCCCAGATGCGTTCGCAAGCGAGGCAATCGCCCGCAAAAAGCCGGGGGCGACCTGCCGCCGGGCCTTGTCGTAGCGGCCGATTGGCGCGACAGGGGGGGCATGCTGTTCGCCTCACCCTCTGCCCACCACGCCGCCATCACCTTTGGCGTCGATGAGGCCGGCAGAGGCCCTTTGGCGGGGCCGGTGGTGGCGGGCGCGGTGTGGCTGGGCGGGGCGCGGATCGCCGGGCTCGACGATTCCAAGAAACTTAGCGCGTCGCGCCGCAGCCATCTGGAGGGTGAGATCAAAACGCGGTGTCACTGGGCGGTGGGGGTGGTCGAACCCGCCGAGATCGACCGGATCAACATTCTTGCGGCCACGATGCTGGCAATGACGCTGGCGGTGGCGGCGCTTGAGGCGCAACTCGTGGCAGCGCAATTGAAGGCACCGGACATCGTGCTGATCGATGGCAATCTGACGCCGCATGGCCGCGCCGCCGGCTGGTGCTGGCCGGCGCGGGCGATTGTGGGGGGCGACGCGCTGGAGCCCTGTATCTCCGCCGCCTCGATCATCGCCAAGCAGCACCGTGACCGGCTGATGACGGACCTTGCCGCTCTGCATCCGCATTACGGGTGGGAGCGCAATGCCGGCTATGGCACGGCGGAGCACCGGGCCGCGCTGATCCGCCATGGCGCTTGCGCGCAGCACCGGCGCAGCTTTGCCCCGGTTGCCATGGTGCTGGCGGGTGAGGGTGTCTAGCCGGGCCGGCGGCGACGCGGTAGATAACGCCGATCGGCAACCAACGAAAGCCCCCGCATGACCGGTTTCACCGCCCAGGACGTCCCCGATCAGCACGGCAAATGCATCCTTGTCACCGGGGCCAACACCGGCATCGGCTTTGCGGCGGCGCGGGCTTTGGCGGGGCGGGGCGCGCGGGTGTTGCTGGGTTGCCGCGACGAGGCGCGGGCGCGCGAGGCGATGGCGCGGATCATGGCCGAGGTACCGGGCGCCGATCTCGGTTTCGTGCCGCTCGATCAGGCCGATCTGAACAGCGTGGCGCGCGCTGCCGATCTGGTGGCGAATGAACCCCGGCTTGACGTTCTGCTGGGCAATGCCGGGGTGATGTACCCGCCGCTGACCCGCACCGCGCAGGGGCATGAGCTGCAATTCGGGGTCAATCACCTCGGCTGTTTTGCGCTGACCGCGCGCCTGTTGCCCAAGCTGGCCGGGACGCCCGGTGCGCGGGCGGTGATCACCGCCAGCCTGGCGCATAGGCGCGGCACGATTCCGTGGGACGATCTCGATGCCACAGCCGGTTACAACCGCGGTCAGCGCTATTCGGACAGCAAGCTTGCCAATCTGTTGTTCGCGGTGGAGCTGGACCGCCGGCTGCGCGCCGCGGCTTTGCCGGTCACGGCTATTGCCTGCCATCCGGGGGTGGCGGGCACCGATCTGGCGCGACATTTGGGGCCGTTAAAGGCGCTGATGCCGCTGGTCGGGTTGCTGCTTAACACCTCGGAGCAGGGGGCGTGGCCGGCGCTCCAGGCCGCAACCGATCCGGCGGCGCGGGGCGGAGCGTATTATGGCCCGCAGGGTTTTCAGGAGATGCGCGGGGTATCCGGGCTGGCCAAGGCTTCGGCGCAGGCGATGGACCCGGATCTGGGTCGACGGCTGTGGGAGGTGTCGGTGGCGCTGACCGGGGTTGATCCGGGGATTTGAGAGAGTTCGCTTGTTTGGCGAACTGACGGTCGCAGCCTGTTCCGTCCCGCGCCCCCTCCCGACCTCCCATTCACGATATACGCTGTGGGAGGTCGGGAGGGGG
>JANXUK010000133.1 GCA_025356275.1 Sphingomonadales bacterium | reverse complement strand
GTCAGAATCTTTTCGGACCACTAGAAGATTTTGATTCTAGTGGATTTTACGATTTTGACATTTGCAGACCCATCCCAACCGCCAGGGGATGCAAATGTCAAAATCAATCCACTAGCGAATTGCCGTTGAGGTAAATCACCCCCGGCGGCAGCGCGAACCGGAGGTGGAACCCCGCCAGCGGATCATCGGCATCGCGCCGCAGCATCTCGTCGAGGGTAAGCTTGCTCATCCGCGCGATGTGCCAGCAATCGCCGGCAAAGAGAAGTCAGCGCCGCGCCGTATCGCCCAGCCCGGCACCCAACCCATCGGGCAACGCCATCCCATACCGCGCGAATTGCGCGTCGACCGCCCCGCTGATCGTCCGCGCCCGCGCGATATCGGCCAAAGCGCGGTTGCGATCCCCCTTGCGCGCCCAAGCCAGGCCCCGCCCATAAAGCGACGAGGCCAGTTCGGGCGACCCACGCAAAGCCGCGTCGTAATCGGCGATGGCACTGTCGGCGTTGATGCCTTGCGTTGCCTTGAACCAGCACAGATTGTTCAGCGCCACCGGATTGCCCGGATGCCGCGCCAGAAACGCATTGCCCAGCGCCAGTCCCTCGGCGGGCTTGCCGCGCCGCGCCATCAGCTCCATGCGCAACCCGTTCAGCCCCTCGGCCTCGGGATCGATGCGGTGCGCCGCTGCCAGATCGCTCTCGGCATGGGCCAGATCGCCGGCCTCCAGCGCCAGCCGCGCCCGCATCAGGAGCGCATTGTTGGAGCGGGGGTTGAGCGCCAGCGCCGCCGCGATGTCGGCCTGCCGCTTATCGGCATCGCCGGGCGACCACAGCTGGGCGCGCAGCAGATAGTCCGATGCCGCCGGGCCATGCGCGATCAGGAAATCGGCGTCGGGCATGGCCGCATCGCGCTCACCAAAACGTGCGCGAATTTCGGCGCGGGCGCGGTGCGCCACGCGGTCTTCGGGCTTGTCGGCCACCGCCAGATCGATCGCGGCCAGCGCCTCCTCGCCCCGGTTGAGCGCTGCCAGCATTTGCGCGCGTGCGGCGTGCAGCGCCAGCCCCGGTTCCGCCGCCTGCGCCGCATCGAGATCGCTCAGCGCCTCCGCGAATTGCCCCAGCAGGAACCGCGCACTGGCCCGCCCGGCCAGACTGCGCGAATCGCCGGGGCGCAGCGCCAGCGCGCTGGTGTAATCGCGCGCCGCCCCGTCATAATTCTTGATGCGCATCTCCGAGGTCGCCTTGGCTTTCCACGCCAGCAATTGCCCAGGGTCGAGGGTGAGCGCGGCATCGGCCTCGGCATCGGCGCGCACATCCCCCTGCATCGCCAGGCACAGCGCCAGCACCCCATGCGCCTGCGCCAGATGTCCATCGATGGCCAGCGCCGCGCCCTCATCGGTCAGACATGCCGCGATCTCGCCGCGCTCGATATGCACCGCGCCCCGGTGGGCATAGGCCAGCGCCGTCGCGGCCCGGTCACCGGCAATCGCGGCCATATCGGCGTCCGTCGCCATATAGGCATCGGGCACGCGCACGAACGCGCCGCCATCGGCCAGCGCCGCCATCTCGTCGCGGGTTCGCGGGGCGTCGGCGGCGGGCAGCTCGCCCTTGAGCGCCTGCGTCTGATTGTTGAGCGTGACCACCCCATCGGCGATTGCGATCTTGCGCTGAAAGCGGAATATGCCGCCGACGGTGCGATCGACATCCTCGCCCTGCAAGCTGAAGCCGCGTCCGTGGTCGGGCAGGATGATCGTCTCGCGGTTGGCCCACCAATCGGGATATTCAAACGCGAACGGGGCTTCCGGGGTCAGTTCGCCGTCGCGCGCAATCGTGAATTTCCAGCCGATCCGCGCGCGGTCCAGCTCATAGAATCGCGCGCCGCTGACCTTGTACCAGTCCATCTTGGCGGTGCCGCGCATCGCCAGCACGAAATCGCCTGTGGCGGGGTCGGCGGCGCTGGTCACCGCATCGGGGGTGATGAAATCATAGGTCTTGCGCCACAATTCGCGCAGGGTCCGGGTGAGGTCGTCGGCCGACAGCCCGTCGTATTTCTGGCGCATGGTGGCGGCGGCATCGCCGTGAAAGCGCATCTCGCCGCTCGCTGATGCGGGCACCTCGATCCCGCGCGAGGCGTCGAGGGCCAGCGTAGTGACTTCGCCCGGCTCGGTCAGCGGTTCGGGCACTAGCGGCACCAGCGAACTGCCCGCTGCGGTAACCGGCAGGCCGACCACGTAATTGGGCGTGCGCAGCCGCGCCAGATCGCTGTCGCCCAGCCGCGTGCCATCGAGCCAGTAATTGCGGCCCCCGATATGCGCGGTGACGATGGCATGATCGAAGGCTGCCATCGCCGGCAGCCGGGCGGCGGTGATGTCGCCGCGCTCGGTATTGACGAGGACGGGGCGCGCATCGATGCCCATCGCGGTGAGGAGCGCGGTCAGCAGCGCGGTCTTGGCCTTGCAATCGCCAAAGCGTCGCTGCCACGTCAGGTCTGCCGGCGCCGGAATAAAGCCGCCATCGTCCATCGCCAGAAACACATAGCGCACCTGCTGTTGCACCAGCTGCAGCGCCATGCCGGCGCGGATCAGCGGATCGGGCGTCGCGGCCATGATCCGCGCCGCCTCGGCATGCAGCGGGCTGTTCGTGGGCAGGGTCTCGGCGGCGGCGAAGAACGGCGCGAAGGTGCGCGACACCGCCGCCCAATCGGCGAATTGTGCGACCTCGACCGAATTGACCAGCTGATAACGCGGCGGCGCATCGCTGGGCCCCCGGGGGGTGGTGACATTGCTGAGGTCGGCGAGCAGCTCGCTCCCGGAGGCGGTCTTGATCAACCGGGGCTGAACCACGCCGGCCATCGCGTGCCAGCGCACCGGCTTGCCATTGTCCCACAACACCCGCAGCCGGTAACGGCCATAGGAGGCGCCATCCGCCGGCCCGGTCAGCAGCTCCGAATGGCCGGCCATCGCCGGATCGGCGCGGCGCAGCGTATAGGCCACGTCGATCTCGTCCCCCACGCGCAGGTCATCGGGCTGGAGCGAGGCGGTGAGGCGGCCATCCAGCACCGCGCTCTCCAGCTGCTTTTCGCGCCGCACCACGGTCAGCTTGCTGCCATCGCCGAGCAGATCGATGATCTGGCCGGCGCGGCGAATGCGATAGCGGTGGAGCGTCACGCTCTCCAAAGCCGGGTCCCAGCTGACCTGCAAGGCCCCCGAATCGAGGCCCTGGGCGGTGGCGATGCGGTAGATCGCGGCGGAATAGGTGGTGTCGCCCTTGTCGCCCAGCCTGACCTGCGTGTCCGAGAGCAGGTCGATGGTGGCAGCGCCAGCGGCGGCGGCAGGCGCAGCAGGCACTGACGCCTCGCTGACCCATGCCTCGGGCGGGGCAATCGCGGGGCGGGCGAGCGGCGCGGTCTGCGCTGCTGCGGCCACCGATGCGGCCACTGGCGAGGCGAGCGCCGCAATCAGGGTCAGTCGCGACAATGTTTGGGGGATAGTTGTTTGCAAAGCGGCCTCGCCGCGCCGGCGCTGCCTCCGGCGATGTGCGTGATTGGGCCTTCAGCAATAAAGCGCGGCTGTGGCGGCGTCTATGCGATCAGTCGGGCGCAGTGTCCGCTTTCGGGGCACTTGCTCCCTTGGCGGCCCTGACGGCCCGCAAGCCTGTGCGGTTGTTTGCCGTCTACCGACGGGATTGGCCCGCGCGCCCTCCCGACCTCCCACGGCGTGTATCCTGAATGGGAGGTCGGGAGGGGGAGCGGGATGGCGCAAGCTGCCCCGCGTCAATAAGCGTAATAGGGCCCGTTGACCCCGCCGGCCGAGCGTCCGGCAATCGCGGTATAGATATTGCGCCCGAAGAAGAACGGTGCCCCGAAATCGAAACTGTTGTTGATGGTGGCGAAGGTGGGCGATGCGGTGGGGTTCGCGCCCAGTCCGGGCACCGCGTTCGATGTGGCGTCATATGCGGTCTTGGCATTGTATAGCGTGAAGCTGGCCGGTGCGACAACGCCGTTGCGCCCGGTCAGCGTCGGGGTCAGCGACATCGGGCTGGCCGGGCAGTAAAATCCGGTGAAGCCAGTGCCGGTACAGGCGGGAATCGCACTGTCGACGAAGTAATAGGCGTTGCTGCCGCTGTCGATAAAGCTCTGCCGCAGCGAGGTGCTGTTATAGGTCGCGGTAAGATAGCCGGCGGAATCGGTGGTCAGCACGGTGGCGCTGCCCAGCGCATTGTTGATCTGGGTGCCGATCCCGAAATACAGCGTGCCGGTGAGGATCGGCACCCCTTGCGCCGCCACGCTGGGCAGGCTGATGATGGTGCCGTTGTTGTCACTGGCAAAGGCGGCGACGGGATTGGGCAGCTGCTGGAACGGCGCAGTGGTGCTGGAGCTGCGGCCGATGACCGATGCGCAGCCGGTCGTGGGGCAATCGTAGTAGGTCGCTGCCGAAGATCCCCCGGCCACGGTGCAGAAAGTTCCGCAATCGGTCGGAGTGACCCCGACGCCGATGATGCCATTTGCGCCCAGCGCCTTCACCGTATTGAGATAGGTGCCGCCGCCCGAGGAACAGGAGTTGGGCGCGGTCTGGAAGGCGCCGCTGTCCCCCACGATCTGCAACGGCATATTGGCCACGCTTTCGCCGCCGATCTGGAAATCGGCGTTGCGTACCGATCCAAACGCATAGCCATCGACATAGGCATAGCATTCGCCGACCGGATTGCTCGCAGTGTCGGTCTCATTGGGCAGCGCAGCCAGCAGGCTGCTGTTCACCACCGGCTGGATCAGGCGCAGGCCGACCGAGCCGGTGTCGAGCAGGATGTGATCGATGGTCTGGCAATTGCTGGTGCCCGGCGCGCAGATCGTCACGGTGACATAGGGCACATTGGTGGCGGTATAGGCCCCCGAGCCGACATTGAGCGCGGCGGGGCCGGCATCGACGGTGATGGCGGTGAAATTGGTCAGCGCAGATCCGCCCGAACTGGTGCCGCCAGTCGTGCTGGCGCTGGTGGTGCTGCCGCCGGTGGTCGTACTGCCCCCGGTCGTGGTGCTGGCAGAGGTAGTGCTGCTGCTGGCGCTGGTGCTGCTGGTGGAAGAGGCGCCGGTTGTGGTGCCGCCGCCGCCGCCGCAGCCCGACAGGAGCACAATAGCGGCCGCGGGTGCCAACATGGCCGTCAGCATCCGGCACAGCCGCATCACAGGATCACAGCGCATTGGGATTAAATCCCGCCGGCGCCTGTTGCGGCAGATAGGCGAGACCCCAGAAGCCGCCGGGATGCCCCCCGGTCTGTACCACCAGATCGGAGCGCATCACACGGGGCGGCGCGCGGAACAGGCGCCTGCGCTGGCTGGCGTTATCGGCCTGAAATGTCGCGAAATGGGGGCCTAGAAGGCGGGCCAGATCGGGCTTGCCCGGACCCTGCCAGGTGATCGCATAGATCGCGCCGACCGCGTTGACATATTGCCGGATCGTGCCGCCATTGGCGAGGACCATCGTGTGCACCGATACGCTGCCGCTGGCGGCGATCAACGAATGGCTGCGCGCCGCCATCCGCTGGGCATCGATGCGCGCGCTGTCGCTGACGCCGCCGAGGCTGGCCGATGCGGCAACCGGTAGCGCCAATGTCGTTGCCGCAATCAATACGGACAGGCAGCGTTTGTGCTTTATCATGGCTGCCCCGGTCAGAACCCGCTTTTCCTATATGGCATGGGTTCTTGCTATCCTATGAACGTGTGTCACGCGGCAATCGTTCCGGCGTCCTCACTAGCCGCCTCCAGCAGTCGTTTTTCCACGGCTTTGAACCGGGCGGCGGTATCGAATTTCTCCCCGAACAGGTCGGTGGCATAGAACGTGTCGACGGCGCGCTCGCCATAGGTCGCGATATGGGCGGAATGGACGATCAGCCGCGCCTCGAACAGCGCGCGCGCCAGCCGGCTGAGCAGCGCCGGGCGGTCACGCGCGATCACCTCGATCACGGTGAAGCGGTTCGATGCGGTAATGTCGAACTCCACCCGCGGGCGCACCTCGAATGCCTCGGCGCGGGGCCGGTGAAGCGGGCGCGCCGCCAGTTGGGGCGCGATGCGGATGCGGTTGGCCAGCGCGTCGGCAATCGCTTGGCTGAGCCGCTCCAGCTGGGCATCTTCCGAAAACGGACGGCCCAACGGGTCCTGCACCAGGAAATTGTCCACCGCCGTGCCGTCGCGAGCGGTGTGGATGCGCGCGTCGATGATGTTGCCGCCGGCCAGGCTGATCCCGCCGGCGATGCGATAGAACAGGCCGGGATGGTCGGCGGCGATCACCATCACCAGCGTGGCGCCGCGCGCCGCGTCGTACTCGGTGGTGATGGCCAGCGGCGCGCCATCGGCATCGGCCAGCTGTGCCAAGTTCATCGCGATTACATCGGCGGTCTCGGCGATCCAATAGGCATCGCCAAAGCGCGCGCCCATGCTGTCGACCAGATCGCCGCGCGCACCCAAGCGCTGGCGCGCCAGCTCCTTGCGCGCCACAACCCGGCCCTGCCGGCCATGCTCGACATGCCCCAGCCGCAGCCGCTCCTCGGCGGCATTGTACAACTCATGCAGCAATTGCCGCTTCCAGCCGTTCCACACCCCCGGCCCAACCGCGCGGATATCGACGATGGTCAGCAGGCTGAGCTGGCGCAGCCGTTCGATCGAATCAACCACGCTGACGAAATCGGTGATCGTCTTCCAGTCGGCCAGATCGCGCTTGAAGGCGGTGGCGCTCATCAACAGATGCTGGCGGACCAGCCAGCTGACCAGCTCGGTCTCCGCCGTATCGAGGCCCAGGCGCGGGCATAGTTTCAGCGCCACCTCGGCGCCCAGCACCGAATGGTCACCGCCGCGCCCCTTGGCGATATCGTGGAGCAGCACCGCGACATAAAGCGCGCGCCGCGACTGGATCTTTCCGATGATCGCGCTGGCCAGCGGATGGTCTTCGCCCATCTCGCCCTTTTCGATGCGCGCCAGCAGCCCGATGGCGCGGATCGTATGCTCATCGACGGTGTAGTGATGGTACATGTCGAACTGCATCTGGGCGTTGACCCGGCCGAAATCCGGCACGAACCGCCCGAACACCCCCGCCTCGTTGAGCCAGCGCAGCGCGGTTTCGGGATCGCCCCGGCTGGTCAGCAGGTCAAGGAACAGCGCATTGGCGCGTGGGTCCCGGCGGGTCTTGGCGTCGATCGCCTTGGCGTCGCGCGCGATCTGGCGCATCGTCCCGGGGTGGATGGTCAGGCCCTCGGCATCGGCCAGCACGAAGATTTCCAGCAAGCGGACTGGCGCCTCGGTGAACCAGCCATCATTGGGCGCGGCGATCCGGTCGCTGGCGATGCGAAAGCCCCTGAGCGTCCGCCCGCGCGCGCGAAACCGCGCAATCGGCCCACGCCGCTGGCTCTTGGCGAATTGCTCGTCGAGCTGGGCCAGGAACACGCCGGTCAGGCTGCCGACCTGTTTCGCCTGCAGGAAGAAATATTGCATGAACCGTTCGACCGCGCTTTTGCCTGGCCGGTCGGAGAAGTTCATCGCCTTGGCCACCTGACGTTGCAGGTCGAAGGTCAGCCGGTCCTCGGCGCGGCGGGTGATAGTGTGGAGGTGGCAGCGCACCGCCCAGAAAAACGTCTCGGCCCGGCGAAAGGCGCGGTATTCCTCGGCAGTCAACAGCCCGACATCGACCAGCTCGGACGGATCGCGCACCTTGTGGATATATTTGCCGATCCAGTAGAGCGTGTGCAGATCGCGCAAGGCGCCCTTGCCCTCCTTGACGTTGGGCTCGACCACATAGCGGCTGTCGCCCAGCTTGCGGTGGCGCTCCTGCCGCTCGGCCAGCTTCTCGGAGACATATTGCCGCTCGGTCCCGGCCACCACCTCGGCCCAGAAGCGGCGCTGCGCCTCGGCGAACAGCGCCTGATCGCCCCAGACATAGCGCCCCTCCAGCAGAGCCGTGCGGATGGTGTTGTCGCCGCGCGCCATGCGCACCATCTCGTCCAGCGAGCGGCTGGAATGGCCGATCTTCAGCCCCAGATCCCACAGCAGATAGAGCATCGCCTCGATCACCTGCTCGCACCAATGGGTCTGCTTGGCCGGGGTCAGGAAGGCGACGTCGACGTCGGAATGCGGCGCCATCTCGCCGCGCCCGTATCCGCCCACCGCCATGATCGCCAGCCGCTCACCGGTGGAGCGGTTGTTGGCCGGATAGATGTCGGTGATGACGTGATCGTGGATCACGCGCATCAGCTGATCGATCAGGAACGCCTGTGCCGCCGCGCATTCGTGGCCCGCTGTCGGTTTCTCGCCCAGCCTGCGTGCGATCTCGTTGCGGCCATGCTCCAGCGCGGTGCGCAGCAACTCAACCACCGCCGGGCGCGCCGCGGCGGTATCGGGCGCGCCCGCAACGGCTGCGGAAATCGCTTCGTCCAGCGCCCGGCGATCGACGATGGCACGCTGGTTGGGGATGGGGCTGGCTGACATCGCGCGGCCCTAGAGCGGTCGTTCTGATTGCATCAGATCGACCGCTCTAGGTTTTTCGTTTACCGCGTTTTGCCGAGTCACTGCGTTTCACTCCGTTCGGAAAGCGCTCTAGCCGACCGCGCGCGAAATAGGAATTGCCGTCCGCCGGTTAGGGTGTGTGAGGATTTGGCTCAGGCCGGAGCGAGAATGGCTGATTTGGGCGGCCCGGAGCGCAGCGTACTCCAGTACGTGAGCACCGGAAGCACAAAGCGGCTGTTCGCAGCCCGGCATCAGCCCAAATCCCCACACACCCTAGATCAGAGCCGCATAAAGCGCCTTGATCGCGCGCTTATCCAGCTTCTCGGAGCCGAGGCGGGGCAGCGGGCCCTCCGCCTGCCAGTAGCGGCACGGCAGTTTGAACCCCGCCAATTGTCCGGCCAGCGCCGAGCGCAACTCCGCCTCGCTGGGCGCGATGCCCGGTTTGGCGACCCAGACCGCGATCGGCACCTCGCCGAACCGCGCGTCGGCCACGCCGAACACCGCGGCCTCGGCCACGCCGGGATGCGCATAGATCGCCTGCTCGACCTCAAGGCAGGAGATATTCTCACCGCCGCGAATGACGATGTCCTTGGCGCGGTCGACGATGAACAGATAGCCGTCCTCATCGAGATAGCCGATGTCGCCGGTGCGAAAATAGCCGTCGGCGGTGAAAGCGGCAGCGGTCGCCTCCGGATTGTTCCAATAGCCGAGGCAATTGGCGACCGAGCGGATCGCGACCTCGCCCTGTGCCCCAGTGGGCAAAGCGCTGCCCGCATCGTCGAGGATCGCCACATCGACCAGCGGCGCGGTGGCGGCGCCGGTGCTGGCCGGTTTGGCGAGGTAGTTTTCGTTGATATTGCCGCAGCCCACCGCATTGGTCTCGGTCAGGCCGTATCCCAGCAGCGGATAGGCATCGGGCAGCCCCTCGCGGATCACCGATACATGACTGAGCGGGCGCGGCGCGCCGCCGGCGGCAAAATAGACGCAGCTGGTCAGATCATATCTGGCGCGGTCGGGGTGGCTGGCGATTTCGAAACTCATCAGCGGCACGCCCAGGAAATAGGTGACCTTCTCCGCCGCGATCAATCCCATCGCTGTCTCTACGTTCCAGCGCGGCATGACCACCAGCCGGCGCCCGATCGCAAAACTGAGCAGCAGCAGCGGGATCAGCCCGGTGACATGGAACAGCGGGATCGCCACCAGCGCGGTCTGCTGCGGCGGCATAGCCTTGCCCCGCGTCTCGGCCAAGGTGAGCGCGACCATCGCCTGACCCAGGAAATTCATCACCGCCTGGATGACGCCGCGATGGTCAGACCATGCCCCCTTGGCGCCGCCGGTGGAGCCCGAGGTGAACAGGATCGTCGCCAGGTCTTCGGCGGTCAATTCTGGCAGCTCGTTTTCGGGCGCCGCCGCCGGCGGCTGCACCGCACCAAGCCCCGCAAAACTGGTCGCCGGATCGCCATGGCCAAAGATCAGCAGCGCCGGCGCCCCCGCTTCGCCCAGCCGGCCCTCCAGGCGGGCCGCCCTCTCGGCATCGGCGAGGACCAGCCGGCAGCCGGTCAACGCGATACCCTCGGCCAATTCATCGCCGGTCCACCAGCCGTTGAGCAGCGTGGCGCAGCCCCCCGCCATGGTCACGCCCATGAATGCAATCACCCAGCACGCCGAATTGCGCGCCGCGATCCCCACCCGCTCGCCCTTCACGAGCGCGTGGTCGCCCATCAGCCGCGCCGCGACATCCGCCGCCGCAGCATAGGTCTGCGCAAAGGTCAGCCGCAGCGCGCCATCGACCAGAAACTCCGCCTCGGCGTGCAGCTGGCAGAAATGCGCGAAAAACGCCGGCAGGCTGGCGGGCGCATGAATGAAGGCGGGCATTTGGGCGTTGCCACGCGCGATAGGTGCATGTTCGAGCAGGCCGCCGCTTGCGGTCAGCCTTGCCAGAATTGCCGCCATTTCGTGATCGAGATCGCTTGGCATCATTCTCCCCGAACCCTATAGCGATGGCCCGACCACGATCATGTGGCGCGCCAACTACCGGGTTACATCGCATGTCCGACTATGCCACAAGGCGGCTTGTGGCATCGTTGCTGCTATCAACCAAAATTCTAGGTGCTTATGCTGTTGTTGTCACTAACACTCGTGTCCAATGCCGTGCATATGCCGATAAATTGGGCGGATTTTGGCCTGAGGCGCGGAATTGACCTGCATTTCTTCACTTTGCGCTATTATTCGCTGGCCTATCTGGTCGGCATTGTCGCGGGGTATTGGCACCTGACGCGGATGATCAAGGCGCCTGGCGCGCCGATGGCGCTGCGTCATGCGGATGACCTTTTTTTCTGGTGCACGATGGGGATCATCCTGGGCGGGCGTCTGGGCTATGCGCTGTTCTACACCGGCGGCAACACCCACATCCCCAGCCTGTTCACGCATTTCACCCCCGGCCAGACCGTCAGTTGGGATCTGCTGCGGCTGTGGGAGGGGGGCATGAGCTTTCACGGCGGGCTGATCGGCACGGTGCTGGCGATTGCCTGGGTGTCGCGTCAGCATGGGCTGCGGTTCCTCCGGGTCTGCGATTACATCGCGCCTTGCGTGCCTTTCGCGATATTTCTGGTGCGGATCGCCAATTTCACCAATGGTGAGCTGTGGGGCCGGGTGGCCGGCACCGGGGTGCGCTGGGCGATGGTGTTTCCCGGCGCCGGGATGGAAGCGCGCCACCCCAGCCAGCTTTACGAGGCGGGGCTGGAGGGATTGGTGCTGATGGCCATCGTGGTGCCACTGTTCTGGCTGACCCGCGCGCGCTGGCGCCCCGGCCTGCTGGTCGGGGTGTTCGCGGCGGGATACGGCTTCGCGCGGTTTCTCATCGAATATTTCCGCGAGCCGGACCAGCAGCTGGAGGATTTTGCACATGCCACCGGCCTGTCGATGGGCCAGTGGCTGACCGTGCCGCTGATCGCCACCGGGCTGTTCTTTGCGATCCGCGCGCTGCGACGCCCGGCGCTGGGCAGCGTGGTGCCAGTACCGGCGTGAGCGCGCCCGCGTGAGTTATCCGGCGTGAGTGCGGCGACGCTGAACCCGGGCACGCTTGCCGCCGCTTTCGCACGGACCATCGCCCATCACGGCCCGATCAGCATCGCGCAATATATGGCCGAGGCGAATGCGCAATATTACGGCGCGAAGGATCCGTTCGGCACCGCAGGTGACTTCATCACCGCGCCGGAAATCAGCCAGATGTTTGGCGAGCTGATCGGGGTGTGGCTCGCCGATCTGTGGGCGCGGGCCGGGAAGCCGCCGCGCGTGCTCTATGTCGAGGCGGGGCCGGGGCGCGGCACACTGGCGTGCGATGCCTTGGGGGTGATGGCGCGGTTCGGGTTGCGGCCGGAGGTGCACCTGATTGAGGCATCGCCGGCGCTGCGCGGTAAGCAGGCGGCACTGCTGCCGGGCGCGGTGTGGCATGACAGCCTGGCCACCCTGCCGCAGGATGTGCCGCTGCTGTTTGTCGCCAATGAGTTTTTCGATGCCCTGCCGATCCGCCAATTGGTGATGGGGCCGGCAGGATGGCGGGAGCGAATGGTGGCGATTGGTGCTGATGGCGGGTTTATTCCCCTGGCCGGCGACAGGCCGATGGACGCCGCCGTGCCGCTGGGCCGCCGCAATGCGCCGCCGGGCACGATCATCGAGACCTGCCCCGCCGCCGCCGCGATCATGGACGAACTGAGCAGGCGGCTCGCGGTGCAGGGCGGTGGCGCGCTAGTGATCGACTATGGCTATGATGCCCCGCGCAACGGCTCCAGCCTGCAAGCGGTGCGCGGTCACGCGCGCGCGGACCCGTTCGACGATCCGGGCAACGTGGACCTCACCGCACTGGTCGATTTTTCTGCGCTGGTCGGGACGGCGCATGCCATGCGCTGCTTCGGTCCGGTGGGGCAGGGGGCCTGGCTGGAGGCGATGGGCATTGCCGCGCGCGCCGACGCCCTGATCCGCGCCGCGCCAGCGCGCGCCGATGACATTCGCGCTGCACGCCATCGCCTTACCGCCGCCGATCAGATGGGCGATTTTCGCGTGATGGCGCTGGCCTCTGCGGCATGGCCCGATCCTGCCGGCTTCGCACCATGAGCGCTGTGCCCCGCCCGTCGCTGCTGTCGCGCATCACCTATGCTGCGCTGATGGCGCTGTATCGCCGGCAGGGTTGGCGCGCGGTGGGGGTGATGCCGCCGAGCCGGGGCTGTGTGATCATCGCCGCGCCGCATACCTCGAACTGGGACTTCCTGCTGTTCCTCGGCATCACCGGAGAGCTTGGCTTTCGCCCGCATTTCATGGGCAAGCACAGCCTGTTCCACTGGCCGATGGGGCGGTTCATGCGCGATATGGGCGGGGTGCCGGTCAACCGCGCGGTGGGCGGCAATTACGTCGATGCCATGGTGGCCGAATTTCGGGTGCGCGATGATTTCTACCTGACCATCGCCCCCGAAGGCACCCGCAAGGGCGCGGCGCGCTGGCGCACCGGCTTTTACCAGATCGCGTTGCAGGCCCGCGTGCCGATCGTCTGCGGCTTTGTCGATTACCCCGGCAAGACCGGCGGCTTGGGACCCAGCTTTATGCCCAGCGGCGATTATGCGGCCGATATGGCGCCGGTCATGGCGTTCTATGCGCAGCAAACCGGGCGGCACCCCGAACGCACGCGCGCGCATCTGACGACGGAGGGTGGCGATGTTTGAACGAAGCAGGCAGGCTGAACCAGGCAGGGCGCAATGGGTTGGCGGACCGGACCGGGTGGACCGCGCGATCGGCGTCGGCGCGCTGCTGATGCTCGCGGCGGTCAGTGTTGCGATCTGGCGCGGGCGGACCGAGTGGGCGCAGATCCCCTGGCCGGTGTGGTGCATCTGGCGACGATATTGACGGTGCTGGTGCTGACGCCCACTATCCTGTGGCGCCGGCGCGGCGATCGTCGGCACCGGCTGCTGAGGCGGATATGGGTGGGGGCGATGGCGCTGACCGCGGTGATCAGCTTTGGCTTGCGCTTTATCGGGCATGGGCGTTTCAGCGTGATCCACCTGTTGTCGGTGTTCGTGCTGATCCAGCGGCCGATCATTGTTATGGCGGCGCGGCGCGGCGATTATGCGAAACACCGCAAGGCGATCAGGGGCATGGCGATCGGCACGCTCCTGATCGCCGGGTCCTTTACGTTTCCGTTCGGACGCCTGTTGGGGCATTGGTTGTTCGGTTAGGGGCTGTTCGTCTAACGCGAATCCCCCTCAAACGTCCAGATTGGCCACGTTGAGCGCATTTTCCTGGATGAATTCGCGGCGCGGCTCCACGATGTCACCCATCAGGCGGGTGAAGATTTCGTCGGTCACATCGGCGTCCTCGACCTTCACCTGTAGCAGCGCGCGATTGTCGGGATCGAGCGTGGTTTCCCACAATTGCTCGGCATTCATTTCGCCCAAGCCCTTGTAACGCTGTACCGAAAGCCCCTTGCGGCCCGCCGCCAGCACTGCATCAAGCAGCTGGCTGGGGCGCGTCACGGCGCTGTCTCCGGCGGCGGCGGCGCGGATGCTGGCCGGGGTGGGCTCTTCTTCCTCGCCCTCGCCGGCCGTGCCCTCGGGCTCTGCCGCGGCGCCGGCGCGCACCAGCCGCGCAGGCCTTGCGTAAACCTCGGCGTTTTCGGCGGCCAGACGCGCCAGTTTGCGTGCCTCCGCACTGCTCAAGAAGCTGGCCTCGATGGCGTGGTGATCGGTGACCCCGCGCCACAGCCGCTCCACCACCACGTTGCCGGTCTCGGTCAGATGCGCCTGCCAGGTCGCTTCGCCATCGCCCGACGCCAGCCACGCCGCCGCGCGCACCAGCGCCGCCTCGCGCTCACCCTGTGGCAGGTCGGGGGCCAGCGCGCCGGCCAGCGCCAGCGCCTCGATCACCGCCGCGTCATAGCGGCGCGGCACGAAAGCCATCAGGTTGCGCAGCCGAAGCGCATGCTCGACCAGCGATTCCAGCTCCTGCCCGCCGCGTGCGCCGCCCGCCGTCTCCAGCACACGGCCGGCAAGGCCCGCCTCAACCAGATAACGGTCGAGCGCGGCATTATCCTTCAGATAGACCTCGCTGCGCCCCTTCGCCACCTTGTAGAGCGGGGGCTGGGCGATGAACAAATGCCCCGAGCGGATGATTTCGGGCATCTGGCGGTGGAAAAACGTCAACAGCAGCGTGCGGATATGCGCGCCATCGACATCGGCGTCGGTCATAATTACGATCTTGTGATAGCGCAGTTTTTCCAGATTGAACTCATCGCGGATGCCGGTGCCCATCGCCTGGATCAGCGTGCCGACCTCCTTCGAGGAGATGATCCGGTCAAACCTTGCGCGCTCCACGTTAAGGATCTTGCCCTTCAGCGGCAGGATCGCCTGAACCTTGCGGTCGCGGCCCTGCTTGGCGGAGCCGCCGGCCGAATCGCCCTCGACCAGGAACAGTTCGCATTTTGCCGGATCGCGTTCCTGACAATCGGCCAGCTTGCCGGGCAGGCTGGCGATATCCATCGCGCCCTTGCGGCGGGTCAGTTCGCGCGCTTTCTTGGCGGCCTCGCGCGCGGCGGCGGCGTCGATCACCTTGGCGATGATCGAGCGGGCATGGCCGGGGTTTTCCTCCAGCCATTCGCTCAGCTTGTCGGCCATCAGGCTTTCCATCGGCTGGCGCACTTCGGATGAGACCAGCTTGTCCTTGGTCTGGCTGGAGAATTTGGGGTCGGGCAGCTTTACCGAGACGATCGCGGTCAGCCCCTCCCGCATGTCCTCACCCGACAGCGACACCTTCTCCTTCTTCAGCATTCCCGACCGTTCGGCATAATTGTTGAGCGTGCGGGTAAGCGCGGCGCGGAATGCCGCCAGATGCGTGCCGCCGTCGCGTTGCGGAATGTTGTTGGTGAAGCACAGCACGTTCTCGTAATAGCTGTCGTTCCATTCCAGCGAGACGTCGATGCCGATGCCGTCACGCTGTGCCGAAATCGCGACCGGATCGGGCATCAGCGCGACTTTGTTGCGATCGAGATATTTGACGAAAGCCGCGATGCCGCCCTGGTAAAACAGATCATGCTCGCGCTCCTCCACATGGCGCTTGTCGCGCAGCAGGATGCGCACCCCGGAGTTGAGGAAAGCCAGTTCGCGGTAACGGTGTTCCAACTTCTCGAAATCGAAATCGAGGACGTTTTTGAACGTTTCGGTGCTGGCGAGGAAGGTGACGCGGGTGCCTTTCTTGCCGGCAGGCGCCGGGCCGCGCTCCACCAGTGGCCCTACCGCATCGCCATAGGCGAATTTCATCCAATGCTCGGCCCCGTCGCGCCAGATGGTCAGCTCCAGCCATTCGGACAGCGCATTGACCACGCTGACCCCGACCCCGTGCAGCCCGCCCGAGACCTTGTAGGCGTTGTCGTCGGAGGTGTTCTCGAACTTGCCGCCGGCGTGCAGCTGGGTCATGATGACCTCGGCGGCGGAAACGCCCTCCTCTGTATGAATACCGGTCGGGATGCCGCGGCCATTGTCCTCGACCGAAACCGAGCCATCGGGGTTCAGCTCGATCAGAACCAGGTCGCAATGGCCCGCCAGCGCCTCGTCGATGGCATTATCCGACACTTCGAACACCATGTGGTGCAGGCCCGAGCCATCGTCGGTATCGCCGATATACATGCCGGGCCGCTTGCGCACCGCGTCCAGGCCCTTGAGAACCTTGATCGAATCAGCGCCATAGGCGTTGGTGTTGGGAACGTTGACGGGGACGTTCACGGGCGGCGTATTTTCGGGCGTGCTGGTCATCCTCAGCCTATAGGGTGTCCGCCGCGCTTACCCAAGCGAAACGCGCCGCAAGACCGCTATTTTCCACAAGCTGTGCCGCATTCCGCGCTTTGCCGGCGGCAGGTTCGGGCGTAGGCTCGCGCGCAGGTTGAGAGGATGCGCCATGCGGGGTTTGATCACGGGGTTTGTCGGCGCGGCGTTGCTGGCTGGCGGTCAGGCACAGGCAGCGCCCGGGCCGGGCGACTCGGGCGAGGCCGCGTTCCGCGACACCTACCGCGAGCTGATCGAGACCAACACCACCCTGTCGGTCGGCGATTGCACGCTGGCGGCGCACCGGATGGCGGCGCGGCTGAGCGCGGCGGGCATTCCCGACGCGCAGATCATGCCTTTCGCCGCGCCCGATCATCCCAAAGAGGGCGGGCTGGTCGCGATCTATCCGGGCAGCGACACAAAGGCCAAGGCGATCCTGCTGCTGGCGCATATCGACGTGGTGGAGGCCAAGCGCGCCGACTGGACCCGCGATCCGTTCATGCTGGTGGAGGAGGGTGACTATTTCTATGCGCGCGGGGCCCAGGACGACAAGGCGCAGGCCGCGATCTGGACCGACATGCTGGTGCGTTTCGCGCGCGCGCACTACCGCCCGCGCCATACCGTGAAGCTGGCGCTGACCTGCGGTGAGGAGACCAGCGGTGCGTTCAACGGTGCGCAATGGCTGTCGCAAAACCGCCGCGCGCTGATCGACGCCGAATTTGCCCTCAACGAGGGCGGCGGCGGGCGCACCGATGGCAAGCCGCTGAGCCACGGCGGCCATCTGGTCGAGCAGACAGTGATGGTCGGCGAAAAGGCCTATCAGGATTTCACCTTCACCGTCACCAACCCCGGCGGGCACAGCTCCCAACCGGTGCGGAGCAATGCGATCTATGAGCTGGGCGATGCGCTGGCCAAGCTGCGCGATTACGAATTTCCGTTGCAATTCAACGATACAACCCGCGCCTATTTCACCAAGGCGGGTGCGGCGCGGGGCGGGGCGATGGGGGCGGCGATGATCGCGCTGGCCGCCAATCCCGCCGATCATGCCGCCGAGGCGCTGGTCAATACCGACAAGCAGCTGCATTCGATGCTGCGCACCACCTGCGTGCCGACGCTGATCGAGGGCGGCCATGCGCTGAACGCCTTGCCGCAGCGCGCGACGGCCAATGTGAATTGCCGGATGTTCCCGGGGCGCAGCAGCGAGGAGACGTTGGCAGCGCTGAAGGCGGCGGTGGGCGATCCGGCGGTTGGCATCGTCCAGCGCGAAACCGGTAAGCCGATCGCGCAGGTGCCCCCGCTCGACCCCATGGTGATCGTGCCGATGGAGCGTCTGGTCGCGCGGTATTTCCCTGGGGTGCCGTTCATGCCGACCATGTCAACCGGGGCGACCGACGGCCTCTATATGGAGGCCGTCGGCATCCCGACCTATGGCACCGCCGGCGAGTGGTCAGACCCGGACGGCAACGGCATTCATGGTTTGAACGAGCGGATGGAGGTCAAGTCGCTGAGGGTCGGACGGGCCTTCCTGTACGACCTGGTAAGGGCCTATGCTGACCGGCCCTGAGGTTCTCAGCCCAGAGTCAGTGCGAAGATGAGTCCGCTGCAGCCAGCCGCAGCGGCGAAAGCGACAAGGTTGCGGGTAAAAAAGTTCATTGGGTAGTCCTTCCTGTGATTGCCTCGCCTCTTTTGTGCATGTGCGAGATCAGTTCGCGGCTGCAATATGCCGGAGCGCACCAAAATGCACGTGCGAAAGTCCCGGTTGGAGTTGCAAGAAACGCAACAGAGGCTCTGTACAGCGAGTTTTGCTGGTCCTTCCTTCGCGCAGTTCCGGGCGCAGCCGGCTGGACACCGCGGCTCCGTCCGCCTAACGCGCGGGGCATGATAGAGCAGCCCACCCAATCGATCCTGATCGTCGATTTCGGCAGTCAGGTGACCCAGTTGATCGCGCGCCGGGTGCGCGAGGCAGGGGTCTATTCCGAGATCGCGCCCTTCACCACCGCCGCCGCCGCCTTTGCGCGGATGAAGCCCGCCGGAATCATCCTGTCGGGATCACCGGCATCGGTGCTGGACGGGGATGGCCCCCGAATCCCGCAGGAAATCCTCGATTCGGGACTGCCGATGCTGGGCATCTGTTATGGCCAGCAGGCGTTGATGCATCAGCTGGGCGGCAAGGTCGTACCCGGCGATGCCGGCGAATTCGGCCGCGCTTTTGTGGCGGTGCAAGATGATTGCGCGCTGTTCGACGGGCTGTGGCAGCCGGGCGAAAGCCATCAGGTGTGGATGAGCCACGGCGACAAGGTGGTCGAACTGGCCCCCGGCTTCCGCGCGGTCGCGGTCAGCCCGGGTTCGCCCTTCGCGGTGGTAGCCGATGACGCGCGGCGGATTTACGCGACTCAGTTCCATATGGAGGTGGTGCACACCCCCGATGGCGCGCGGCTGCTGGGCAATTTTGTGCGCCATGTCTGCGGCCTGTCGGGCGAATGGACCATGGCCGAGTTCCGCAAGACCAAGATCGCCGAAATCCGCGCCCAGGTGGGTTCGGGCCGGGTGATCTGCGGGCTTTCGGGCGGCGTCGATTCGGCGGTCGCGGCGGTGCTGATCCATGAGGCCATCGGGGAGCAGCTGACCTGCGTTTTCGTCGACCACGGCCTGATGCGCCATGGCGAGGCCGAGGAGGTGGTCGGGCTGTTCCGCGGCGCGTTCAACATCCCGCTGGTCCATGTCGACGCCAGCACACTGTTCCTCGGCGGGCTCAAGGGCGTGACCGACCCCGAGGCCAAGCGTAAATTCATCGGCAAGAGTTTCATCGATGTGTTCGAGGGCGAGGCGAAAAAGATCGGCGGTGCCGATTTCCTGGCGCAGGGCACGCTGTACCCCGACGTGATCGAAAGCGTGTCCTTCACCGGCGGGCCGTCGGTCACGATCAAGAGCCACCACAATGTCGGCGGCCTGCCGGCGCGGATGAACATGCAGCTGGTGGAGCCGCTGCGCGAGCTGTTCAAGGATGAGGTCCGCGCGCTGGGCCGGGAGCTGGGCCTGCCCGAGATATTCGTCGGCCGGCATCCGTTCCCCGGCCCCGGCCTTGCCATCCGCATCCCCGGAGAGGTGACACGCGCAGGCTGCGATGTGCTGCGCAAGGCCGATGCGATCTACCTTGAGGAAATCCGCAATGCCGGCCTGTATGACGCAATCTGGCAGGCGTTTGCGGTGCTGTTGCCGGTGAAGACCGTGGGCGTGATGGGCGACGGGCGCACCTATGACAATGTCTGCGCGCTGCGTGCGGTGACCAGCACCGACGGCATGACCGCCGACATCTATCCGTTCGATTCGGCGTTCCTGGCGCGCGTCGCGACGCGGCTGGTCAATGAGGTCAAGGGCATCAACCGCGTGGTCTACGACTATACGTCGAAGCCGCCGGGCACGATCGAGTGGGAGTGAGAGCGCGCCGGGCCTTACCCAAAATCGCTACCCCCCAAAATCGCTACCCCAAAATCACGACCATCGCAGCCGCGGCCCGATCACGCTTTGCGCCTTGCCTCCACTCCCGCTAGGCTGATTGCCGACTGGCGAAGGATGCGGGTGATGGGTGAACGGCGGGGATGTTTGGCGTTGCGGCGCGCGGGTGGATTTGCCGCGTGAGCGCCCCGGTTCTCTCCACCGCGATCATCATCGATTCGCCTGAGGCGCAAACCCGCGCCGCGCACAATCGCGCACTGACCGCCGATCTGCGTGAGAGGGTGGCGCAGGCCGCCCTTGGCGGGGACGTCAAATCGCGGACACGCCACACCGATCGCGGCAAGCTGTTGCCGCGCGAGCGGGTGGAGCGGCTGCTCGATCCGGGCTCGCCATTTCTCGAACTGGGGCAACTGGCGGCAAACGGGCTGTATGGCGATGAGATCCCCGGCGCGGGCTTGATCACCGGCATCGGGCGGGTTTCGGGGCGGCAATGCATGATCGTGTGCAATGACGCCACGGTGAAGGGCGGCACTTACTACCCGCTGACGGTGAAGAAGCATCTCCGCGCGCAGGAGATTGCCGAGGCCAATCATCTGCCCTGCATCTATCTGGTGGACAGCGGCGGCGCCAACCTGCCGCATCAGGCCGAGGTGTTCCCCGATCGCGATCACTTTGGGCGCATCTTTTACAATCAGGCGCAGATGAGCGCCAAGCAGATCCCGCAGATCGCCTGCGTGATGGGCAGCTGTACGGCGGGCGGGGCCTATGTGCCGGCGATGTCGGACGAGACGGTGATCGTGCGCGGGCAGGGCACAATCTTCCTGGCCGGGCCGCCGCTGGTACAGGCCGCGACCGGCGAGGTGATCAGCGCCGAGGACCTTGGTGGCGGCGAGCTGCACACGCGCAAATCGGGGGTCGCCGACCATCTGGCGGAGAATGACGAACACGCGCTGACCATCGTGCGCGATATCGTCAGCCACCTTGGCCCGGTACATGCGCATGGCCTGCCCTTGAAAACGCCGCGCCCGCCGAAATACGATGCTGAGGAGCTGTATAGCGTTGTCCCCGACGATGTGCGCGCGCCCTATGATGCCCACGAAGTGATCGCGCGGCTGGTCGATGCTAGCGAGTTCCATGAGTTCAAGGCGCTGTATGGCGGCACGCTGGTCTGCGGATTTGCGCATATCTGGGGGATGCCGGTGGCGATCCTGGCCAACAATGGCGTGCTGTTTTCGGAGAGCGCGGTAAAGGGCGCGCATTTCATCCAGCTCGCGCAGCAGCGAAAAATTCCGCTGCTGTTCCTCCAGAATATCAGCGGCTTCATGGTCGGCGGCAAATATGAGGCCGAGGGCATCGCAAAGCATGGCGCCAAGCTCGTCACCGCCGTCGCCACCGCGACCGTGCCCAAGCTGACCGTGTTGATCGGCGGGTCGTTCGGGGCGGGCAATTATGGCATGTGTGGCCGGGCCTATGCGCCGCGCTTCCTGTTCACCTGGCCCAACGCGCGGATTTCGGTGATGGGCGGCGAGCAGGCGGCCTCGGTGCTGGCCACCGTCCACCGCGACGCCGCGACATGGACGCCCGATGAGGCCGAGGCGTTCAAGGCCCCGGTGCGGCAGAAATACGAGGACGAGGGCAACCCCTATTACGCCACCGCGCGGCTGTGGGACGACGGGGTGATCGACCCGGCGCAGACGCGCGATGTGCTGGGGCTGGCGTTAAGCGCTGCGCTGGAGGCGCCGATTGCGGAGAGGCCGGCGTTTGGGGTGTTCAGGATGTGAACATGTACTGGCCGCATCCCGATGAATCGGTCGCTAAGTGCAATCTACCCGGTATTTATCGGTTCACTATTGATGGACTGGGTGTTTACGTCGGCCGTTTTACCAATGCCAGCCGGCCGCTTCGCGAATATTCCAGGAACGTGGAGAAACTTCTGGAGGGCCGACCTTACCGTCCCAAGAATCATGACGGCTTTCGTCATGTACACAGGGTGCTTCATCAGGCCGTAATGGAAGGCCGTTCGATTACACTGGAAATTGTCGAAAACGTCGATCCAAAAATGCTCAATGAACGAGAGCGATACTGGATCAAGAGAGTGCCGGATGACTTGAGATTAAACGGAAAAAGACGACAGCCATGATCAAATCCCTCCTCATCGCCAATCGCGGCGAGATCGCTTGCCGGATCATCCGCACCGCGCGCGCCATGGGCATCCGCACCGTGGCGGTCTACTCCGACGCCGATGCCAAGGCGCTGCATGTCCGCCAGGCTGACGAGGCGGTGCATATCGGCCCCAGCCCGGCGCGCGAATCCTATCTGGTGGGCGCCAAAATCATCGTGGCGGCCAAGGCGACCGGGGCCGAAGCGATCCATCCGGGCTATGGCTTCCTGTCGGAGAACGCCGAGTTCGCGCAAAGCGTGATCGATGCCGGCCTCGTCTGGGTCGGTCCGGCGCCGGCCAGCATCACCGCGATGGGGCTGAAGGATGCGGCCAAAACACTGATGGCGGCGGCGGGCGTGCCGGTGACGCCGGGCTATATGGGGGCCGAGCAGAGCCCTGCGCATCTGGCGGCGGAGGCCGGCAAGATCGGCTATCCGGTGCTGATCAAAGCGGTGGCGGGCGGCGGCGGGAAGGGCATGCGGCTGGTCGAGGCGCCGGGCGATTTCGCCGACGCTCTTGCCTCGTGCCAGCGCGAGGCGTCGTCGAGTTTTGGCAACGCGCATGTGCTGATCGAGAAATATATCCAGCGCCCGCGCCACATCGAGGTGCAGGTGTTCGGCGACACCCACGGCAACATCGTCCACCTGTTCGAGCGCGATTGTTCGCTGCAACGCCGCCACCAGAAAGTGATCGAGGAGGCCCCCGCGCCCGGCATGGATGCTGCGACCCGCGAGGAATTATGCTGCGCAGCAATCCTTGCAGCAAAAGCGGTGAATTATGTCGGCGCCGGCACCATAGAATTCATCGCCGACACGTCTGAGAGAGAAGACGGGGGCTCAGGCCTGCGCGCGGACCGGATATGGTTCATGGAAATGAACACCCGGCTTCAGGTGGAGCATCCGGTGACCGAGGAAATCACCGGGGTCGATCTGGTCGAATGGCAGCTGCGCGTGGCGTCGGGCGAGGCATTGCCCAAACGGCAGGATGAGCTGAGCATCAATGGCTGGGCGATGGAGGCGCGGCTCTATGCCGAGGACCCGGCCAAGGGGTTTTTGCCGAGTACAGGGATATTGAGCGGCTTCTTCTTGGACGACGAAGTGGCCAGGATTGAAACGGGTGTTGGACGTGGCTCCGAAATATCGCCGTTTTATGATCCTATGATTGCGAAAATCGTCGCAAAAGGCTCGACACGGGCGGAGGCAATCGACCGCCTTGCGTTTTCGTGCGATGATGTGCTGACTTGGCCGGTTCGGAACAATGCTGGCTTTTTGTCTGCGTCCCTGCGGCATCCGGAATTTCAATCCGGCGAGATCGACACTGGCTTTATTTCGCGAGAAATGGAGGGGTTGGTTGCTGGCGCCGAAATCTCTGACTGCTTGCTGACCGCGGCTGCCGTCAACATATTTTTAAAAGGCGGTGGCAGCCGCGGCGCTTTTGATCGCGACGATGAAGATGCTGCGGGGGAACCTTGGCGCGACCTGCTCGGCTTAAGGCTGAACGCGCCAGACCAGACCACGATCTGGATGCTTGCAGACGGGAAAATGCGATCGGGTGACGTAAAAGGTAATCAGGCAGGCGCTGGGTCATTTTTAACTCACACAGACGTTGGGATGGTAATAGTTGATCGTGGTTGGCCTCACTTGTTTGGACTGCCGCGCTATGTTGGCACAGCTGCTGGCACTGCCACCGGCGCCATCCTCTCCCCCATGCCGGGCAAGATCATCGCGGTCGAGGTCGCGCAGGGCCAGCCGGTGACCAAGGGCCAGAAGCTGCTCACGCTTGAGGCGATGAAGATGGAGCACACGCTGACCGCGCCGTTCGATGGCACTGTCGCCGAACTCAATGCCGCCGCCGGCCAGCAGGTGCAGGTCGAGGCGCTGCTCGCCCGGATCGAGCCTGCCGTACCCGCTGAGACAGCCTAGCCCCTCTTATTCACCGGGGTGTGTGTGAAGGGTTGGCGGGAGCATCCTAAGCGGTTGCTTTGGAGTAGGAAAATGGGTGTCTAGACCAGTCCTGCCGCGAGGCAAAAAATGCCGCAGCCCACACCCGCCGGAAGCGATGATAGCGCGCCGAGGTTTTGCTT
>JANXUK010000132.1 GCA_025356275.1 Sphingomonadales bacterium | reverse complement strand
ATGCGCGCGGTGTCGAGCGCGGCGGCGGCGCTGCGTACCGCCGGCATCGCGTCGGTCCCGCCCGAAGCCTGCCCCGCCAGATCGGCGAGCCGACTGTCCCCCGTGGCGCGCATCGCAGCAACCGCGTCACGCGCGGTCTGTACGTTGGTGGCGGCCATATCATATTGCGCGCGCGACGAGATGCCCTGCGCCAGCAATTGCTTCTGCCGCTCGGCCTCACCCATGGCATAGGTGAGGCGGGCCTGCGCGGAGGCAACGTCCGAGGCGCTCTGGCGGTAATCGGCGCGTTTAGCGGCGATGCCGGCGCGGGCGGCGGCAAGCTGCGCGGCGGCAGCGTCGACTGCGGCCTGTGCCCCGGCGGCATCGATACGGAACAACACCTGCCCGGCGCGGACCAATTGATTTTCCGAAACGTCGACCTCGACAACCTTGCCGCTGACATCGGCGGCTATGCCCACCAGCCCGGTCTGAAGCGCGGCATTATCGGTCGATTCGTAACGCCCACCCGACAGATAGAAATATAGCGCGCCGATGATGAGAAGCAGCGGCGCCGCCATCAACAGCGGCCGGCGCAGCCGCGATTGCGCGGGCGCGTCAACGACAACAGGGACCGGGACAACAGGGACCGGATCGGCCAAGGGAATCTCCCGTGAAATGCGACAGGGTGAATCCTGTGCACCGATATAGTAAGCATAGCAAGTATCAAACGGGCATGCGCAACCGGCTCACAGGAATCCGGTTACATCCGCGATAAACCGGTCGAGCTGATCGTGATGCAGCCAATGGCCGGCCTTGGCATATTCGATCAGCCGCACGTCTTTGAAATGCGTCACCCGCCCGTCACCCTCGGGGTTGGAAGCGAAGCTTTCGCTGCCATAGAGCAGCAGCAGCGGGCAGGTGATCGCATGCCACAGTGCCTCTTTCTCATGCACAGGAATCTCGGCGACGGGCCAGACGTTGAGGTAATTGTCGAATTTCCAGCTCCAGCTGCCATCCTCGTTGCGGCTGATGCCATGCGCGGTGAGATGGCGGGCCTGCGCGTCGCTCAGGAATGAATTCTCATCCTTCATCCGCGCAAACGCGGCCTCGATCGAGGGATAACGGCGCGGCACGCGCCCCGCCGCCTTGCGCTTGCCGGCGATCCATTCGCGCAGCCGCTCGGCATAGGGCACCGCCTCGCGCGCCGCAATCAGTTGGGGGCTGAGCCCCAGACCCTCGATATTGACCAGCCGCCGCACCTTGTCGGGGTACAGCCCGGTAAAGCAGGTCGCGATATAGCCGCCCAGCGAATGCGCGATGATGGTCACCGGCGCACCCCCCAGCGTGTGCACCAGCTGCGCGAAATCATAGACGCAGGCAAATGTGGTGTAATCCCCGTCGGGCGACCACGCGCTGTCTCCATGCCCGCGCAGGTCGGGGGCGATGACGTGCCAGTCATGCCGCAGCCGCTCCGCCACCCAGTCCCAGCTACGGCAATGATCGCGCCCGCCATGCTGAAGGATCAGCGTCGGGGCATCGGGATTGCCCCAATCGGCATAATGCAGCTTCAGCCGCTGCGAGATGAAGCTGTGCGAGGTGGGGCCGGGGAAGGAATCCATGCCCCGCAGATGGCGCCCGGCGCGCGGGGGGTCAAGGGTGCTGACAAACCCGCCACTGGCAATCGGCGTTTACTCTCACTATGTCGCAGCCGACTCGCCGGGCCGAACCACAGGGGGCATCCCATGACCACGCACACCACCCGTATGCTTATCATCGGCTCCGGCCCCGCCGGGCTCACCGCCGCGATCTATGGCGCGCGCGCCGGGATGCAGCCGATTGTGGTGCAGGGGCTCCAGCCGGGCGGGCAGTTGACCATAACCACCGATGTGGAGAATTACCCAGGCTTTCGCGATGTCATCCAGGGGCCATGGCTGGTCGAGGAGATGCAAGCGCAGGCCGAGCATGTCGGCACAAGGATCCTGTGGGACACGATCACCTCGGTGGACCTGAGCAGAGCCAAAGAGCGGGGGGGGACGTTCCGCGCCATTGGCGACAGCGGGGATATCTATGAGGGCGAGACTTTGGTCATCGCCACGGGCGCGCAGGCCAAGTGGTTGGGCATTCCGGGCGAGCTGGAGTTTTCGGGCAAAGGCGTCTCGGCCTGCGCCACCTGCGACGGGTTCTTTTATCGCGGCAAGAAGGTGGTGGTGATCGGCGGCGGCAATACTGCGGTGGAGGAGGCGCTGTACCTCACCAACTACTCGCCCGACGTTACGCTGATCCATCGCCGCGACAGTTTGCGTGCCGAGAAGATCCTGCAAGACCGGCTGTTCCTGCATCCTGGTATCAGCGTGGTGTGGAACAAGGCGGTCGACAGTTTTGAGGGCGATGCCAGCGGTCTGACCGGCGTGGCTTTGACCGATACCGTGACCGGCGCGAAATCGGTGCTGCCGACGCAGGGCGCCTTCGTGGCGATCGGCCATGCGCCCGCGACCGAGCTGTTCAGGGACAGTCTGACGCTCGATACCAATGGCTATATTCAGGTCGAGCCGGGCACGACGCAGACCGGGGTGCCGGGGGTGTTCGCCTGCGGCGATGTGATGGACCACATCTATCGGCAGGCGGTGACGGCGGCGGGGACCGGCTGTATGGCGGCGCTGGATGCCGAGCGGTTTGTTGCGGCGCAGGATTTTGCCCGCAACAGTGCGCTGAAAGTGACGGTTTAGAGCATCGTGCCAAAAGGTGGGTACCGGTTTTTGGCAATAAACGATGCGAAAACAAAGACTCTAGAGCAAGATGCGATTCTGTTTTATCGCATCTTGCTCTAGCCCAGCATCGCCAGCAGGCGCATGGCCAGCCAGTCGCCAGCCGCATCCCCGCTGAAATTGTGATCAGCCTCGGCGCAGGTGACGATGCGGGCGTCCTTGCCCCATGCCTCGACAAAGGCCTGCGCGGTGTAATCATGGCCCGCGACCAGTATTCGCACGCCGCCCGCAAAACCCTCCAGACCGGCGCGCATCGCCATGGTCAGTGTGCTGGGCGGCGGGGCCGGGCGGGTGAGGCGCACCAGGCTGCGGATCATCTTGACCAGCGAGACCTTGCCGGTCACCAGCCGCTCCAGCGCGGCGAGGTTGGTCAGGCGCTTGCGGTAATGCACCCGCAGGGCGCGCACCGATGGCCCGGCATTGTCCTCCTCGAAGGTCCAGGGATTGGCCAGCACCAGCGCGTCGACCCGCCCCGTTTCCGACAATCCGCCGCCCGCCAGCATTAGCGCGCTGGCCGCGTCGCAATTGCCATAGGCGACGATGCGGCCGAGGCCCGGCTGGCGCCGGCGAAATTCGGCGAGTGCGGCGGCGATGTCGGGCGCCGAGCCGCGAAAGCCCGCATTGTTGCCTTCGCTGTCGCCGATGCCGCGCCGGTCGAACCGCAGCACGGCATGGCCGGCGCCGGCGATCCGCGTCGCCAGCAATGCTTGCGATGCGGCGGCGCCGGCGCGGATCTCATTGCCGCCCGACACGATCAACAGGCCGGTGCGCGCTTGTGCCCCCTCGGGCACGTCAAGGCTGGCGGCCAGCGCCGCCCCCTCGCACACGAAGCCGAAATGGCTGCGGCTCACGTCGCAAGGCCCATGGCGATGATCGCGGCCAGCGCATCGGCCTGCCCCTCGTCCTCGCCCGGCTCGGCGCGCAGCCACAGCGCGCCGCCGCCGACCATATCCTGCGCAATATCGGCCAGAGGCGATGCCGGATCGGGCACCAGCGTCACGAATTCATCGATGAAATCAGCGCTCAACTGATATCCGGCCAGCGCCAGCCCCTTCTCGCGGCCGGTGGCCAGCAGCGCGGGCTGGGTCTCCTCGATCCCGCCCTCGCGCATGGCCACGATCCGCGCGCGCATCAGCATCTTGAGCAGGCTGGCCCCGCTGACCATGCCGTAACGCCAGCCGGGCAGCCCGCGCGGCGCCACCAAAGCGCCGCCCCGGATCGCCAGCGCATGCGTCGCCCCGAAATGCCCGGCGGCGCCCTGCATCGCCAGTTGCCAGTCGCCCGGGGTCTGCGCGCGCAAAGCCACGGTGCTTTCGCCAAGCCCAGGCAGTTCCGGCAGAAAGCTGTCGATCCCGGCCCCGCCCAGCCGCCGCATCACCTCGGCGGTGATCCGGCGCATCCGGTTGCCTTCCTCGAACAGCGCGGGGATGATCAGCAGGCGTTTGCGGCGCGAATGGTCGCAAACCAGCGCGCTCTCACCCCTGGTGCCGCCGCCGGGCAGCGGGCACGGCCATTCGCTCCAGGCCAATACCGGGGTGCTGCTGGCCATCACCGGGTCAGGGCGCACGCTTGGCTTCGACAAAGCCGAGCAGCGTGCCATAGGTTTCCAGCAGTTCGCCATCGAACTCATCATCGTCGATGGTGATGTCCAGCCGGTCCTCGATCTCGGTCAGCAAGCCCGCCACCGCCATTGAATCCAGCTCGGGCAGATGGCCGAAGAGTCCGCTGGCGCGCGTCAACGCATCGGCCTGCCCGGGCTTCAGCGCGAGCACATCGGCAAGGATGCCGCGCAGCATGTGATCGGTGGTCTGTGCCATGGGTCCCCGCCTGTTGCCCCGGCTCTAGCCACGCCGGCCGCGCCGGGCAAGCGCGGCGCGCAACAAAATCGACCAGTTGGCGGGGCGCGCGGGGCGCAGGAGGTCGAGCCGGTAGCGCGGGCGCTGCCCCTCCATCCAATCTGCCTTATAGGCATCGCCGCCAGTACCGAAGTCGATCAGCGTCACCTTGTCCTGATCGATGACATGCCGGAACAGCGCGGCACTGAGCACGGTGCCGGGGGAGAGCGCGTCGGCATCGCGGCGATGGGCGAGCTTGTGGATGAAGCCGATGCCGCTCTCGACGGTCCACATTTGGGCTGCCACTGGCGCGCCATCGGCCATGGCGAGGCCCAGCCGCAGGCGCCCAGCCGCGCCCTCGGCCGCGGCAAAGCGGCGCAGGAAGGCTGGCGAGCCTTCGGCGGGTTTCCAGCTGGCGCGGTAAATCGCCTCGTAGATGTCCCAGGCGCCGGCATCGAAGCTGGTGAGGATGGTGACGTCAAGGCGCCGTGCCTTGCGCGTTAGAGTGGTACGCAGCGGGCCGGGGCGTGCTTCGAGGAATTGCGCGTAGCTGCGCCCGCCGACCTCCAGAACATGATTGGTGTCGCAGTTTTCACGGATTACCCGCCACCCGGCGGCGGCAAAGGCAGCGGCGAGCAGCGCCGCCTCTCCATTCTCATCGGGCAGCGGGGCGAGGGTGATCCGCGCGCTTCGATGCGCCAGATCGCGGGCCAGCGCGGTCAGCAAAGCCAGGCCATCCGCCCCCGGTGTCACAATCGGCCGCCAGCGAAAGCTGTACCAATTGGCCAGCGCCACCAGCAGGCGCGGTGCGCGGGCCAGCGCCAGCACCGCCATCGCGCCCGTCGCATCATCGCTCGCCACCGCCAGCAGCGGCGCCATCCCGCAATCCCCGGCCAGCCCCTGCCACCACGCCAGCCGGTCGAACGGCGCGTCCTGCGCCGACAGCAAACCCGCCAGCGGTCCTTGCACTTGGTTAAGATCGGCGTGATACAGGATAGAAATCACGCGAAACCGCCCCTTACGCGATATTATTTCGGAGCTTCATGTCCCCGCTTTTGGCCCTTGGCGCAAGTCCCCGCCCGATTGACCGCCTGCCCATGATGGGACAGGGCGGGGCGCCGGCGTTGCTGCTGCGCGGGCGCGTGCTGGATTATGCCGCGCTGGAGGCGGGGGTGGCAAGGCTTGCCGGCTGGCTGGCGGGGCTCGCGCCTGAGCCGGGCGCGCGCATTGCCAGCTGGACCGCGAAGGGCGAGCTGGCCTGTTTGATGCCGCTGGCGGCGGCGCGGGCGGGGTTGGTGCATGTGCCGGTCAACCCGCTGCTGCGCCGCGCGCAGGTGGCGCATATTCTGGCCGATAGCGGCGCGATGCTGTTGATTGCGACGCCGGCGCGCAGCGATACTTTGCTGCCGGGCGATGTGCCCGAGGGTTGCGCGTTGGTGGCCGAGGCCGATGTCCTGGCGGGGGCCGAAACAGCCCCGCCGCTGCCTCCCTCGTCGGCCGATCCCGGTGCGCTCGCCGCTATCCTTTATACCAGCGGCTCGACCGGGCGGCCCAAGGGGGTAATGCTCAGCCATGCCAATCTGTGGCTTGGGGCGCAGAGTGTTGCGCATTATCTGGCGCTGACCCCGGCGGATCGTGTACTGGCGGTGTTGCCGCTGGCGTTCGATTATGGCCAGAACCAGCTGCTGTCGACCTGGTACGCGGGGGGATCGGTCGCGCCGCTCGATTACCTGACCCCGCGCGATGTGGTGAAGGCGGTGGCGCGCTACGGGATCACCACGCTGGCCGCCGTGCCGCCGCTGTGGGTGCAACTGGCCGAGACCGACTGGCCGGCCGAGACCGCCGCGCATCTGCGCCGCCTGACAAATAGCGGCGGGGCGCTGACCCCGGAATTGTCGCGCGCGCTGGGGCGGATATTCCCAGCGGCGCGGATTTTTGCGATGTACGGGCTGACCGAGGCGTTTCGCTCGACCTTCCTCGATCCGGCGCTGATTGCGACGCATCCCGCCTCGATGGGCAAAGCGATTCCGCATGCCGAAGTGCTGGTGCTGCGCCCGGATGGTAGCGTGGCGGATGAAGGCGAGGAGGGCGAGCTGGTTCACTGTGGCCCGCTGGTGGCGCAGGGGTATTGGCGCGACGCCACCCGCACCGCCGAGCGGTTCCGCCCAGCGCCCACCGCCTCGGCCTATGGCGGCATGGCGGTGTGGTCGGGGGACCGGGTCCGGCGTGTGGACGGCCTGCTCTATTTCGCCGGGCGCCGCGACGCGATGATCAAAAGCGCAGGCAACCGGATCAGCCCCTCGGAGGTCGAGGAGGCGGCGCTGGCGACCGGGCTGGTGGCCGAGGCGGTGGCGCTGGGCGTGCCCGATGCGCGGCTGGGGCAGGCGGTGCATCTGGTTGCGCGCGCGGCGCGCGGTGCAGGGCCGGCGTGGGAGGATCTGGCCGGGCGGTTGAAGGCCGAGCTGCCCAGTTTCATGCAGCCTACCGTAATCCACTGGGTCGCGGCGATGCCGCTGGGCGCCAATGGCAAGATCGATCGCGCCGGGCTGGCCGCGCAGATTCAGACGGGGTTGGCGGCGTGACGCTGGCTGCGGGCAAGAAATTGGGGCCGATCCCGAAGGGCTTTGGCGCGGCAAATGGCGTGCTGATGATCGCCGGGCATAAGGCCACCGATCTGGTCGAGCGCGCCGGCGATACCCCGCTGTTCGTCTATAGCGGCGGGATGCTGCGCGCGCGGGTGGCGGAGTTGCGGGCCGCGATGCCGGCGCGGCTGGCAGTGCATTATGCGATCAAGGCCAACCCCTTTGCGCCGCTATTGGCCGCGATGGCCGAGTTGGTCGATGGGTTCGACATTGCCTCGGCGGGCGAACTGGCGATGGCGCAGGCTGCGGGCATGGCACCCACAAGGATCAGCTTTGCCGGGCCAGGCAAGCGCGACCGTGAGCTGAGCGCCGCGATCACCGCCGGCATCACGCTTAACTGCGAATCCGAGGCCGAGGTCGCCCGCGCGCTGGCCATCGGGGATGCTCTGGGCATCGTGCCGCGCCTCGCCATACGCGTAAACCCCGGTTTCGACCTCAAGGGCTCGGGCATGAAGATGGGCGGCGGGGCCAAGCCGTTCGGCCTCGATGCCGAGCGCGTGCCGTCGCTGGCGCGGCGGATCGTCGCAGCGGGGGCGGAGTGGCGGGGCTTTCACATCTATGCCGGCAGCCAGTCGCTCGATACGCAAGCGATCATCGCGGCGCAGGCGCAGAGCGTCGCGCTGGCGGTGAGCCTGGCAGGCGAGGCGGGGGTGGCTTTGCCGCATTGCAATCTGGGCGGCGGCTTTGGCATTCCCTATTTCGCGGGCGATGAACCGCTGGATATTGCGCGCATTGGCGCGGCGCTGGGCGAGGCGTTGGACGCGCTCTCCGCCGAATGTGCCGATACGCGCTTTTGCGTAGAGCTGGGCCGCTATCTGGTAGGCGAGGCGGGCATATATCTGACCCGGATTATCGAGCGCAAGATCAGCCATGGCGCGGTGTTCCTGATCACCGACGGCGGCCTGCACCATCAGCTGGCGGCGACCGGCAATTTCGGCAGCGTGATGCGGCGCAATTACCCCGTCGCGATCGCGACGCATTATGGTGCCGAGGCGGTGGAGGAAGCCAATATTGCCGGCTGCCTGTGCACGCCGCTGGACCGGTTGGCCGAGCGAGGCGGCTTTCCGCATGCAGAAGCGGGCGATCTGGTCGCGGTATTCTGCGCCGGAGCCTATGGCGCCAGCGCCAGCCCGGCGGCGTTTCTAGGCCATGGGCCGGCGGCGGAGATGCTGATTTAACGCGGTTTGTTTGGCGAAAAGCGCGAAATTGCGCTTTTGCGAAGGAAGCCTGTTTCATCCCGCGCGCCCTCCCGACTTCCCATTCAGGATATACGCTGTGGGAGGTCGGGAGGGGGGCGCGGGATGGCACAGGCTTCTGCGAAAAGCGCCCTTTCGCGCTTTTCAGCAAACAGACGTAAATTTTCTCGATTTTGGCGCTGCCAAGCGACGAACCGCCGAAATATGCGCTTTCGCCCCCCACTTCCCCGCCAATGGCTAACGGTATGTTTACCCTTTTGCTCGATAGCAGGTGGTGATCAGCCGTGTACCGGTTCGGGAATTGTGTCCTGATTTGGCAAGCGGCGTCGTCGAGGAACAACACCATGCCGAGCAAAAATTGGGTACGTCTGCTTGCGGGAAGCGCTTTGGTCAGCCTGACGCTGGGCGGATGCGCCGGCAGCTCAGGTGGCCAACACCTGCCCCCCGCCAATTTCGTCGCGATGCAGGAAGGGCCGGGCGAAGATTACGTCATCGGACCGCTTGACGAGCTGACCATCTTTGTGTGGCGCAACCCGGAGCTGGGCGCGCGCGTTCAGGTCCGCCCCGACGGCCGCGTCACCACGCCGCTGATCACCGACATGCCGGCGGTGGGCAAGACCCCGTCGATGCTGGCACAGGATATCCAGCTGCAATTGTCGCAATATGTGCAGGACCCGTTGGTCTCGATCATCGTCAACCGCTTTGCCGGCACGTTCAGCCAGCAGGTCCGGATTGTCGGCGCGACCGGCAAGCCCTCGTCGATCCCCTATCGCGCCAACATGACCTTGCTCGATGCGATGATCGCGGTCGGCGGGATGAACGAGTTCGCCTCGGGCAACCGCGCCAAGCTCGTCCGCTATGACAAGGCCAGCGGCAAACAGCGCGAATTCGCACTGCGTTTGGGCGACCTGTTCAAGAAAGGCGATAGCCAGGCCAACGTCATGTTGATGCCCGGCGACGTCATCATCATCCCTGAGAGCGTGTTCTGAGCAAGACACGAGGAGTATAAAAGCGATGGATACGCTCTACGACGATTTTCGCGCGACATTCCACTCCATCTGGCACCGCCGGTGGCTGGCTCTGGGCATTGCCTGGAGCATCTGCATCATCGGTTGGCTGGTTGTGGCAATGATCCCCAGTTCCTACGAATCGCACGCGCGCATTTATGTGCAGCTCAACGATGCGTTGGCCACCCAGTTCGGCATTGGCGACAACGAGCGCCAGCACGACATCGATCGCGTCCGCAACACGCTGACCAGCACCAAGCATCTCGAGCAGGTTATCCGCGCCACCGCGCTGGGTGACAATATCAGCTCGCGCAAGGACATGGACTCCGCGGTTGCCACGCTCGGCAAGAACATCAAGGTGACCAGCGATCAGGACAATCTGTTCGCGATCTCGGCCACCTCGGGCTCGCTGGGTCTGCGCGATGCGGACAATTCCAAGCTGGCCAAGCAAATCGTCCAGAAGATGATCGACATCTTCCATGACGAGAACCTTGCCAACAACGCCGGCGAGATGAAGGATTCGATGTCCTTCCTCGATACCCAGCTGGCCTCGCGCCAGAAGGAACTCGAAGCTGCCGAACAGCGTCGCCTGGCCTTTGAATCGCTGCATCCCGAGCTTGCTCAGGGCGGTGTTTCGATGATCCAGCGTCTGGAATCGGATCGTAGCGAAACGCGCAACATCGACGGCGATCTCGCCGCTGCACAAAGCGGGCTGGCTGCGGTCAGCGGCCAGATGGCGGGTACGCCCCAGTCGGTCGCCGGCGTCGGTGTTACCGGCGGCGCGCGCGGCGCGCTGGCTCAGGCTCAGTCTGATCTGGCCATGATGCGGGCCCGCGGTCTGACCGAGAACCACCCCGACGTGATCGCGATGCGCAACCAGATCGTGGCGCTGCGCAGCCAGGCTTCGGCCGAGGGTGCAGGCACTTTCGTCGGCGGCGTTCCCAATCCGGCCTATCTCGCGCTGCAATCGCAGCGTGCCGATCGGCAGGCCTCGATCCAGGCCCTCATGGCTCGTAAAGCGTCGGTTGAAAGCGACATTGCCACGGCAACGGCGCAGCAGACCACCAACCCCGATCTGGTCGCTCAGGCCCAGAACATCAGCCGCGACTATGACGTCCTCAAGCAGAACTACGACAAGCTGCTGCAGGGCCGTGAGGAGCTGCGTCTGAAGGGTGCGGTCGAGAACACGCACAATTCGATCAAGTTTCAGGTTATCGATCCGCCGACGACACCGCGTACCCCCATCGCGCCCAACCGCCCGATGCTGTTGTTCATGGTGTTGGTCATCGGCATCGGTGCCGGAGCCGGCGTGGCCTTTGCGGCGGGCGAATTGCGCTCGACCTTCGGGACCACGGCGAAACTGGGCCGCGTTACGGGCATGCCGGTACTGGGGGCGATCTCACAGTCGCTGTCTGCCGCAGGGCAAGCCGCTCGTACTCGCAAGACTATGGTTTTCTATGCCACAGCCGGGGCTCTCGGCGGAGTGTTCGTGATGTTGCTGGCGATGGAATTCGTCAGCCGCAGCATGGTGGCTTGAGGAGGTTGACATGACTGAACCGATGAAAAACCCTGCCGCTGCTGAAGAACCCACCAGCTCGTTGATCGAGCGTGCGGTCAAGGCGTTCGATCGCGGCCAGATGGTGCCCCCGGTAATGCCCGGCGACATGATCCCCGCCTCGCTCCACCCGACGCAACAGGCGCCGCAGGCGCATCAGGCTCCGCCCGCCTATATGGCACAGCCTGTGGCACCGCCGGCAGCCTATCAGCAGCCTCCCCAGGCGACCTGGCAGACCCCGCCCTACGGCTACAGCCAAGCTCCGGCCTATGCGCCCCAGCCGCAAGCGTATGCTCCGCAACCTGCTTACGCTCCGCAGCCCGCTTATGCCCCGGCCTATCAGTCGGCGCATAATGAGAAGGTGATCCACCGGATCAACCGTCAGCGGGTTGCCGATGCGGGCATGGTTCGCCCCGAGGGTGGCTTCACCGCCCAGCTCGAGGAGTTCCGTATCGTCAAGCGCCAGCTGCTCGAACAGGTCGAGGACCTGCGCAAGCGTGGTGGCGGCGGCGAGGCCCAGCGGATCATGGTGTGTTCGCCCTATGCCGGCGAAGGCAAAACCTTCTGCGCGCTCAATCTGGCGCTGTCGATTGCCGCCGAAAAGGACACTGAGGTCCTGCTCTGCGACTTTGACATTGCCCGCTCGTCGATCATCCAGACGCTCGGCCTGCCGCAAGGTCCGGGTCTGATGGACGCCTTTGCCGATGCCCATCTCGACGTGCGGGACTGCATCATGGCGACCGACATTCCGGGGCTCTCGGTGCTGCCGGGCGGTCGTCCGACCAACTCGGATTCGGAATACCTTGCCTCGGCGCGGGCTTCCGAAGTGCTCGACCGGTTGACCGAAGGTTCGCCGCGCCGGATCGTCCTGTTCGACACGCCGCCGGCGCTTGCCGCTTCGCTGCCGGTCGAACTGGCCAAGCTGGTGGGTCAGACCGTGCTGGTGGCGATGGCCGATACCACGCCCAAGGGCGCGATCACCGATGCCGCCTCGTTGCTGTCGGGCTGTCACAATGTGCAACTGTTGCTCAACGCCGTTGCGTTCAGCCCGAGCGGCCGCCGCTTTGGTTCGTATTACGGTTATCGCGGGTAAATACGATGCTATGGAAACCCCGTCAGGCGACGGCGCTCTCTCTGATCCTGGCATGCGCGGGCACGGTGCTCGTGCCCGGTCAGGGCCAGGCTCAGCAGGCGCGCGGCTACACCGACACTGGCGTGAACGGTGTCGCCGACGGGGTAACTTCTCCCAATATCTCGGTCGGGCAGGGCGAGCTTGGCGTGCCGCGCGATGACGGATCGACCGAGGAGGTCACCGGACAGCAGCGCTCCGCCGCCGGGGTCAATCCCTATGCCGCCAGCGGCAACGACGGCTGGGCCGGCGCCGATCCCGCATCGGTGTCACAGGCGCGCAGTCAGGTGCGCGATCAGGATCTGGTCGAACGCACCGCGCGCTATTACGGCACCTCGCGCAATTCGGAGGAGCTGTCTTCGGACAATGTTTCCGACGCAGATTACACCGCCGATCGCGGCAAGACCGTGCTGCACCCCAAGCGGCTCGGCGTGTTTGATCAGAATCACGTCGATCAGCGCGAGCTGGTGATCAAGCCCTATATCGAGGTCGGCCAGGTCGCCGACGCCTATCTTTCGCCCAAGCATCAGGTGCTTACCTATTCAGAGGCGGCGGCCGGGCTTGAGGCCTATATCAACGGACGCAACAATCAGGGCGTGGTGTCGTTGCGGTTCGAGCGCAATTTCGGCGAAAGCGGGCAGGGCAGCGGCAACGCGTTCAGCGGCCTCGCCCGGCTGTCCAGCGCGATCATTCCCAACACGCTGCGCGTCGATTACGGCGGTTATGCCAACCAGACCTATGTCACCCCCGGCGGGGCAACGATTGGCACGGTTCCGGTCTCGGGCGATGCGCTGACCCAGGTCTATTCGGTCTATGCCGGTCCGGCGCTGACCACCCATCTGGGTGATGTCGCGGTCGACGGGCATTATCGGCTGGGCTACACCAAGATCGGCAATACCCCGCTGACCGTGACCACGCCCGGCGCGCCGGTGTTGGCCGCAGGTGATATTTTCGACCATTCGACGGTACAGGACGCGCGGCTTTCGCTTGGCACGCGGCCGGGTGAGCTTGCGCCGGTGGGGCTTGGCGCGGACGCCGGCTTCTACAAGGAAAACGCCTCCAACCTGGCGCAGCAGATCATCGACAAGCATGTACGCGGCGAAGTGACGGTCCCGCTCAGCGGCGACCTCGCCGCAGTCGGCGGCGTCGGTTTTGAAGATGTGGTGGTTACCAGCCATGATGCGGTGCATGATGCCAATGGCTTGCCGGTGGTCGATGCCTCCGGGCATTACGTCACCGATTTCGCCGGCCCGCGTTATGTTGCCTTTGACACGAGGGGCCTGATCTATGACGCCGGCGTCATCTGGCGCCCCAGCCGCCGCACCAACCTAGAGGTGCATGTCGGCCGGCGTTACGGCGGCTTCTCGGCCTATGGCACGCTGACCTATCAGCCGGATTCGCGCAGCGCGGTGAATATCGTATTTTACGACAACCTCGCCGGTTTTGGTGGCGACCTGACCAACTCGCTGTTCAACCTGCCGACCCAGTTCCAGACGGTGCGCGATGCGATCACTGGCAATCTGTCGAGCTGTGTTTCGTCGCTGTCTTCGGGCACTTGCCTGGCCGGTGTGCTGGGCCAGACCAATTCGGCTATCTACCGTTCGCAGGGCCTTACCGCGACATATGGCGTGCAATTGGGACGTTTTCAGACCGGCGTGGCGTTTGGCTATAACCGCCGCCGCTACATCGGTTCGCCGAATACGGTGCTGGCCAGCGTCGATGGCAAGGTCGATCGCTATGTCTGGGCGGCCGGTTACGTGACCCGCGAGATCGATGAGAACTCGCGCTTCGAGGCGACCATCGATGCGTACCGCTTCCAAAGCGGATTGACTTCGACTGGCGATCTGACCGCAATTCGGGCAGTCGCATTGTACCAGCGGCATCTGTCGCAGCATCTGGAGGCGCATGCGTCGCTGGCGCTGGACGGCATCTCGCGGGACAATCTCGACGATGCATGGAGCATGTCGGGCGCGGTGAGCATGCGGTATATCTTCTGACAGACAAGTCCGGACGATGGTATTTCTGACGGGTAAGGTGGGCTGATAATGTACGATGATTTTTACGGATTTCGGCATCGTCCGTTTCAACTGACCCCGGACCCGGCCTTTTATTTCGAGAGCACGACGCACCGCAAGGCGCTGTCCTATCTCGGCTATGGGCTGGCGCAGGGTGAGGGCTTTATCGTCATCACCGGCGAGGTGGGTGCGGGCAAATCGACGCTGGTCGCGCATCTGATGGCCACGATCGACCGTGCGCGGCTGACCGCGGCGCAAGTTGTCACCAGCCGCCTCGACGGGGTGGAGATGGTTCAGCTGGTCGGGCAGGCGTTCGGTCTGGCGGCTGGCGGGCATGACAAGCCGGCGGTACTCGGCATGATCGAGGCGTTCCTGCATGACGAGGCGCGCGCCGGTCGGCGGTGCCTGCTGGTGGTCGATGAATCGCAGAACCTGTCGATCGAGGCGCTCGAAGAGCTGCGCATGCTCTCCAATTTTCAGCTTGGCGCGCAACCTTTGCTCCAGGTCTTGCTGCTGGGCCAGCCCGAATTTCGAGACTGCCTGCAAGGCCACCCCCGTTTGGAGCAATTGCGCCAGCGGGTGATCGCGGCGCAGCATCTCGACCCGATGGAGCCCGGCGAGATCGAGCCCTATATCATGCACCGCCTGAAGGTGGCCGGGTGGGCCAACAACCCCACTTTCGATCAGCGGGTGTTTGCCGAGCTGTTCACGGTTACCGCCGGGGTGCCGCGCCGGGTCAATCTGGTGGTCAACCGGCTGCTGCTGCTGGGCGCGGTGGAGCAGCGCAAGCGGGTCGATGGCGTGATGCTGGCGCAGGTTCTGTCCGAACTGAACGCCGATGGCGCGCTGCAACTGGGTCCCCCTGTGGAGCCGGGCGAGCAATCCGCGTCATCGATCGCACCGTCCACTGCATTGGGCCATCATGCCAAGGCTGCGGCTGCGGCCGCCAGCGGGATCGCGGCGGAACTGGCGCTGCGCGATGCGCAGATTGCCGAGTTGCAGCACGCGGTGCTCGAACTGGCCAATTCGCACGATGCGCCACCGCCGATCCCGGTGCATGACCCCGTGCATGACAATGTTGGCGAACTCCACGAACGCATCGCCTCGCTGGAGGGGCGGGTGATCGAACAGGACCGCACCTTGCGCCACACGCTGACCATGCTGATCGAATGGATCGAACGCGACGAAACCCGCGCAGTGGCCGCCTGAGCCGGGACCAAACCGTCTGCTTGCGGCTTGAGCGTTAATCGTTTGGTTTTGCGTATGCGCTAGGTTCGCGCGAATATATTCGCAGGAGTATCGCTGTCTTGAGCCCGATTAACGGCCTTTCGGTCGATGTGGAGGACTGGTTCCAGGTCGGTGCGTTCGAGAACGTGATCGCGCGCGCCAGCTGGGACAGTCTGGACGACCGGGTGGAGCGCAATTGCGCGGTGATCCTCGATCTGTTTGCCGAAGCCGGGGTCAAAGCCACCTTCTTCACGCTGGGCTGGGTGGCGCAGCGTCATCCTGCGCTGATGCGGCGCATCGTCGATGGTGGGCATGAGCTGGCCAGCCACGGCTGGGATCACGCGCGGGTGTTCACTTTCGACGCCAAGGGCTTTGCGGCCGACATCGCCCGCGCCAAAGCGGTGCTGGAGGATGCCGCCGGGGTGGCGATCACCGGCTATCGCGCGCCCAGCTTCTCGATCGATCAGCGTACCCCCTGGGCGCATGAGGTGCTGGCCGACCAAGGCTATGCCTATTCGTCCAGTGTCGCGCCGATCCGCCATGATCATTACGGCTGGCGCGCCGCGCCGCGCTTTGCCTATCGCCCGCTGCCCGACAGCCCGCTGATCGAGCTGCCGGTCACCACGGTGGAGCTGGGCACTATCCGCCAGGCGGCGGGGGGCGGGGGGTTCTTCCGGCTGCTGCCCTATGATCTCAGCACCTGGGCGATCCGCCGCATCAATGGCGAGGAAGGCCGCGCAGCCCATTTCTATTTCCACCCGTGGGAGGTCGATCCCGGTCAACCGCGCATAAACCATGCCCCGCTACGCTCAAGGCTCAGGCATTACACGCGGCTGGGCGCGATGGAGGGCAAGCTGCGCCGGCTGGTCCGCGCGTTCCCGTGGGGGCGGATGGACGAGCTGGTCCGGGCGGAGGCGGCGAACGCCCCGCTGTGGCTGCCCGCGCAGGATATCGCGGCATGAACGCGCCGTTTCGCCTCGATCCGGCGCTGGCCGTGCGCCTGGCCGACCTTGCCGATCCGGGCGAAGCGATGCGGCTGGAGGCCTATGTCGCCGCGCATCCGGAGGGCTCGCCGTTCCACCGCCCGGCGTGGCTGCTGGCGGTGGCGGAGGCGACCGGTAATGCCGCGCTGGCGCTGGTGGGGGAGTGGGGCGGGGAGGTTGCCGCCTACCTGCCGCTGAACGAGATTCATTCGCCGATCTTTGGCCGGTTGATGGCGTCTTCGGGCTTTGCGGTGGGCGGCGGTCTGCTGGCCGATGATGGCGTCGTCATCCTGCCGATGTTCGCCGCACTGGAGGAACTGGCGCTGCGCCGCTCTTGCCCGGCGGCGGAGTTGCGGGGCGGCCTGCTACCGGCGGGCCGCACTGGCTGGCACATCCGCGACCAGTCGCATTGCGGCTTTATCCGCCCGCTCGCTGCCGATGATGAGGCCGAATTGCTCGCCATCCCGCGCAAGCAGCGCGCCGAGGTGCGCAAGGGGCTGGCCAATACGCTCGAAGTCAGTGTGGGCCGGGGGCCGGCGGATCGCGCCGCGCATTACCAAGTCTACGCGCATAGCGTCCACAATCTCGGCACGCCGGTATTTCCCCGCGCCTTGTTCGAGGCAGTTATGGACGGGTTTGGCGACGATGCCGACATCCTCACCGTGCGGCATAACGGCGCGGCGGTGGCCAGTGTGCTCTCGGTCTATCATAAGGGCGCGGTCATGCCTTATTGGGGCGGCGGCACCCATGCGGCGCGGCGGTTGCGCGCCAATGACCGGATGTATTATGAGCTGCTGCTGCACGCCCGCGCGCGCGGATGCAGCCACTTCGATTTCGGCCGCTCCAAAACCCACAGCGGCGCCTATGATTTCAAGAAAAACTGGGGTTTCGAGCCCGAGCCGCTGAGCTATGGCGTATGGACCGCCCCCGGTCAGCCGCCCCGCGACGCCGACCCGACCAGCGCCGCGCACAGCCGCCAGATCGACCTGTGGAAGCGCCTGCCGCATCCCATCGCAAACCTCATCGGCCCGTGGATCGCAAGAGGGCTGGGATGAGCGCTGAGATCCTGTTCATCGCTCACCGCATGCCGTTTCCGCCCAACCGGGGCGACAAGATCCGCTCGCACCACATCCTGCGCCACCTGGCGCGGCTGGCGCCGGTGCATGTCGCGTGCTTTGCCGATGATGACGCCGATATGGCCGAGGAGGCGGAGCTGGCGGCAATGGCGGCCAGCTATCGGCTGGTGCGGCGCGGCAAATCGCTGGCGCTGGCCGGGTTGGAGGCGCTGGTCCATGGCGAGCCGGTCAGCGTCACCGCGTTCCGCGATGCGGGGCTTCGCGCTTATGTCAACCGGCTGGTCGCCGAGGGGCGGATCGGGGCGATCTATGTATTCTCGGGCCAGATGGGGCAATATGTGCCGCGCGGCTTTGCGGGGCATGTGATCATGGATTTCTGCGATGTCGATTCGGCCAAGTTTGAGGCCTATGCCGCCGCCGGCCGGGGGCCTCGTTCGTGGATCTACGCGCGCGAGGGCGTGCTGCTGGGGCGGATGGAGGCGGTGCTGGCGAAGCGCGCCGATGTCAGCCTGCTGATCTCGGCCAAGGAGGCCGAATTGTTCGAGGGCCGGCTGGGGCCGATGGCGCGAGGCGCCGATATTCGCGTGCTGGGCAATGGCATCGATTGCGACTTCTTCGATCCTGCGCCGGTGGTGCCCGAGCCTCGGCTGGCGGCGCTGCCAGCGCCCCGGCTGATCTTCACCGGGCAGATGGATTATGCCCCCAATGTGGCGGCGGTGGAGCGCGCGGCGCGGCGGATCATGCCGCTGGTGCGCGCGGCATTGCCGGGAGCGAGCTTCCATATCGTCGGGCGCGCGCCGACATCGGCGGTGCTGGCGCTGGGCGCGTGTCCGGGCACGCATGTGTGGGGCGCGGTTCCCGATGTGCGGCCGTGGCTGAAGGGCTGCGACATGGCGCTGGCCCCGCTGGAGATTGCGCGCGGCGTGCAGAATAAGGTGCTGGAGGCGATGGCAATGGCCCTGCCGGTGGTGCTGACCGATGCCGCCGCCACCGGGATCGCTGCGGTGACCGGGCAGCATTTCGTCACCGCGACCAGCGATGCGGAACTGGCCGGGGCGATCATCGCTCTGGCGCAGGATCCGGCCCGCGCGGCGCAGATCGCCGCAGCGGCGCGGTGTTTCGTCGTGGAGCATCAAAGCTGGCCCAGCGCGCTGGCGCCGCTGGCGGCGATGATGGGCATCAACGCCTATGCCGGGCAGCCGGACGTCTCGCGAAATGCCGCCTGACTCGGCGCCAGCCGGGGCGGATTGGCGCGCGGCGCTGGTGCGGCTGGGCGCGCTGTGGGCGGTGCTGATCGCGGTGGCGCTGGCCGATTGGCGGGCCATGGTCGCGCAATGGCTAAACAGTTCGACGTATGAGCATGTGGTGCTGGTGCCGGCGATCCTGGCGTGGCTGGTGTGGCAGCGGCGGACGCAACTGGCCGCGATTAAGCCGCAGGGCTGGTGGCCGGGGTTGGCGGCTTTGGCGCTAGCAGCTCTGCTGTGGGTGCTGGGGCGGTTCGCGGGTCTGGCCGAGGCGAGCGAGCTGGGCGCGGTGCTGATGCTGATCGGCGGGGTGCTGGCGGTGCTGGGGGTGCGGGTTGGGGCCGGGCTGGTGTTTCCGCTGGCCTATATGGTGTTTCTGGTGCCGGCGGGGGATGAGCTGGTTCCCGCGTTGCAGGCGATCACCGCCGCGCTGACCATCGCGCTGCTCCACCTGACGCATGTGCGCGCGGTGAGCGACGGGGTGTTCATCACCACGCCCGCCGGCCTGTTCGTCATTGCCGAGGCGTGTTCGGGGGTGAAGTTTCTTGTCGCAATGCTGGCGTTTGGCGCTTTGGCGGCCAATTTGTGCTTCGTCGGCTGGCGGCGGCGCGCGGTGTTTCTGTTGGCCTGCGTGGTGGTGCCGATCCTGGCCAATGGCGTGCGGGCGTGGGGCACCGTCTATGTCGCGCAGAGCATGGGCGCGGCCTATGCCGGCGGGGTCGATCATATCATCTATGGCTGGGTGTTCTTTGCGGTGGTGATCGCGGCGATCATCGGCGGCGCGTGGCGCTGGTTCGACCGGCCGGCGGGCGCGGCGATTGTGGATGCGGACGCGATCAACGCGTCGCTGCTGCTGGCAAGGGTGCAGGGCCGGGCAATGCCATTGGCGGCCGTGCTGGGCATCGCGGTGGCGCTGGGCGCGGCGGGATGGGTGATGGCGGCGGACCGGCTGGAGGCCGCGATGCCGGCGCAAATCGCCCTGCCCGAGGTGGTTGGCTGGCACCGGGTGGATGTTGCCGTGAATCCAGCGTGGAGCCCGCGAGCTGCCGGCGCCGCACATCGGCTGCTGGGCGCCTATGCCGATGGCGCCGGCCACCGGGTCGATGTGTTCTATGCGCTGTATGCCGCGCAAGGTTCAGGGCGCAACGCTGGCGCGCCGGGCGAGGGGGCCGTGCCCGAGGATGGCGATTGGGCTTGGCAAGGGCCGGCACCTTCCCCCCCGCAAGCGCGCATCGATCGGCTGCTGGCCGCAGGGGGCCATCAGCGGCTGGCGCAGACTACCTTTCACAGCGGATCACTGACCACCGGCGGCAATCTGGCGTTGCGGTTGCACACGATGCAAAGCCGCCTGCTGCTCCGCGCCCAGCCCACGGCGATGCTGATCATCAGCGCCGAGGAAGCACCCGGCCACCCCGCCGCCGCTGCTATCGGGGCTTTTCGCGCTGCGATCGCGCCGTTAGACCGCTGGCTGGACCAGATCGCGCGAAATTCTTAGTTTTTCCCCGGTAAGCATCACTCAAACGGGGTATTAATGCGCCCGGAGGCAGCGATATGTGCGGATTTGCCGGTATCTTCCATTGCGCGACGCCCAAGCCGGTCGACCCGGCCCGGGTGGAGCGGATGTGCGACGCCATCGCACACCGGGGCCCGGACGGCTTCGGAGTGTGGACCGCGCCCGGCGTTGGCCTCGGGCATCGCCGCCTCTCGATCATCGACATTGCCGGCTCGCCCCAGCCGATGGCCTCCTCCGATGGCCGCGCGATGCTGGTTTTTAACGGCGAGATCTACAATTACCGCGAGTTGCGCGCCGAACTGGCCGTCGGCGGTGCGCGTTTCCACACCGATGGCGACAGCGAGGTTATCCTCGCCGCGTACCAGCGCTGGGGCGTCGATTGCCTGCCGCGTCTGGCCGGCATGTTCACCTTTGCGATCTACGATCTGGAGAAGCGCAGTTTGTTGCTAGCGCGCGACCGGTTGGGGGTGAAGCCGCTGTTCACCGCCACGCTATCCGATGGCAGCGTGATCTTCGGTTCCGAGCTGAAGGCGCTGACCGCGCATCCGCTGTTGCGGCGGGATATCGATCCGCTGGCGATCGAGGATTACCTGACATGGGGCTATGTGCCCGATCACCGCTCGATATTGCGGGGGGTGGAGAAGCTGGCCGCCGGGCATTACCGCCTGCTGCGCCACGATGCGCCGCCCGCCCCGTCGGTGCAGTGGTGGGACGTTTCGTTTGCAGAGCGGCGGCGCGGCAAGCCCGCCGATCTTGAGGCCGAACTGGTGCATTTGCTGCGCGATGCGGTGACCTCGCGGATGGTGGCCGACGTACCGCTGGGCGCGTTCCTGTCTGGCGGGGTGGATTCTTCGGCGGTGGTCGCGTTGATGGCCGAGGCGTCGTCGAACCCGGTCAAGACCTGCTCGATCGGCTTCGATGTCGCGGCTTTGGATGAGAGCAGCTATGCTCGCCAGGTCGCTGAACAGTTCAAGACCGATCACCGCGCGCGCAACGTCTCGCCCGATGATTTCGAGGGCGCCGAGGCCTTGGCGGCGATGTTCGATGAACCGTTTGCCGATGCCTCCGCGCTGCCGACCTGGCGAGTGTGCCAGCTGGCGCGCGAGACGGTGACAGTGGCGCTGTCGGGTGACGGCGCCGATGAGGCCTTTGCCGGATACCGCCGCCACGTGTTCCACCACGGTGAAGAGCGCTTCCGCGGATCGCTGCCCGCCGGCCTGCGCAGCGGTGTGTTCGGCACGCTGGGCCGGATGTACCCCAAGGCCGACTGGGCGCCACGGCCCTTGCGCGCCAAGACTACACTGCTGAGCCTCGCGGGGAGCAGCGAGGATGCCTATGCCGGCGCGGTTTCGGTCACCGGGCCGGCTTTGCGCGATGCGCTGTACTCGCCCGAATACAAAAGATTGCGCGGCGATTACCGGGCGGAGGACGCCTTCACCAAGGTGATGCGCGATGCCCCGGCGCGCTCGGGGTTGGACCGGGCGCAATATGCCGATCTCAAATTCTGGCTGCCGGGAGACATCCTCACCAAGGTGGACCGGGCCAGCATGTCGGTGGGGCTGGAGGCGCGCGAACCGCTGCTCGATCACCGCCTCATCGAATTTGCCGCCAGCCTGCCCGAAGCGATGCGCGTGCACCGGGGGCAGGGCAAGTGGCTGCTCAAGCAGACAATGCGCCGTTATTTGCCCGACGATATTCTGTTCCGTCCCAAACAGGGATTCGTCACGCCGATCGCGCAATGGTTGCGGGGGCCTTTGGCCGGCGCGGCGCGGGGAGTTGCGCAAAGTACCGCGCTGGCTCGCACCGGCTGGTTCGACGCGAAACGCATCACCGCAATCGCGGAGGCGCATATTGCCGGGGTTGCGGACCATTCGCGGCTGCTTTGGCAATTGTTGATGCTCGACCGGTCGCTGACCCATCTCGGGCTGGCCGGCTGATTGGCGCTGCGCAGCATTGGTTTTTGTTGCTAATTAAATAGCCGTTGCAAAACGTCTCGTAACCAGTTTAGAAACTTGGAAATTCGCGGAGCTCGGGACATATCGGTCGTCCCGGTCTCGCGATGCAAGGGGGGTCTATGGACCGATTGACGGCCGATTACGACGGTGCGTTTGGTGCGCAGGACCGGGATATTGCGGGCATTATTCCCGCAGTGATGAGCGACGATGATTTGCACGACAGTTCGGAACTGCGCCGCGCCGTGCCTGAGCGGCTGTACCACCTGCCCGAGCTGGAATCCCTGTATGATGAGCGGACGCGTGCGCTATGGAGCTTCATGCGTCCCACCGGCCGCGCCAGCTTCACCCCCGCGTTGCTCGGCGATTTCGAGGTTTGGCAACAGCTGATCGCGCGGCATTTCGGCCCGGGGCTTGTTCCGCTGGATTTTCTGGTGCTGGGCAGCCGGGAGCCCGGCGTATTCTGTTTCGGCGGCGATCTGGAGCTGTTTCAGCGGCTGATCCGCGAGGGGGATCGTGCCGGGCTCTCCGCCTATGGGCACCGCTGCGTGCGGATTTTGCACCGCAATATCAACGCGCTCGATCTGCCGATGCTAACTGTCGGCCTGGTGCAGGGGCAGGCGCTGGGTGGCGGGTTCGAGGCGCTGCTGTCCTTCGATGTGCTGATTGCCGAGCGCGGCGCGACCTTCGGCCTGCCCGAGGTGATGTTCGGCCTGTTCCCCGGCATGGGCGCGCATGCGCTGCTCTCGCGCAAGCTGGGCACCGCGATGGCCGAACGAATGATCATGGGCAATCAAACCTATACCGCGCAGCAAATGTACGACCTCGGGCTCGTCGCGTATCTGGCCGAGCCGGGCGAGGGCGTCGCGGCAACGCATCAGTTCATCGCGCGGTCGGCGCGGGGCCATGCCGGGCTGGTCGGGGCGCGGCGGGCGATGCGGCTGGCCTCGCCGGTGCCGCTGGCCGAGATGGAGGCCATTGTTGATGCCTGGGCGGAAACCGCGCTGCAACTCAGCGAGGCCGATCTCAAGCTGATGTCGCGTCTGGCGGCGGTGCAGGCGCGGCGACATCGCGCGGCGGCCTAGATTCCTGGTTTGCCGCATTTTTTACCTTCGGTGACTGACGTTCCCGAGTCACTGCGTGTTCCACTCCGTTCGAAAAACATTCTAATCCGCCACGTATTTCCGCTCGCCAGTGGCCGGGTTGAACCATACCGTCACCCAGCGCCCGGCTTCCTCGTCGCGGAACACCTCGCCGGTGCGTTGCCATTCGGGTCCGGGCGGCGCGGCGTCGGCCCTGCGATAGCGCCGCTCCAGCATCACGGTCAGCAGGATAAGCGCGCCGAACAGGATTAGCGCAAAGCCGCCTCCGAACGGCCGGATCAACAATCCGCCGGCCAGCAGCAACGTGCCCAAAGTCAGCGCGGCGCCCCGCGCTCTTCCCGTCAAAGCGGGGCCAGCCGAACGGCGGTGCCATAGGCGACGACCTCGTTCATCATTTGGCCGATCTGGCCGGAATCGAAACGCATCATCACCACCGCGTCGGCGCCCATCGCGCTGGCATTGGTAACCAGCCGATCGAGCGCGTGGCGGCGTGTATCCTCGACTAGCGCGGTATATTCCTTGATCTCGCCGCCGATGATCGTGCGCAGACCCGCGATGATATTGCCGCTAAGCCCCCGGCTGCGCACGACGACGCCGAACACCTGGCCCAGGCATTCGGTTACGGCTCGCCCGGCGAGATTTTCGGTGGTGGTGACGATCATGGATGTTCCTCCTGTTGGCGCTCAGCCCTGCCCGTGGCCGAGTGCGAGATAGTCGGCGCTTTGCATTTCGATCAGTCGGCTGATGCTCCGCTCAAATTCAAAACGGCCGCTTCCGTTGCCGCCTCCGCCCGCTGGATAGAGATCCTGCGGCGCGGCGGCGGCGGTGGCGAACAGCTTGACCTTGTGCTCGTACAGCGTGTCGATCAGCGTGACAAACCGCGCCGTCTCATTGCGCATCTCGGCGCCCAGCAGCGGCACACCGACCACGATCACCGTATGATAAGCATGCGCGATGGCGAGGTAATCCGCCGCGCCCCGTGCCTCACCGCATAGCCGCTTGAAACTGAACACCGCGACGCCCTTCAGGCTTTTGGGCACATGCAGCATGCGGCCGCCGCCAAGGTCCAGCTCGGCCGAGGGGACATTGGCAGCATCCTCGGGGCGATAATCGGTCAGGCGAAAGAATGCCTCGCGCACTTGCGCCGTCGCCGCCTCGCCCAGGGGCGTGTGCCACGCCGCGATCCCGCCCAGCCGTTCCAGCCGGTAATCCTGCGGGCCGTTGAGCGCCAGAACCTCGAAATCCGCTTCGATCAACGCGATGAACGGCAGGAAATGCTCACGGTTGAGCCCGTCCTTGTACAGCTGATCGGGCGCGCGGTTGCTGGTGGTGACCACCGCGATGCCATGATCGCGGATCAGCGCGGTAAACAGCCGGCTCATAATCATCGCGTCGGCCGAATTGTTGACCACCATCTCGTCAAAGGCCAGCACGCGCAGGTCCTTGGCGATGCCGGCGGCGACGGGGGGAATCGGATCGCCGGCCTCGGACTTGCGGGCCTCGCGCAGCCGGGCGTGAACGTCGAGCATGAAGGCGTGAAAATGCGCGCGGCGCTTTTCCGCGATGGCCAGCGTGTCGTGGAACAGGTCCATCAGCATCGACTTGCCGCGCCCGACCCCGCCCCACAGATAGACCCCGTGCGGCGGCGGGGGGTGCTGGCCGCGCAGGCGCGCGAACAGGCCCGGTGTGGGCGGGTTTTCCAACTGCTCCTGCAAATGCGCGAGCCGCGCCCCCGCCGCCGCCTGCTCGGCATCGGGATGCAATTCGCCCGCCGCGATCAGCGCCTGATAGCGGGTGAGCAGCCCGCTCACCGCCGGGAAGGTTTGCGCAAGGCGCCCGAGAACGACGCCACCAGCGTGCCGTCCTGCTCGATCAGCCCGCGTAGGAACACCATCCGCCCAGTCTCACGCAATACCTCGGCCACGGCGTCCAGCGGCTCCCCGATCCGTCCGGGGCTGATGAAATGTGCGGCAAGGTCGAGCGTGACCGCCCCGTCGACCCCCGCGCCGCCCACCATTCGCGCGGCGGCGAACAAAGATACGTCGGCCAGTGCCAAGGTCACCCCGCCATGCACCGCCGCATGCATATTGGCGTGATGCTGGGCCGGCATCATCCGCAGCCGCGCCGACACTGCCCCCTCCGCCCTGACCATCATCGCGCCCATAACCGCGCCGTTGAAGCAGGTCGGATCGGTCAGGTTCCAGCTGTACCAGCCCGGATGCGCGGGCACGGGCTGAAGGTCGAAATAGGGCTCCGCCATGCGAAAGTCCGGTTCAGAGTTGCCGCTCGACCTGCATCTTCTTGATCTCGGCGATGGCGCGCGCCGGGCTCAGCCCCTTGGGACAGACATTGGCGCAGTTCATGATCGTGTGGCAGCGATAGAGGCGGAACGGGTCTTCCAGCTCATCCAGCCGCTCGCCGGTCATCTCATCGCGGCTGTCCGCCAGCCAGCGGTAAGCCTGAAGCAGGATCGCCGGGCCGAGGAACTTGTCCGAATTCCACCAATAGCTGGGGCATGAGGTCGAGCAGCAGGCGCACAGGATGCATTCGTACAACCCATCCAGCTTCTCGCGCTGCTCCGGCGATTGCAGCCGCTCCTTGCCCGAGGGCGTGGGAGTGACGGTTTGCAGCCAAGGCCGGATCGACGCATATTGCGCATAGAAATGGGTGAAATCGGGGACCAGATCCTTGATCACCTCCATATGCGGCAGCGGGGTGATACGGATATCGCCGGAGAGGTCCGAGATGGCGGTGGTGCAGGCCAGCCCATTGCGCCCGTTGATGTTCATCGCGCAGGACCCGCAGATGCCTTCGCGGCAGGAGCGGCGGAAAGTTAGCGTCGGGTCGGCCTCGGACTTCATCTTGATCAGCGCGTCGAGCACCATCGGGCCGCAGCTGTCCAGATCGATCTCGAACCGGTCGTAACGCGGGTTCTCCCCGCTGTTGGGATCATAGCGGTAGACGGTGAATTTCTTGACCCGCTTGGCCCCCGGCGCCTTGTGCTCGCGGCTCTTGCCGGTGATGCGGCTGTCTTTGGGAAGGGTCAGAAGGGCCATATGCGCTTAATCCGCTTGCAATTGGGGCGGCCCGCCCGCCGCCGATACCGCTCCACCTCTAGCGGTTTGGCCGCAAGGGGCAAGAGGGAGCCTTTGATGGGGCCGTGAGTTTCGCGCATGTTTGCACGCGCTTTGGGCAAAAGCCTTGGCGTCCCGTTTCTGGACGGGCCGGTTTGGTAAACAAACTGTTAGTCAGCAACGCGGCGGGATAAGCCAAATCCGGGCCAGTACATATTGAATTTGCCCGATTATGCTTAATTCCGGGAACGTCCTATGCCAGCCGAGCCACAGCGTGAGAAGCTCTTTGCCCTGCAATATATCCGCGCCATCGCCGCGCTGGTGGTGGTGGTGTTCCACATTTGCAAGAACCCGGCGCTGGGCGTGGCGGCATCGCCGTGGCTGATCCAGAGTTTGCAGGTCGGCGCCGATGCGGCGGTCGACATCTTCTTCATGCTGTCGGGCTTTATCATGGTCTACACCCAAAGCGCCGCCCGGCGCAGCGCCGCCGGTTTCGCCGGACAGCGGATCGCCCGGATTGTGCCGCTCTATTGGCTGGCGACGGTCGGTTATATAGCGTTTCTGGTGGTGGCCAGCGGGGCCCCGGCGGATATGCTGGCCGAATTCAACAGCATCAAGCATTTCGGCGCGCTGTCGATGCTGTTTGCGTCGCACAGCTTCGGCTACAATTACCCGGTGCTGGTGCCGGGGTGGAGCCTGGAATACGAGATGCTGTTCTATGCCATTCTGGCCGGCGCGATCTTTGCCAGCCCGCGGCGTTATGTCGCGGTGGCGATAGCGGTGCTGGCGGGTGCGGTTGCGCTGGGCTGGCTGCGGCCGCTATGTCTGGAGTTTGGCGCAGGCATGCTCGTCGCGGTGATCCGTCAGCGGGGGGGGATGCGGGCGCTGGCCCGGGCGATGGCGCTGATCGGGCCGGCGGTGGCGGCGCTCGGGTTTATCGGCGGGCATTATGCTAATATCGAGGGAGATGCGGTGCGGTTGCTCTACTGCGGGGTACCGATGCTGGCGGTGTTTTCCGGCGCGCTGTGTGTGAGCCCGCGCCGCCATCCGGTGCTGCTGGCGCTGGGTGAGTGGTCCTATGCGATTTATGTGTCGCATGTCGCGTGGCTGGTGGTGTTTGCGCGGATGCTGTTGCCGATGCTCCCCAAAGCCGGGGGTCAGCCGCTGTTGCTGGTGACCAGCCTCGTTTGGTGTGTCGGCGGGGGGATCGCGCTGCATTATCTGGTCGAGAAGCGCGTCGATGCGCTGCTGCGGCGCCGCAGTGCCGGGCGCACTGCCACCAATCCGCAACTTGCCGCTGCCTGACGGCTTGTGCCGGGCGGACGCGCCAGCTAGCCATGGGGCATGGGCGAGCAAAATCCACCACCCCCGCGCTTTCGCCCTCAGCGGCCGCGCTCGCTGACCGCCTCGGCGCGGCGTGATGGCAAGCTGAAGGTCCGCGCGCGCGGGCTGCCGCTGTGGTCGGCCGCCGATATCTACCATCAGCTGATGGGCCTGACCTGGCCGATGCTGTTCCTCCTGTTCGCCGGGCTGTTTCTGGTGTTCAACCTGGGGTTCGCGGCGATTTACCGCTGCGATCCGAGTGGCCTCGCCATCGCGCATGGCGGCGCGGATATGCCGCTGTTCCTGCGCGATTTCTTTTTCAGCGTCCATACGGTGGCGACCATCGGCTATGGCAATATCTACCCGCTGTCGCTGTGGGCCAATGTGGTGGTGGTGATCGAGGTGACGCTCGGCATTATGATCTTCGCGCTGGCCACCGGAATCGCGTTCGCGCGCTTTTCGCGCCCAACCGCGCGGATGTTGTTCAGCGCGGTGATGGTGGTGCATGATGTTGACGGGGTGCCCACGGTGATGCTGCGCGCCGCCAATCAGCGGCACAATGTGATCTATTCGGCGGAGGCGCGGCTGTCCTTGCTGATCGATGACATCGTGGGCGGGCTCGCGATGCGGCGGTTTGTCGACCTCAGGCTGGAGCGCAGCAGCAACCCGGTGTTCGCACTAACCTGGACGATCATGCACCGCATCGACGAAAGCAGCCCGCTGTACCCGTGGCTCGGCGATCGCTGCGGCGGGACGGGTCAGGAGATCATGGTGTTGCTGTCGGGGATTGATGAGGTCAGCGGCCAGATGATCCACGGGCGCTGGGCCTATGGCGCGGGCGACATCCGCTGGGGCATGCGCTTCGACGATATCGTCACCAGCCAGCCCGATGGCTGGCGCACGATCGATTACCTGCGCTTCCACGAGGTGGTGCCGCATGAGAGCGTCACGTAATGCCGCCAAAGGGTGATATCGGCGGCGACAAGGCGCGGATCGGCACCAGCTTGGGCCACATGACGCGTTGCTGACCGGGCGGCGCAGCTGGGCGCTGACTTCGCAATGGGGCCTAGTGGTTCGTTTCCGACATTTGCATCCCTTTCGGCAAAGGGCAGAGGCAAATGTCGCAAAAACATAAGAACCAGTAGATATTATATTGTTTCTAGTGGATTTTATGATTTTGACATTCGGCAGCACCCTTTGCCGCAAGCGGGACTCGAATGTCAAAATCAATCCACTAGGTCAGTTCGGGCTCAGCCGGGTCGAGTTGCCGCCGGGCGGATGGTCCACCAACCGCCACGGCGCCTGTTCGATTGCCGATGTCGCCTGCTGGCCGTCGGTTGATCGGCACCACGCATGCCGGCGGGATCGATGCGTATCCGGCACTGGCGGCATGGCGTCCGCGCATCGCAGTGCGGCCGGCGGTGCGGCGGGCGCTTGCGCTGGGCCCCCTCGCTGGTCACACTGCGGGTAACGTCGCCGGAAACGCGGCGCCGCAGCAACCCTGAGGATATGCCCATGCCCACGCCCCCAATCCCCCCGGCTATCCGCGCCGATGTCCGCGCCTATCTCGACGCCATGGCGGCTCAGCCGCGTCCGCCGTTCAGTGACGCGCTGATCGCGATGATCCGCCAGATGCCGCCGGGCGCGATGCCTTCGCCCGATCTGCCGGTGGGCGAGATTGCGGTGGCGCGCGATACTGTGATGCCGGGGCCGGCGGGGGAGATCGCGCTACGGCTATATGATCCGCGCCGGGATCGCGGCGCCGGCCCGGTGGTGGTGTTCTACCATGGCGGCGGTTTTGTGGTCGGCTCGATCGATACGCATGCAGCGATGGCGGCGGAGATTGCGCGCGGGTTGGACCTGCCGGTGGTGTCGGTGGAATACCGCCTTGCGCCTGAACACGCCTGGCCCGCCGCGCCCGAGGATTGCATCGCGGCGGCGCGCTGGGTGGCAGGCGGGCCGGCTGAGCTGGGCGTGGAGGCGACCGGGCTGGTGCTGTGCGGCGACAGTGCAGGGGGCAATCTGGCCATCGTGACGGCGTTGGCCTTGCGTGACCAGCCGGCGGCGGTGCCGGTGGAGATACTATGGCCGATCTATCCGGTGACCGAGCAGGGTTCCGCCCCATCTTCTTACAAAGCGCCGTCGCGAGCAGAATTTGCCGAGGGATACGGTCTCGGCGCGCAGGAAATGGCCTATTTCGACAAGGTCTATGCCGCCGATGCCGCAGACTGGCGCGCATCGCCGCTGCGCGCCGATCTGGCTGGATTGCCGCCGATGTTGCTGGTTACCGCCGGGCTCGATCCCTTGCGCGATGAAGGGCGCGCCTTTGCCGCCAAAGCGATCGAAGCGGGCTGCGATGTCACCTACCGCGAGATGGCCGGCACCATCCACGGCTTTGCCAGCTACCGCAGCGCGATCCCCTCGGCGCAGGGCGATATGGCGGCGATAATCGCGGCGGCGAAGGAGATGTTGGGGCGCTGAGGCACCTCAGTTCATTTTCATTTCGGCCATAGGGTCACCGCCGGCAGGTTCAACCTTGAGCGTGGTGTCAAGCTGCACGGTGCCATTCACGCCCTTGCAGGTGATCGCGATGTCGGCCCGGTCGCCCGGCTTGAGGCTGGGTGAGAGGCCGAACACCATCACATGCCGCCCGCCCGGCGCGAAGGTGATGGTCTCCTTGGCCGGCACAACCACCGAAGCTAGCGGCAGCATCGTGCCACCCGCCGTCTGGTGCATGCTGGCCGAGGCGGAGCTGCTGATCGCCACACTGGTGATGGTGATCGGCGTGGCGGTGGGGTTGGCAATATCGAAATAGGCCGCCCCAGGATTGCCGGGAACCGCCGGCAGCACCAGCCGGCCATCATGCGCGGCGACATTGCTCTCGGGCACCGGCGCGAATGCATGGTGGCATCCGGCCAAACCCGCCATCGCCAGCGCCAAGCCCAAAACGCGCGGCTTACCTATAAATTGCATGATTTTTGCCCCTGATGGCACCCGATGGCCTATCTGCGCCCCGGCTAATCGGGCAATGCCCTTGTGCCAAGCGAAACCGCACCTATATCGCCCCCGGTTACACGAGCTGCCGAACCGCCCTGCCGCAATGTCCGGGGGGTGCAAGGGCGGCGTCAACTGACGGTTAGGGAACGCAATTCATGGCTAAAGTTATCGGTATCGATCTGGGCACCACCAACAGCTGCGTCGCGGTGATGGACGGCGGCAAACCGAAAGTGATCGAGAATTCGGAAGGCGCGCGCACCACCCCCTCGATCGTGGCCTTCACCAAGGATGGCGAGCGCCTGATCGGTCAGCCAGCCAAGCGGCAGGCGGTTACCAACCCCGACAACACGATCTATGCGGTGAAACGTCTGATCGGGCGCCGTTTCGACGATCCGATGACCCAGAAAGACATGAGCCTGGTCCCCTATGCCATCTCCAAGGGCAAGAATGGCGACGCCTGGGTGAAAGCGGGCGGCACCGATTACAGCCCGTCGCAGGTTTCGGCCTTCACGCTCCAGAAGATGAAGGAAACCGCCGAATCGTATCTCGGTGAGACCGTGACTCAGGCGGTGATCACTGTTCCCGCCTATTTCAACGATGCCCAGCGTCAGGCGACCAAGGACGCCGGGCAGATCGCGGGACTTGAAGTGCTGCGCATCATCAATGAGCCGACGGCGGCTGCGCTGGCTTATGGCCTCGATAAAACCGACGGCAAGACCATTGCAGTTTACGACCTTGGCGGCGGCACGTTCGACATCTCGATCCTCGAGATTGGCGACGGTGTGTTCGAGGTCAAGTCCACCAACGGCGACACGTTCCTTGGTGGTGAGGATTTCGACAGCAAGCTGGTCGAATATCTGGCCGAAAAGTTCAAGGCCAAGGAAGGCCTCGACCTCAAGACGGACCGGTTGGCGTTGCAGCGGCTGAAGGAAGCCTCGGAAAAGGCCAAGATCGAGCTGTCCAGCGCCCAGACCACCGAGATCAATCTGCCCTTCATCACCGCGCGGATGGAAGGCGGCGCCACCACCCCGCTGCATCTGGTGGAGAACATCACCCGCGCCGATCTGGAGCGGCTGGTTGGTGACCTGATCCAGCGCACGCTGGGACCGTGCAAGAAGGCGCTGGCCGATGCGGGCCTCAAGCCGTCGGACATTGGCGAAGTGGTGCTGGTGGGCGGCATGACCCGCATGCCCAAGGTGCGCGACGCTGTGAAAGAGTTTTTTGGCAAAGAGCCGCACACCGGCGTCAATCCCGACGAAGTGGTGGCGATGGGCGCGGCGATCCAGGCCGGCGTGTTGCAGGGTGACGTCAAGGACGTGCTGCTGCTCGACGTGACCCCGCTGAGCCTTGGTATCGAGACGCTGGGCGGCGTGTTCACCCGTATGATCGACCGCAACACCACGATCCCGACCAAGAAAGCGCAGGTTTTCAGCACCGCCGAGGACAATCAGCAGGCGGTGACCATCCGCGTGTTCCAGGGCGAGCGCGAGATGGCGGCGGACAACAAGGTGCTGGGGCAGTTCGACCTGATCGGCATCCCCGCCGCGCGGCGCGGTGTGCCCCAGATCGAGGTGGCGTTCGATATTGACGCGAACGGCATCGTCAACGTCAGTGCCAAGGACAAGGGCACCGGCAAGGAACAGCAGATCAAGATCCAAGCCTCGGGCGGGCTCAATGATTCGGATATCGACCAGATGGTCCGCGACGCCGAGAAATTCGCCGAGGATGACAAGAAGCGCCGCGAAACCGCCGAAGCGAAAAACAATGCCGACAGTCTGGTCCACGCCACCGAGCGTCAGCTGGAAGAGCATGGCGACAAGGTGGACGCTTCGCTGAAATCCGAGATCGAGGCGGCGGTGGCCGAGGCCAAGGCCGCGATCGAGGGCGGCGATGTGGCGGAGATGACTGCCAAGACCCAGGCGCTGACCGAAAAGGCGATGAAGCTGGGCCAGTCGATCTATGAGAAGGAGCAGGCCCAAAGTGCTGCTGGCGCCGCTTCGCCGGGCGCCGGGGCTTCGGCGCCGCACGCCGGCGAGGATGTGGTCGATGCCGAATTCTCGGAAGTCGATGAGGGCCATAAGGGCTGATTGGGCCTATGCCCGGGCTGTCGCAATGACGGCCCGGGCTGGCTCCGGCAGCTGGGGGTAAGGCATGTCCGCCGAAGTTGATTTCTACGAATTGCTCGAAATTTCGCGTGAGGCCGACGATGGGACGATCAAATCGTCGTATCGCCGCCTCGCCATGCGCTATCACCCCGACAAGAACCCCGGCTGTGCCGACAGCGAGGCGCGGTTCAAATCGATCAGCGCGGCCTATGATTGCCTGAAAGACCCGCAGAAACGTGCTGCTTACGACCGGTTCGGCCATGCCGCGTTCGAGAATGGCGGCGCGGCCGCGGGGCGGCAGGGCTTCTCCGACATTGGCGATATCTTCGAATCGATCTTCGGCAATTCGTTCGGCGGCGGCGGGCGGGGACAGGCGGCGCGCGGTGCCGATCTGCGCTATGACCTTGAAATCGGGCTGGAGGATGCGTTCCACGGCAAGGATGTCACTGTCGAGATCGACGTCTCGATGCCTTGCGAGCCGTGCCACGGCGCCGGCGCCGAACCGGGCAGCGGCAAGCGGCGCTGCAACCTGTGCGGCGGCCATGGCAAGGTGCGGGCGCAGCAGGGCTTCTTCATGGTCGAGCGCACTTGCCCGACCTGTCACGGCCGGGGCGAGGTGATCGAAAAGCCATGCCGCGCCTGCCACGGCGAAGGCCGCGTCGATCAGCGTCAAAAGCTCGACTTCGCGGTCCCACGGGGCGTCGATCAGGGCACGCGCATCCGCCTGACCGGCAAGGGCGAGGCCGGGCCGCAGGGCGCGCCGCCGGGCGACCTCTATGTCTTCATCCATATCCGCCGGCACGCCATGTTCGAGCGTGAGGGCACTACCCTGCTCACCCGCGTGCCGATCGCCTTCACCAAGGCGGCGCTGGGCGGCGAGGTTGAGATCCCCGGCATGGACGGCAAGCGCCATGTGATCGCCATCCCCGCCGGCATTCAGTCGGGCAAACAACTGCGTCAGCGCGGCGCGGGGATGCCGGTGCTGAACGGGCGCGGGACCGGCGATCTGGTGATCGAGGTGACGGTGGAAACGCCCTCCAAACTGACCGCGCGGCAAAAGGAATTGCTGCGCGAATTGCAGGCGACTGAGACGGGCGATGAATGCCCTGAGGTGAAGGGGTTTTTTGAGCGGATCAAGGGCGCGTGGGCCGGGCAGGGGGAGTAGGCGCGTCTGCCAGCCGATGTGACGGTGATCACTTCTGGCGCAAAACCTCCGCCCTGATCCCCGGCACCAACGCCGGGTCCGCCAACAGCCTCGGCTCCTCCTCATCCAGTATCGCCAGGAACGCCGCGCGTTTGAAGCGGGCGAGGTCGCCGGGCGCGATGCTCCCGATGTCCTCGACCCCCGAGGCGACGATGTCGATCATGCGTTCTGCTCCGTGCAACCGGCCCCACAGGTAATCGTTCTCGCGGTAGGCGCGGCTGAAGAAGGCGCCGAAATTGAAGAATTCCACCCCGCGCAGGCATGCCGCCGCGCCGCCGGGGCGGATCGAGCGGGCATCCTCGGGCGAGATGCGGTCGACCTTGATCGCATCGAACTCCGCCACGTCGCGACCGCGTAGCAGGGGCAGCGTGGCGACGTCATAGAACGGATGCCCGAGATAGGTCAGCAGCACCAGCCGCCGCAGCGGGCGCCGCATATCGGCCATCGCGGCGGACAGCAGTTGATCAATCCGGCGGTCGGTCGCGGCCAGATCGCGGCGCACCGCAATGCCGGCCAGCACCGCCGCCGGGTCCAACATCACCCGCGCCGCCAGCGCCGGAAAGCCAGGCCCGGTGACGGCGCCGCCGTCGCGGTCGAAATACAGCGCCAGCGCGCGAAACACCGCATCGCGCGCCTGCTGGCGCTCCGCATCGGATACCTCACCCAAAGGCCCGCGTTGCTGCGACAGTCGGCGCACCAACAGCCGCAACCGCCGGATGCGGTCGGCCAGATCGTGATCGCGCAGAAACTCGGCCGCCGCCGGGGCCAGCCCGCCCTTGGCGCCGATCACCTGCGCCAGCGCGCCACCCGCCAGATGCGCGCGCAGCCGGTCCTCCACTGCCTCGGCATCGAATTGCGGCGCGGCGCTGGCGATCCGCAGCGCCAGCGCGGTCAGCACCCCGGCGACGCGGATGCGGGCATAGCCCTGATAGGCAAATCCGGCGCTGTCGGTCGCCGCGCGCTCCGCCTTGGCGCGCCAATTGGCCATCCGGCGCTCGGTCGGGCGATCGAGGAACAGCGTATAGCCGAACACCTGCACCACCGCCGCCTCTACCTCGGGCCGCATTGCGGAGACGATGGCGCGTAGGCCGGCAGTTTCGCGCGAGTGCCGCGCCAGCTCCTCCAGATTGTCGCGCACCGGCTGTTCGCGCGGGATCGATGACAGCGATCCGAACACCACCGAGAAAAAGCTCGGCTCGGGCGGGGCGTTCTGGTCCGGGTCGCCCATTTGCGGGCAGGGGTCGATATAGATGAAGCGGCGGTCGACCTCGCGCTGGGCCGGCCGCGATCCTAGCACGCGCATCGCCTCGGCAAAGGGTGCGTTGACCAGCACCGATCCGTCGATCAGCGAGGCATGGTCGGCAGTGCCGCTGGCGGCGCGGCGCGGCATGATGCGGGCCACAAAGCGCTCCCGGCTGGGCCAGCCATCGCCGCGCTCCGCCGCGAGCCGGTCGATCTCGCCCAGATGCAGCGGTGGGAACGCGCCCGGAAAACTGGCTGTGGCGCGCGCGGCCAGCACCAGTTCGAGCAGCGGGGCCAGCGCTTCGCCCCCTTGTGCCGGGGCAGGCGCGGCAAAGCCGATGCTCAGCCGGTGCTCGCTCTCCTCGACGCGGGGCGGGCTGTGCAGGCGCAGGCTGGCGAGGTGGCCGGCGAAATCGGTGGCGGTGACGAACAGGTCCAGCGGATGGCCGGCGGGCAGCAGCGGCGCACCTGCCGGGAGGGCTGCCCCCGCCATCGCATCCAGCGCCTCGGCCAGCAGCCGCGAGAAGCCGATCCCGCCAAACGGAGGCTCGAACCAGCGCGAGCGGATCAGGCGCGACAGCTTGCCGCGCACCTCGGCGCGGGCTTCCGGCGCGACGCTTTGCGACACCATGTTGCCCGGTCGACTCAGCATAAAGCGCACCACCGGCACCGCCCAGTACTTGAGCCACCGCGACCACGCCCGCGCATCGGGATCGAGCAGCACATCGACATCGGCGCGGCTGAGCCACAGATGCGTCAGCGGTTCGAGCGATTGCCCCGAATGGATCGCCTGCGCCAGAAATACGCCGTTGATCCCCCCGGCGCTGGCCCCCGCGACGATATCGAGCAGCACCCGCAGCCGGACATTGCTTGTGCAGGCGATGTGGCGCAGCAGGTCGCGGTACACCGCCTCGCTGGCCGACAGCGCGCCGACCCCCGCATCTTGTCCCTCGGCATGGAAGGCGCGGCTGGCGCGGGCGAGCTTCCACAGTTCCTTGGTGACGCCATGCATGTAGACCGCGAGGCTGATCCCGCCGTAGCAGACAAGCGCGATGCGGAGTTCTTTCTGGCGCATAGTCATCCGATGAACGCAAAATTCGCGGCTGGCAATTGCGTTCTCTATCCGTTCCGATTATGTCCTGCGGATGGCTAAACCAAAGAAGCGCTACGCCTGTGCCGCCTGTGGCAGCGTGACTCACCGCTGGCAGGGGCAATGCGCCGATTGCAGTGAGTGGAACACGCTGGTCGAGGAAGTGCCGGCCACGGTGTTCTCGGCGCGGCATGATCTGTCGTCGGGCGGGCGGGCGATCGGGTTTGAGCGTCTGGACGCGGTCAGCAAGCCTTTGCGCCGGCGGCCCAGCGGGATTGCCGAGTTCGACCGGGCGCTGGGCGGCGGCCTTGTTCCGGGCAGCGCGATCCTGATGGGCGGCGATCCGGGGATTGGCAAATCGACGCTGCTGCTCCAGGCGGCGGCGGCGGTGGCGCTGACCGGCGCGGAGGCGGTGTATATCAGCGGCGAGGAGGCGACGGGGCAGGTGCGGCTGCGCGCGGAACGGCTGGGGCTGGCGGGCGCGCCGATCCGGCTGGCGGCGGCGACATCGGTGCGCGACATCCTGACCACGCTGAGCGAAATGGAGCCGCCGGCGCTGCTGGTGATCGATTCGATACAGACGATGCATTCCGACCTGATCGAGGGCGCGCCGGGCACGGTCAGTCAGGTGCGGTCGTCGGCCTTTGAACTGATCCGCTATGCCAAGGAGAATGGCGTCGCGCTGGTGCTGGTCGGGCATGTCACCAAGGATGGCAGCATCGCCGGCCCGCGCGTGCTGGAGCATATGGTCGATGTGGTTATGGCGTTCGAGGGTGAACGCAGCCATCAATATCGCATCCTGCGCTGCCTCAAGAACCGCTTTGGCCCGGTCGACGAGATCGGGGTGTTCGCGATGGAGGGGCATGGGCTGAGCGAGGTGGGCAATCCCTCAATGCTGTTCCTGTCGGGCGCGAGCGATGCAGTGCCCGGCAGCGCGGTGTTCCCGGCGATTGAGGGGACGCGGCCGGTGCTGGTAGAGATTCAGGCGCTGATCGTGCGGCTGGCCAGCGGCGCGACCCCGCGCCGGGCAGTGGTGGGGTGGGACAGCGGGCGGCTGGCGATGCTGCTGGCGGTGCTGGAGGCGCGGTGTGGGCTCAATTTCTCGTCGGCGGAGGTGTATCTGAATATTGCCGGCGGCTATCGGCTGGTCGATCCGGCGGCCGATCTGGCGGTGGCGGCGGCGCTGGTCTCTGCGCTGGCGGACAAGCCTCTGCCGGCACGATCCTTGTGGTTTGGCGAGGTTTCGTTGGCGGGCGAGGTGCGCGGGGTCGCGCATGCCGGGCTGCGCCTGCGGGAGGGGGTGAAGCTCGGCTTCCCCGCTGCCTTCGGCCCACCTGAGGGCGCGGCCAAGGCGGGATCGAACGTGCCCGATTTGCGTTTTACCGCGATGGCCCGCCTGCCAAATCTCGTTGACCGGATCATGGGGGCGGCATAGGGCTTGGTGCGATGACTGGCTTTGATGTCTCGGTGTTCATTCTGGTTGGGCTCGGCGCGGTGCTCGGCTTTATGCGGGGCTTTGTGCAGGAATTTGTGGCGCTTTTGGCGTGGGTATTCGCGCTGTTCGCGATCCACAATCTGCATGATCAGATGAGCGCGTTCCTGCTCAATTACCTGCATACCAGTTCGGGCGCGGCGGTGCTGGGTTTCGCTATCCTGCTGTTGGTGCCCTATGCGCTGACCAAGCTGTTGGCGCGGTGGCTGGGCGATGCCAGCCGCAATTCGGTGCTGGGGCCGTTTGACCGCGTGCTGGGCTTTGGCTTTGGCGCGGTGAAGGGCACGATCATCGTGGTGCTGGGCTTTTCGGTGCTGGTGCTGGGGTATGACACGATCTGGGGGGTCAATGGCCGGCCCGACTGGATCACCCAATCGCGCACCTATCCGTTCATCAACGCCAGCAGCGACGCATTGGTCAAGATGATAGGGGAGCGGCGCAGCGAGGCGGCCGCTGCCGCTGCGGCCCACGCCAATGACACGCCCGGCACCGACAAATAGCGCGGTGTCCGCCGCGCTGCTCTACACGCCCGAGGTGCTCGCGCTGGCGGTGCGGCTGGCGGAGTTTCCGCTGCGTGAGGATCAGCCACTGCGGGGGCAGGCGCGCTCGGCCAGTTGCGGCAGTTCGTTGACGCTGGGTTTGGCGGTCGATGCGACGCGCGCGATTACCGGTGCGGGGGTGGCGGCGCAGGCCTGCGCGGTTGGGCAGGCGGCGGCGGCGATCTTTCTGGCGGGGGCTGCCGGGTGCAATGCCGCCGATATCGCCAATGCCGAACGCGCCATTGCCGCGTGGCTGGCCGGAACTGCGCCGATCCCCTTATGGCCGGGGTTGGACACGCTATCCGCCGCCGCTGCCTATCCCGGCCGGCATGGCGCGATCCTGCTGGCGTGGCGGGCGGCACAGGCGGCGCTTTCCAACCGCGCGGTCAGCGGTTAGGGCGGCAGCTAGGGCGCGAAAACACCACGATCATAATGGGGGCGAGAATGAACGGGGGGGCGAGAATGAACGGGGCAGCAAGCGCGGAAGCAATCGGGACACAAGACCATCAGCCCACCGCCGCCGACATGCGGCTGATCATCGTGGCCAGCGCGGCGGGCACGGTGTTCGAATGGTACGATTTCTTCATCTACGGCACGCTGGCGGCCAGTATCGGCAAAAGCTTCTTCCCCAGCGGCAGCCCGACCTTGCAGGTGCTGCTGGTCTGGGCCGGGTTCGCGGTGGGGTTCGGGTTCCGGCCTTTGGGGGCAGTGCTGTTCGGGTTTCTGGGCGACCGGCTGGGGCGCAAATACACGTTTCTGGTCACGGTGATGCTGATGGGCATGGCCACCGCCGGGGTCGGCCTCACCCCGTCCGCCGCGCGTATCGGCATGGCGGCGCCGGTGCTGATCATTGGGCTCAGGATCATTCAGGGGCTGGCGCTCGGCGGCGAATATGGCGGCGCGGCGATCTATGTGGCGGAGCATGCCCCGGCCGGGCGGCGCGGCTATTACACCGGCTATATCCAGGCCAGCGTGCTGAGCGGGTTCGGGCTCAGCCTGGTGTCGGTACTGGGATGCAAGGCGTTGCTGGGCGAGGCGGTATGGGCGACCTGGGGCTGGCGGGTGCCTTTTGTCCTTAGCCTGGGCCTCTTGGCCATATCGCTGTGGATGCGGCTGAAACTGGCGGAAAGCCCGGTGTTCAAGGCAATGAAGGCGGCGGGCGGACTGTCCGCCAATCCGTTCAAGGAAAGCTTCACCTATCCCGGCAACCGGCGGCGGATTTTCGTCGCGCTCTTCGGGTTGGCGGCGGGGATGACGGTGATTTCCTATACGTCGATGTTCTCGGCGCTGTCTTTCCTCAAGCTGGCAATGCGGTTGCAGGATGCGCGCGCCGAGATCATCGCGGCCATCGCGGCGGTGCTGGGGGTGGGGCCGTTCGTATGGTTCGCCGCGCTGTCGGACCGGATCGGGCGCAAAAAGCCGATCATCATCGGCTATATCCTGACGCTGATCGTGTTGTTTCCGGTATTCTGGATGATCGGCGATGCGGCCAATCCGGGGCTTGCGGCGGCATCGGCGCGCGCGCCCATCGTGGTCAGCGGGCCCGACTGCCGCTACAGCCCGTTCGCCAGCGAGCAGGCGACGCCTTGCGGCAAATTGCTGGGCGACCTGACTGCGGCGGGGGCGGCTTACCATATTGCGGCCGGATCGGATGTCGCGCTCAGCATCGGTGGCAAGCCGCAAGCGATCGCGGCGTATAAATGGGCCGACAAGCCTGCGCGCGCGAAACAATTGCAAGGATGGCTGAGCACCGCAGGGTATGATCTTGCCAAAGTGACGCCGTCGCTGGCACAGAGCATGGTGATTTTGGCGGGGATGCTGATACTGCTCGGGCTGTTCGCCGTCACCTATGGCCCGCTGGCGGCGCTGCTGACCGAGATGTTTCCGGCCCGCATCCGCTATTCCTCGATGAGCATCCCCTATCATGTCGGCACCGGCTATTTCGGGGGATTCCTGCCGCTGATCGCCAGCTATATCGCGGCGCGGACCGGCGATCCCTATGCTGGCCTGTGGTACACGTGGGTGGTGGTGGCAGCGGCGCTGGTGGTGGCGTGGTTTGGCCTACCGGGCGGGCCGCCGCGCGATGATGCCTGACGCGCCGCCCGCCGCGCTGCGCTTGGCGGTGGACCGCGCCGCGCTGGCCGGTAATTGGCGCGCGCTGGATCTGATGTCGGGCGCAGCCGCGGCGGGGGCGGCAGTCAAGGCCGATGGCTATGGCATTGGCGCGCGTCTGACGGCGCAGGTGTTGCAGGACGCCGGCGCGCGCGATTTCTTCGTGGCGCATTGGGGCGAGGCCGCCGAGCTGCTGGATGTGGTGGCGCCGGCGCGGCTGTCGGTGCTGCACGGGCCTCTGACTGCGGTCGATGCGGCGTGGGCGCAGGCGACCGGCATGCGCCCGGTGATCAATTCGGTGCGGCAGGCGGCGCTGTGGCTGGCGTCTGGTGGGGGCCCATGCGATCTGATGGTCGACACCGGGATCAACCGGCTTGGTCTGCCGCTGACGGATCTCGGCGATCCGGCGATTGGGGGGTTGGCGGTGGACGTGCTGCTGTCGCATCTCGCCTCTGCCGACGAGGACACGCCGCAGAATGCCGCGCAACTGGCCCGCTGGCAGGGGGCATGCGCGCAAATTCCGCATCGCCGCGCCAGTCTGGCGAACAGTGCGGGGATCGCGCTGGGGCCGGCATATCACGGGGCGCTGACCCGGCCCGGATTGGCGCTGTATGGCGGAGTGCCGCGCGCCGAACTGGCCGGGGTGATCCGGCAGGTGGCGTATCCCCAGGCGGCGCTGATGCAGGTGCGGATGCTGGCGGCGGGGGAGCGTGTCGGATACAATGCAACGTTTACCGCGCCGGCGCCGATGCGGGTGGGCGTGGTGGCGCTGGGCTATGCCGATGGCTATTTGCGCTGCTGGTCCGGTAAGGGGCTGATGCGCGCGGGCGAGGCGGTGCTGCCGGTGCTGGGCCTTGTGTCGATGGATATGAGCGTTGTCGATCTGGCTGAGGCGCCCGATCTTGCCGAGGGCGATTGGGTTGAGGCCGAGTACAGCCTGCCTCAGGCCGCGGCGGCCAGCGGTCTGTCGCAATATGAGTTGCTGACGCTTTTGGGGCGGCGTTTTTCGCGCTGAAGCGGCACAGCCGCGCTTTTTTCGCTCCAGCAGCATTTTGTTGCGCTGCGCTCGTGCTTGGTGGTATTCTAGGGCGAGCATGCAAGGTGGGAACGAAAATGTCGCAGAAAACCGGCGCCGACGCCGCCACCGTCGTCATCAAGAAATACGCCAACCGGCGGCTGTATAACACCCAGTCGTCGAGCTATATCACGCTCGACCATCTGGCTAAGATGACGCGTGAGGGCGTGGAATTCCGTGTGATCGATGCCAAATCGGGCGCCGACATTACCCATCAGATCCTCACCCAGATCATCATGGAGGAGGAGGCCAGCGGCGAGCAGATGCTGCCGGTGAACTTCCTGCGCCAACTGATTGGAATGTATGGTAATTCGATGCAATCGCTGATCCCGCATTACCTTGAGGCGTCGATGGACCATTTCCGCGACAATCAGCTGAAACTGCGCAAGGCATTCGAGGAATCGATCGAGGGCAATCCGCTGGCCAAGCTGGCGCAGCAGAACATGGCGATCTTCAAGGCTGCCGCCGCCGCCTTCGTCCCCAACGGTGAGGGTGGCGCAGGGGCCGACCCGGCGCCCAAGCCCGCCGCGACCGCAGAAGATGATCTGGCCAGCCTCCGCGCGCAAATGGCTGAGATGCAGAAGAAACTCGATACGCTGGGGCATTAAAGCGATTTTGAACAGCGGGCGGGTTTGATCCTGCCCGCATGAAGCGGCTGTTGTGTTACCGCGATTTTCGAGCCGGGAAATGTTCCATTTCCCTCGAAATCGCTCTAAGCGCTCCGACATGTCCCAGAAACCCACGATCCGTCATGCCCTGTCCACCACCCGCGCCGGGGATTTCGCCGCCTGGTATCAGGAGGTGATCTCTGAAGCGCAGATGGCCGAGGAATCGGGGGTGCGTGGCTGCATGGTCATCCGCCCGTGGGGCTATGGCATCTGGGAGCGGATCCAGACGCTGATGGATGCGCGCATCAAGGCCGCCGGGGTCGAGAATTGCTATTTTCCGCTGTTCATTCCTCTCAGCTATTTTGCGAAGGAGGCTGCGCATGTCGATGGATTTGCAAAGGAAATGGCGGTCGTCACCCATCACCGGCTGATCGCGGATGGCAAGGGCGGGCTGGTGCCTGATCCCGAGGCCAAGCTGGAGGAGCCGCTGATCGTGCGCCCCACCTCCGAAACCGTGATCGGCGCGGCGATGGCGCGCTGGGTGCAGAGCTGGCGCGATCTGCCGATGCTGACCAACCAATGGGCTAATGTCGTGCGGTGGGAGATGCGGACGCGGATGTTCCTCCGCACCAGCGAATTCCTGTGGCAGGAGGGGCATACCGCGCATGCCGACCGTGACGACGCCATGGCGGAGACTTTGCGCGCGCTGGAAATGTATCGCGGCTTTGCCGAGGAGGTGCTGGCCATGCCGGTGATCGCCGGCGAAAAGCCCGAGAATGAACGGTTTCCCGGCGCGCAGGCGACCTATAGTATCGAGGCGATGATGCAGGACGGCAAGGCGCTTCAGGCCGGCACCTCGCATTACCTCGGCACCGGTTTCGCAGAGGCGTCCGGCATCCAGTACCAGAGCCGCGAGGGCGTGCAGGAATTCGCGCATACCACCAGCTGGGGCGTGTCCACCCGGCTGATCGGCGGGGTCATCATGGTCCACGGCGATGATGACGGGTTGCGCGTGCCCCCCGCCATCGCACCGCAGCAGGTGGTGATCCTGCCGATGCTGCGCGAGGATGACGGCGACGCGGCGCTGCTGGCCTATTGCGAGGACTTGCGCCGGGCGCTGGCGGCGCAGCACGCTTTGGGCGAGCCAGTGCGGGTGCTGCTCGACAAACGGCCCGGCAAGGCGACGCAAAAGCGTTGGGCCTGGGTTAAAAAGGGCGTGCCACTGGTGCTGGAGATCGGCGGGCGCGATGCGGCGGGCGGGCAGGTCAGCGTGCTACGGCGGGACCGGCTGTGGCGGGATGACGGCAAGGTGGCATTCGCAGCGCAATCGCGCGATGAATTTCTAGGCGTCGCAAGCGCCGAGATCGAAAATATCCAGCGCGCGCTGCATGCCGAGGCCATGGCGCGCCGCGATGCCGCGATTGTGCCGATGGACGATTGGGCGGCGGTGGCGGCCTATTTCACCGGCAGCGAGGATGCGGTGAAGGGCTGGGCCTCGGTCGCATGGTCGCGCCCAGAAGGCGCGGCGCTCGATGCGGTGGTGGAGAAGCTCAAGGCCCTCAAACTCACCATCCGCAACACGCCGCTCGATGGGGCGGCGGTGAGCGGCGCCTGCATCTTTACCGGCGCCCCGGCGGTGGAACGCATCTATCTGGCGCGGTCCTACTGATGCGCCGGGCGCTGGGGCTCGCCGTGATCGCGCTGGCGTTCGGCGCGGCGGAACACGCGCATGCGGTGCGGCCCGATCCTTTGGCGGCGCGGTACACCAAGGCCTATGATCGCTGCCTGAACACCGGCGATGCGGCGCGGGGTGTCGATCCCGCCATGCAGCAATGCAATGCCGACGAGCTGGCGCGGCAGGATGCGCGGCTCAACCAGGCCTATGGCGCCGCGATGGCACGGCTATCGCCTGCCGCCCGGGCCGATTTGCGGCTGCACGAGCGAGCCTGGATCAGGCACCGTGATCAGGTCTGCCAGCGTTACGCGCCCAACGGCAGCAACGGCACCATCGCCTATCTCGAATATGCCATCTGCCAGATCGATGAAACCATCCGCCGCACTATCCGGCTGGAAAAGCTTCGGTGAACTGGCCATCGCCGCCAAGGCATAGTAGGCGGCTGAAGGCTGGCCGGCCCGCGCGCGCGATGATGTCCATCGCCCGCGCCTGCTGAACGCTGCCGGGGAGGGCATTACATGCTGCGAGAAATCAATCACGGCCTGCGCAATCTGGTCAATTTTCAGGGGCGGGACGCGCGGCAGACTTTCTGGTTGTTCGTGCTGTTCGTCTATCTGCTGGGGATGGCGATTTCGGCGGTGGTGGCGCTGCCGCTCATGGCCGGCATTGTCAGCGGGGCGTTCGATGCGGTGCGCGCAGCAGGGCACGACCCGAAGGCAGTGCAGGCGGCGATGAATAATGTGGTGGCGACCAAAATGTCGGCGGTTCTGTCGCAGATCGTGCTGGTCAGCGCGTTGGTGGCGGTGCTGCATGTCCTGTTGCTCGCGGCGGCACTAGTGCGGCGGCTGCATGACAGCAATCTGCCCGGTTGGCTGGCGCTGATCCCGGTGGCTCTGCAGGGCGCGGTGCTGGCCCATATGCCCGCACAATTGGCGACGACCAGGGCAATGATGCAGCAGACGCAGAACGGCATGCCGTCCACCGCGGCGGCCGGCGCGGGGGTCAATGGCGTTGCCGGGCTGCTGGGGTGGTTGGTGATCCTGATCGTGGTGCTGATCGGCACCCGCAAATCGACCGTCGGCGCCAATGATTATGGCGACGCGCAGGTTTCCTTGCGATGAGGATGGGGCGATGAGGATTGGGCGATGATCACAGGTCTGCGCTACTGATGTCCAAACCGCAAGCAGGCCTGCCCTCGCGCCAGCAGATCCTCGACTTTATCGCCGCGTCGGACACCCCCGCCGGCAAGCGTGAGATCGCGCGCGAATTCGCCCTGCATGGGGCGGAGAAGATCGCGCTCAAGGCGCTGCTCAAGGACATGGCCGATGAGGGCCTGATCGACGGCAAGCGCACCGCGTTCCACGCGATGGGCGGGGTGCCGCGCGTGACAGTGCTGCGGGTGGTGGCGATCGAGGATGGCGAAGCGATCGCGGTGCCCGACAGCTGGGAGCCCGACAGCGCCGCTTCGCCGCCGCGTCTGCGGATAATCGAGCGGGGCGGTGGGCGTTCCAAAATGGGCGCGCGCGCGGCACCGATTGGGGCGCTCCGGCTGGGCGACCGGGTGCTGGCGCGCACCGAGGAAGCGCCGACCGGCTGGCTGGCGCATCCGATGAAGAAGCTGCCGGCGATGGCCGATCAGCTGCTCGGCGTGGTCGAGATCGATGGCGCGGGCAAGGGCTGGCTCGCCCCGGTGGACAAGCGGGAACGGCATTCGTCGCCGATTTCGGACCTTGGCCAGGCGGTGGCCGGCAATCTGGTGCTGGCCGAGCCGGCGGGGCGGAGCCTTCGTGCGGGAGTGCGCGTGACCGTGGTGCTGGGCGATCCGCTGGCGCCGCGCGCGTTCAGCCTGATCGCGATCCACAAGCATGGCATCCCGACGGTGTTCAGCGAGGATGCGCTGGCCGAGGCCGAGCTGTCCGCCAAACAGCCGCTGACTGCCGAAACGCGCGAGGATCTGACGCATTTGCCGATCGTCGCCATCGACCCCAGCGATGCGCGCGACCATGATGACGCGATCTGGGCCGAGCCTGACGGCGAAGGCGGGTGGCGCGCGCTGGTCGCTATCGCCGATGTGTCGTTCTATGTCCGCCCCGGCGGCGAGGTGGACAAGGAGGCGCGCAAACGCGGCAATTCGGCCTATTTCCCCGACCGTGTGGTGCCGATGCTGCCCGAGGTATTGTCGGCCGATGTCTGCTCGCTGAAGGCCGGGGCGCCGCGCGCCGCGATGGCCTGCCACATGGTGATCGACAGCCGGGGCCGGGTGACGGCATGGCGCTTCACCCGCGCCATCGTCCGCATCGCCGAGGTCATCGCCTATGAGGAAGCGCAGGCCCGCATCGACGAGGACCGTGCCGAAGCATATCTGGGCAATTTGTGGGCCTGCTGGACCGCGCTGGCTAAGGCACGGGCCGACCGCGATCCGCTGAACCTCGACCTGCCCGAACGGCGGGTGATGCTGGGCGCCGATGGGGTGATTGCCGGCATTGCGCTGCGCGAACGCCTTGATGCGCACCGGGTGGTCGAGGATTTTATGATCGCCGCCAATGTCGCCGCCGCCAAGGCGCTGGAGGCCAAGGTCCAGCCGGTGGTCTATCGCATCCACGAACCGCCGAGCCGCGAGAAGCTGATCGCGCTCAAGGATTACCTTGCGACTTTCGATATGAAACTGTCACTGGGGCAGGTGATCACGCCGGGCCTGTTCAACCGGATGCTGGCGGGGGTCGGCGATGAGACCGAGAAGCCGCTGGTGATGGAGGCGGTGCTGCGCAGCCAGACCCAGGCCTATTATGGCCCGCGCAATGCCGGGCATTTCGGGCTGGCTCTGGGGTCTTACGCGCATTTTACGTCACCGATCCGGCGGTATTCCGATCTGTTGGTGCACCGCGCGCTGGTCGATGGCTATGGACTGGAGCAGCCCGCGCCCAAGGGCAAGCTGCCGGCAGCCAGCGGCCTCGCCCCGCGCGACCGGGCCGACCTGACCCGCATCTGCGAGGCGATCTCGGCCGCAGAGCGCCGCGCCATGGCGGCCGAGCGTGACACGGTGGACCGCTATGTCGCCGCGTGGCTGGCGACGCGGGTGGGTGAGGTGTTCGCCTGCCGCGTGACGGGCGTGCAGCGATTCGGCCTGTTCGCCACGATCATTGGCCTCGGCGGTGACGGGCTGGTGCCGGTATCGGTGCTGGGCGGGGAGCGGTTCGGCTATGAGGAAAAGGCGCAGCAACTGGTCGGGGAGCAGAGCGGCACGCGCTTTGCCATTGGCGATATATTGCGACTGCGGCTGGCCGAGGCCAATGCGCTGACCGGCGCCTTGAAATTCGAGCCTGAGGATGGCGGCGGCAGCGGCATCGAGCCGCGCGGCCCCCGGCGTGAGGGTGAGGCTCGGCGCAAAGGCGGCCATCTGGTGGGAAGGCGCGGGCGCCCGGCCAATGTGCGGCATCAGGGGCGGAAATGAGCCGGGGTGTATTGCGATACGCAGCGACCGCAATATACCCTAGCTCAGCCGCTCCAGATCATCATCGCTGAGCGAACCCGGCACCACGAACAGCGGGCACGGCAATTGCCCCGCGCCGGCGCCGGCGAAATGCGTCACCAGCGGCCCCGGTCCGCCATCGCGCGCCGCACCCAGCACCAGCGCGGCAATCTCGGGATGTTCAGTCAGGTACTGCCGCACCACCGCCACGCCTTCGCCCTGGCGCACCGAGATTTGCGGCATCGCGCCGCCCTCGGACATAAGATTGCCCGCCGCGCTGGCGATCATTGTTTCGGCGCGGGTATGGGCCTCCGCCTCGATCGTGGCCTGTACGCCGCCGAACGCGATGAACGGCTGACGCGGTACCAATGCCAGCAGGTGCACGCTGCCCTGCGTCTTGGCGGCACGGCGGCTGGCAAAGCGCAGCGCCACCCCGGCCTCCTCGGTTTCGTCCATGATCACCAGATAGACCCGCATCGTAGCGTCTCCCCCTCGATCGATGCTAGCGCCACAAAGGTATTTCGCGCAAGGTGCCTTGCCCCGGCGTCGCATTTTCGCCAAATCGGGCAGCATCCCGTAACCGGACCCAGGAAAAGACACCGCCCATGCCGATCGCTATCAAGATGCCCGCCCTGTCGCCCACCATGGAGCAGGGCAAGCTTGCCAAATGGTTGGTCAAGGTGGGCGATAAGGTGTCCTCGGGCGATATCATGGCCGAGATCGAGACCGACAAGGCGACCATGGAATTCGAGGCGGTGGATGAGGGCGTGATCGCCTCCATCGACATTGCCGAGGGTTCGGACGATGTGAAGGTGGGCACGGTGATCGCGACGCTGGCGGGTGAGGACGAAGCGCCCGCGCCGGCTGCGCAGGTTGAGGCTGCGCCGAAGGTTGCGGCTGCTCCGAAGGCTGAGGTTGCTCCGGCCGCGCCGGTGTCCACCGTGCCTGCCTCTGCACCTGACGCGGGCGACCGAGTGATCGCATCGCCGCTGGCCAAGCGCATCGCGGCGGAACGGGGCATCGACCTGGCGACCATCACCGGCTCCGGGCCGGGCGGGCGGATCGTGCGCGCCGATGTCGAGGGGTTCGAGCCTGCAACCGCCGCCGCCACACCCGCACCGCAGGCCGAGGCCAAGCCGGCGCCTGCTGCCGCTGCGCCTACGCCAGCGAAACCCGCCGCGCCGGCCCCCGCCGCCGCGATCCCCGATTTCGGCATCCCGTTCGAGGACGTCAAGCTCTCCAGCATGCGTAAGACCATCGCGCGGCGCCTGACCGAATCGAAGCAGACGGTGCCGCATATCTACCTCACCGTCGACGTGCGGCTCGACGCGTTGCTGGCCCTGCGCGGCGAGTTGAACGCGGCGCTGGCCAGCCGGGGCGTCAAGGTGTCGGTCAATGACATGCTGATCAAGGCGCTGGGCGCTGCGTTGATGCAGGTGCCGGCGTGCAATGTGGCGTTCGCGGGCGACACGATGCGGCAATATGCGCGGGCTGATATCTCGGTCGCGGTCAGCATTCCGGGCGGGCTGATCACCCCGATCATCACCGACGCGTCGGCCAAGGGTGTGGCGCAGATCGCCAAGGATATGGCAGGCCTCGCGGGCCGCGCCAAGGAAGGCAAGCTCCTGCCCAGCGAATATCAGGGCGGCACCGCCAGCCTCAGCAACATGGGGATGATGGGGATCAAGCAGTTCGAGGCGGTGATCAACCCGCCTCAGGGCATGATCATGGCCATCGGTGCGGGTGAAAAGCGGCCCTGGGTGATGGGCGACGGCGCGCTGGGCGTGGCCACCGCGATGTGCGTGACGGGCAGTTTCGACCACCGCGCGATCGACGGCGCCGATGGTGCCCGGCTGATGGCGGCATTCCGGGAGCTGGTGGAGATGCCGCTGGGGCTGGTGGCCTGAGCAGTGTGGGCATGAGCCTGCGCCCCGCCTCCGAACCCGTCATCCGCGTCACCGCTATGCCCGCCGACGCCAATGCCAATGGCGATATCTTCGGCGGCTGGTTGATGAGCTTGATGGACATGGGCGCTGGCCTCGTTGCCGCACAGCGTGCGCGGGGGCGGGTGGCGACGGTGGCGATGGACGGGATGCAATTCCTGCGCCCGGTCGAAATCGGCGATGAGGTATCGGTCTATGGCAGGCTGACCAAGACCGGCCGCACTTCGATGACCATCGCGATCGAGGCATGGCGCCGCGACCGTTTCGAGGATGAGGCAGTGAAGGTGACCGCCGCCGTGTTCACCTTTGTCGCCATTGATGATACCGGGCGCCCGCGCGCGCTGGGCGAGGAGAATTAAGTGGCCGACCAATATGACGTCATCGTACTCGGTTCCGGCCCCGGCGGCTATGTCGCGGCGATCCGAGCGGCGCAGCTGGGCCTGAAGGTCGGAATCGTCGAGCGCGAGAATCTGGGCGGCATCTGCCTCAACTGGGGCTGCATCCCGACCAAGGCGCTGCTCCGCTCAGCCGAGGTGCTGCACCAGATGCGCAATGCGGCGGCCTACGGGCTGGCGGCGGACAATGTGCGCGCCGACCTGGGCGCGGTGGTCAAACGGTCGCGCGGGGTGGCAAAACAGCTCAATCAGGGCGTCACGCATCTGATGAAAAAGAACAAGATCGCGGTGCATATGGGCAACGGCGCGTTGACCGCGCCCGGCAAGCTCAGCGTCACGGCGGCGGATGGCAAGGTTACGGAACTCTCGGCCAAGCACATCATCATCGCCACCGGCGCCCGCGCCCGCGAATTGCCGAACGTGCAGTCTGACGGCAAGCGCGTGTGGACCTATCGCCACGCAATGACCCCGAGCGAGATGCCGGGCAAGCTGTTGGTCATCGGCTCGGGCGCGATCGGGATCGAGTTTGCCAGCTTCTACAACGACATGGGTGCCGATGTTACCGTGGTCGAGATGCTGGACCGCATCGTCCCGGTCGAGGATGCCGAAGTTTCTGCGTTTCTGGAAAAGGCGCTGAAAAAGCAAGGAATTAAGATTCATACCTCAACCAGTGTCGAGATCACGCCGGGCGCAGATGGCGTCAGGGCCACGCTCAAGGCCAAGGACGGCCAGACCACCGACACAGAGTTCACCCATGCCATCGTCGCCATCGGCATCGTGCCAAATGTCGAGAGCATCGGGCTGGAGACGCTGGGCATCGCGCCCGACAAGCGCGGCCATATCGCGGCCGACCCTTATGGCCGTACCAATATCCCCGGCATCTGGGCGATCGGCGATTGCATCGACGGGCCGTGGTTGGCGCATAAGGCCAGCCATGAGGGCGTCACCGCATCAGAAGCTATCGCGCAGGAACTGGGCAACAAAGATGTCCACCCGCATGCCCTCGACCGGTCCAACATCCCCGGCTGCACCTATTGCCACCCCCAGATCGCCAGCGTCGGCATGACCGAGGCCAAGGCCAAGGAGGCGGGTTACACGCTCAAGGTCGGCAACTTCCCGTTTATCGGCAATGGCAAGGCCATCGCGCTGGGCGAGGCGGAGGGCTTTATCAAGACGGTGTTCGATGCTGCCACCGGGGAATTGCTGGGCGCGCATATGATCGGCGCCGAGGTGACCGAGCTGATCCAGGGCTATGTCGTGGGCCGCACGCTGGAAACCACCGAGGCCGAGTTGATGCAAACGGTGTTCGCGCATCCAACGCTGTCCGAGATGATGCATGAATCGGTACTCTCGGCATACGGGCGCGCGATTCACATGTGATTGATCGCCTTGCGGCACAGGCAGGGTTTAAACCCCGTTCAAGGCGGCCACGATATGCGCCAGCACCGCCTCATGCAGCGGCGCGGTGAACGCACAGCCGCTGATCTTGCCGCGTTGCCAGCAAATGCACGCCGACAAGATGTGCAGCCCCGGAATACGGATCCGCACCGGCTGATACGGCACCGGCTCGGCCAGACGGTGCAGCCGGAAGCCCTGCGCCGATAGGTCATCGACCCGCAGCCGCGCCCATGGCCGCATGCCCTGGCGCACTTCGCAATACATCGCGACATCGATGCGGCGTGCGGCTCGGCGGGCCGGTTCGGCATCGCGAGTCAGGGCGGCGGGCTGAGGCAAAAGATTCCCTGCTGGTTCGGGTGGATGATAAGTACCGCTACGCTATAGAGGTTGCCGTCGCGTTAGCGCTGCCATCCGCTAAACGCGCCAAAACCGCGAATGCGCGCTTCCCAGCGCGGCGGTTGCCGAAAAATCGTGGTGAGGTCGGGGGTGGACCGCGCAATGACAGATGATGACCAGGCCCACGATGCCTGCCGTGTCGTCCACGATTTCTTCGCCGCATTCGCCGCCGGCGATCTGCCCGACCGGCTGCTGACGCCGGATATGACCGCCTGGACCACCACCCACGGCGTGATCGACAAGCGCGCGTATCAGGGCTTCGTCCGGTCGCGGGCAGCGATTGTCGCCGGGCCGCTGGGCTTCACCGTTGATCGGGTGGCGGCGCGAAATGCTCGCATCTTTGCCAGGGCGTGTGTGCAAGGACGCTTGTCGACGGCACCGCCTATGCCCATCGCCATGCCTTTGTGTTGCGGATGCGCAACGGGCGGGGCGCCGCTGATCGCGCGGCTGCAACAGGCGCAGGCCCAGCAATAGCGGCACAAAACCATCGGCTCAACGCAAAGCCGCGATTATTTGCTTGAAGCGCCACGGTTTTTGTGATTCCTGTGCACCATGCGCAACAGCAGACATATTCCCAAAATGGCGCGCGAGGGTTTTGTGCAAGGCGCCGCGCTCTGTTGCCTGATGGTGATGGCCGCCGTGGCGGTCGCGGGGCCCAGCGGGTTGCTCGCCTGGCAGGAGAATCACCATCGGCTGGCCCAGCGTCAGCTGGAGATTCAGACCCTCACCGCGCAGCGCGACCGGCTGCGCAATCAGGTCAGCCTGCTCGATCCGCGCCACGCCGATGCCGACCTTACCGGGCAATTGCTCCGCAGCAATCTCAACGTCGTGCGGTCCGATGAAATGGTGCTGATGCTGCCGCAGCACTAGTGGATTGATTTTGACATTCGAGTCCCGCTTGCGGCAAAGGATGCTTTCGAATGTCAAAATCATAAAATCCACTAGAAACAATATAGTATCTAGTGGTTCTTATGTTTTCCGACATTTGCCTCTGCCCTTGCCGAAAGGGATGCAAATGTCGGAAACGAACCACTAGGCCGTTTATGGGGTGTTTGAGGGTGCTTACCCCCCGTTCGGAGATGATCGTAAGCGGCGCCCGCTATAAATAGCACCATACCGCCCCAAGATTCGTATTCCCCTGTTTCCGCCGCGCGAACATCGCCCTATAGCGAGGGTTCATCGCCGCTCTTTACGGGGAATTCCGCTTGGCCAATTCCGGCAAATCCACCACCTCCGTCATCCAGACGCCCGTCGCGGATGACCCCCCGATGGACGCGCTGCAAATCGCCCACTCAGCCCAGCCGCGCTATGCCGCCAGCGATGAGGAATTGCTGAAATTCTATGAGCAGATGCTGCTGATCCGTCGCTTCGAGGAACGTGCCGGGCAATTGTACGGGCTCGGCCTGATCGGTGGGTTTTGCCACCTGTATATCGGGCAGGAGGCGGTGGCGGTCGGCCTGCAATCGGCGCTGGATGGCGCGCGCGACAGCGTAATCACGGGCTATCGCGATCACGGCCATATGCTGGCCTATGGCATCGATCCCAAGGTCATCATGGCCGAGCTTACGGGCCGCGCCGCCGGGATCAGCCAGGGCAAGGGCGGCTCGATGCATATGTTCAGCATCGAGCACAAATTCTACGGCGGGCACGGCATTGTCGGCGCGCAGGTTTCGCTGGGCGCGGGGCTGGCCTTTGCGCATCGCTATCGCGAGGATGGCGGCCTGTGCATGGCCTATTTCGGCGATGGCGCCGCCAATCAGGGTCAGGTGTATGAAAGCTTCAACATGGCCGCGCTGTGGAAGCTGCCGATCATCTTCGTGATCGAGAACAATGGTTATGCGATGGGCACTGCGGTCAAGCGCTCCTCGGCGGAGACGCATTTCTATCGGCGCGGCGCGGCGTTTCGCATACCGGGGATGCCGGTCAACGGCATGGACGTGCTGGAAGTGCGCGCCGCCGCCAATGTCGCGGTGGAATATGTGCGCGCCGGCAATGGCCCGGTGCTGCTGGAGCTCAACACTTATCGCTATCGCGGGCATTCGATGTCCGACCCGGCGAAGTACCGCAGCCGCGAGGAGGTTCAGGAAATGCGCGACAAGCATGACCCCATCGACCATGCGCGCGACGAGCTGATGAAGCGCGGGATGAGCGAGGATGCGTTGAAAGACATCGACAAGCGCATCCGCGCAACCGTCTCCGCCGCCGCCGATTTCGCCGAGAACTCGCCCGAACCGGCGCCGCCGGAATTGTATACCGACGTGCTGGTGGAGAGCTACTGATGGCGCTGGAACTAAAGATGCCCGCGCTCTCACCCACGATGGAGGAGGGCACCCTGGCGCGCTGGCTCGTCAAGGAGGGCGATGCGGTCAAATCGGGCGACATCCTGGCCGAGATCGAGACAGATAAGGCGACGATGGAATTCGAGGCGGTGGACGAAGGGACTATTGGCAAGATCCTGATCGCCGAGGGCTCCGAGGGGGTCAAGGTGGGCACCGTGATCGCCACGCTGACCGGGGATGAGGGCGTTTCGGTGCCGGCCCCCGCGTCGGGACCGGCAAAGCCCGCATCTGCGCCCGCGCCCCGGAAAGCGCCCGCCACTGAGGTCAAGCCCGAAGCCAAGCCGGCTCCTGCCTCCAAACCCGCCCCCGGCTCTAACATGAAAACCGTCACTGTCCGTGAGGCTTTGCGCGACGCCATGGCCGAGGAAATGCGCCGCGATTCGCGCGTCTTCGTCATGGGTGAGGAGGTGGCCGAATATCAGGGCGCCTATAAGGTCACGCAGGGCTTGCTAGAGGAATTCGGCCCCAAACGTGTCATCGATACGCCGATCACCGAATATGGCTTTGCCGGCATCGGCACTGGCGCGGCGATGGGCGGGCTCAGGCCCATCGTTGAATTCATGACCTTCAACTTTGCGATGCAGGCGATTGATCACATCATCAATTCCGCCGCCAAGACCAATTACATGTCGGGCGGCCAGATGCGCTGTCCTGTGGTGTTTCGCGGCCCCAACGGCGCCGCCACGCGGGTGGGCGCGCAGCACAGCCAGAATTATGCGCCGTGGTATGCGTCCGTGCCGGGGCTGGTGGTGATTGCGCCCTATGATGCGTCGGATGCCAAAGGCCTGCTCAAATCGGCGATTCGTTCGGAGGATCCGGTGGTATTCCTCGAAAACGAGCTGGTCTATGGTCGCAGCTTCGAACTGCCCGAGATGGACGATCACATCATCCCGATCGGCAAGGCGCGGATCATGCGCGAGGGCAGCGATGTCACCATCGTCACCTATTCGATCGGCGTCGGCATGGCGCTGGAGGCGGCGAAGGTGCTGGCCGAGGAAGGCATAGAGGCCGAGGTTATCGATTTGCGCACGTTGCGCCCGCTGGACCGCGCGGCGGTGCTGACCAGCCTGGCCAAGACCAACCGTATGGTCGTGGCCGAGGAAGGCTGGCCGACCTGCTCGATCGCGTCAGAGATCGTGGCTTTGTGCATGGAGCAGGGGTTCGATGACCTCGATGCCCCGGTGCTGCGCGTCTGCAACGAGGATGTGCCGCTGCCCTATGCCGCCAATCTGGAGAAAATCGCGTTGATCGACGCCGCCCGGATTGCCGAGACGGTGCGCAAGGTGTGTCCCCGCAAGGCGTGACGCCTTACGATCCGATGTTGGTCGATGCGCTGCCCCCGGTGCAGCGGCTGGCGCTGGCCTATGCGCCAGCGCGGGCGCGGGCGGCGTGGCTGGCGCTGCTGGCGCTGGATACGCGGCTTGGGGGTGTGGTGCGGACGGCGCATGAGCCGCTGTTGGCGCAGATCAAGCTGGCATGGTGGCGCGACCGTCTGGGGGAGGATGCGGCGCGGTGGCCAAAGGGTGAGCCGCTGCTGGCGCAATTGGCCGCTTGGCGGGGCGCGCATCAGGCGCTCGGCGCGTTGGTCGATGGCTGGGAAGCGTTGTTGATGAACGAGGATGCGGCTGCTTTGGCGGCGGCGCGGGGGGATGCGTTTGCGGCACTGGCGCTCCATCTGGGCGCGGCCTGCGCGGCGGATTCGGCGCGGCAGATGGGCGAATACTGGAGCCTTGCCGATTTTGGTCAAGCCCCCGAGCTGGCGCGCACCATAAGGCAGCCGGGCGTCATGCGGCCGCTGACCGTCCTGCACGGCCTCGCGCAGCACCCCACGCGCCACGGCATCGCCGCGCTGGCCACCGCGATGCGGCTGGGGATTACCGGCTTCTAAGCAAAGTTACGAGGCGCTACATTCCCCGCAAGACGGAGGGAATGGCGCGATGAATCGGATCATGGTCGGGGCGCTGGCGGCGCTGTTGCTGGTTTCGGCGGGGATTTTCTGGTGGCAGGGCCGGGCCGAGCTGGCGCGCGGAGTGCCGCCGCCCGATATCTCCGCGACCGGCCCGGCCAATGACGCGCCGATCACCCTGCCCACCGCCGATGCGCATGGGCGCGGTGCTACGCTGCCCGGGGCCGCCAAATCGGTCCAGAGCGACGAGCAAAAACGCTTCAACCGTTATGACAAGAACCGCGATGGCCGGATCAGCCGCAACGAGATGCTGTCCACGCGGGTCAAGGCTTTCCAGAAGTTGGACACCAACCACGACAATCTGCTGAGTTTTGAGGAATGGGCGGTCAAGACCTCGGACCGCTTCGGCGAAATGGACCGCAACGGCGATGGCATCATCACCCGCGACGAATTCGATGCTTATCAGGCCGCACACCCCAAGAAACCGCGCAAACCGGGCTGCGGGCCGGACCATGCCGCAATCGATCATCGCGCCAAGGGCGCCCTGGCCTCAGACGGCGACGAGGGGGAGCCAGGCACCTAGGTCAGCCTTGGCGCGGGTTGTGTAGGCCAGCTTGCGGTCGGGCTTCTTCATCTTGCGCCCGCTTTCCGTGAACGGGCCGACCGGGGGGAACAGGCCGAAATTGACGTTCATCGGCTGATAGGTCTCGGCCTCGGCATCGCCGGTGATATGCGCCAGCAACGCGCCCAGCGCCGTGGTGCGCGGCGGCGCCTGCCAAGCCCGCCCACCCAACTCGCCCGCCGCCATCAGCCCGGCCATAAGCCCCACGGCCGCGCTTTCGACATAGCCCTCGCAGCCGGTGATCTGCCCGGCAAAGCGGATATGCGGCGCAGATTTCAGACGCAATTGCCGGTCCAGCAAGGTCGGCGAATTGAGGAACGTATTGCGATGCAGCCCGCCGAGCCGCGCAAATTCGGCCCCCGCCAGCCCCGGTATCGTGCGGAACAATCGCACCTGATCGGCATGCTTGAGCTTGGTCTGAAACCCGACCATGTTCCATAGCGTGCCCAGCTTGTTATCCTGACGCAGCTGCACCACCGCATGTGGCCAGCGCCCCGTGCGCGGATCGTCGAGGCCTACAGGTTTCATCGGGCCAAACCGCAAGGTGTCGAGGCCGCGTTCGGCCATCACCTCGATTGGCATGCAACCGTCGAAATAGGGTGTGCTGCTCTCCCATTCGCGGAAAGCGGTCTTTTCGCCGTCGAGCAGCCCCTGATGGAAGGCGAGATATTGCGCCTTGTCCATCGGGCAATTGATGTAATCCCTGGTCTCGCCCTTGTCCCATCGCGAGGCCATCCAGCAGATGTCCATATCGACGCTGTCATGGTGGACGATGGGTGCGATGGCATCGAAAAACGCGAGGGCATCGGCGCCGGTCGCCGCGCCGATGCTGCTGGTCAGGGCCTCTGCGGTCAGCGGCCCGGTGGCGATGATGGTCAGGCCGGCGGTGGGAAGAGTATCGATCCGCTCGCGCACCACGGTCAGCGAGGGCAGGCTGGTCAAACGGCTCTCGATCAGGTGCGAGAACACATCGCGGTCCACTGCCAGCGCCGATCCCGCCGGGACCCGCGCGCTATCCGCCGCCGCCATCACCAGCGAATCCAGCTCCCGCATCTCATGGTGTAGCAGGCCGACCGCATTGGCGGTGTCATCGTCGGAACGCAGGCTGTTGGAGCAGACCATTTCGGCCAGCCCGTCGCCCTGATGCGCGGCGCTGCGTTCGCCGGGGGTGCCGCCGCGCATCTCGGACAGGCGGACGCTGATGCCGCGCCGCGCCAGTTGCCACGCGGCCTCGCATCCGGCCAGGCCGCCGCCGATGATATGGATGTCATGCGCCATGCCCGATCTCACATGCGGGGGTCTCAGGCGAGCGCGGCGATGGCCGGCAGGACCAACGCCCCATCCGCCTCGCGCGACACCGGCCCATGGCCGCGCACCGCGTGCCGTGGCAGCGCGGCATAGAGGTGCGGGAACATATCGCTGCCGCGCGAAACCTCCCACCGCACCGCATCGCCCAGCGCCGCCAGATCGACTGCGACCAGATGCAGCGCCTCCTGCCCGGCAAAATGCCTGTCCAGCGTGCCTGCTAGTTGCTCGGCGGCGGACAGGTGGATGTAGCCATCGGCGAGATCGACTGGAGCGCCAGCGAAATGCCCGGTGTCCAAAAACTCCGCCATTTGCGGCTCCGTCAGTACTTTCCACGCGATGCGGGGGAATGCCCCTGCCGCGCTCCGCAAGTATGCGGCGCTCATGCTCCCTCGGGCGCGCCGGCGTCCACCTCTGGCGCCTCAGCGGCCTCGCCCGGCTCCTCCTCGCCCTCCACATAGGCCAGCCGTACCGCGCTCACCACATGCTCATCGCCGGCGACCTTGAACAGCCCGACCCCGGCGCTCCCCCGCCCGATCACCCGCAACGTGCCCAGCGGCAGCCGGATGAGCTTGGCCTGATCGGTCACCAGCATCAGCTGATCGGCCAGTTCCGCGGGGAAACTGGCGACGACCGGGCCGTTGCGAGCGATATTGTCGATATTGGTGATGCCCTGCCCGCCCCGCCCGGTGCGCCGGTATTCATAGGCTGAGGATAGCTTACCATAGCCATTGGCGCAGACCGTCAGGATGAATTGCTCGCGGCTGGCCAGTTCGGCCAGACGCTCGGCATCCATCGTCGCCTCGCCCTCACGGTCGGGTTTCCAGGGCGCGTAACGCAGGTAATCCTCGCGCTCCTCGGGCGAGGCGCCGACGCGGTGCAGGATCGAGAGCGAGATCACCTCATCGCCCGGTTTCAGCGCCATGCCGCGCACGCCGGTGGAGGTCCGGCTCTGGAATTCGCGCACTTCGTCGGCGGCGAAGCGGATCGCCTTGCCCTGCCGGCTGGCCAGCAGCACATCGTCACCCTCGGTCAGCAAAGCCACGCCGATCAGCCGGTCGCCCGGCGAATCCTCGAACCGCATCGCGAATTTGCCGTTGGAGGGCACGTTGGCAAAGGCATCCATCGCATTGCGCCGCACATTACCCAGCGCGGTGGCGAACACGACGTTGAGCGCGCCCCAGCTACCCTCATCCTCGGGCAGGGCCAGCACCGTGGCGATGGTCTCATCCTTGTCGAGCGCGGGCAGCAGGTTGACTATCGGCCGCCCGCGCGTGGCTGGGCCGCCCTCGGGCAGTTTCCATACCTTGAGGCGATAGACCTTGCCCGCCGTGCTGAAGAACAACACCGGGCTGTGGGTCGAGGTGACGAGCATCGTCGCCACCGCGTCCTCCTCCTTGGTCGCCATGCCGGCGCGACCTTTTCCGCCGCGCGCCTGCGCCCGAAATGTGCTGAGCGGGGTGCGCTTGATATAGCCATCCAGCGTGACGGTGACGACCATCTCGTCGCGCTCGATCAGGTCCTCGTCATCGATGCCATCGGCGGCGGCGGTGATTTCGGAGAGGCGCGGCGTGGCATAAGCTGCGCGCACCGCGACCAGCTCGTCGCGCATAACGCCATACAGCTTCACCCGGTCGCCCAGAATCGCCAGATATTCGGCAATGGCGGCGGCCAGTATCTCCAGCTCGGCACCGATTTCGTCGCGGCCGATCGCGGTCAGGCGGTGGAGCCGCAGGTCAAGGATCGCCTTCACCTGAATCTCGGACAGTTTGTACATCCCGCCCGATTGCTCACCGGTGCCGTTCTCGATCGCCTCGACCAACCGGATATAGCTGGTGATTTCGCCCATCGGCCATTCGCGCGCCAACAGCGCGGCACGCGCGGCGGCGGGGTTGCTGGCGCCGCGAATGATCCGCACCACTTCGTCCAGATTGGTGACCGCGATCACCAGCCCCAGCAACAGATGCGCCCGGTCCCGCGCCTTGTTCAGCTCAAACTTGGTGCGCCGCGTGATCACTTCCTCGCGGAAGGTGATGAAGGCGGAGATGAAATCGCGCAGGCCCAGCACCTCGGGCCGCCCGCCCCGGATCGCCAGCATATTGGCGGGGAAGCTGGTCTGCGCCGGGGTGTTGCGCCACAGCTGGTTCAGCACCACCTCGGGCGTGGCGTCACGCTTGAGGTCGATGACCACACGCACGCCTTCGCGGTTGGATTCGTCGCGAATGTCGGAGATGCCCTCGATCCGCTTGTCCTTGGCGGCCTCGGCGATCTTTTCGACCAGACCGTTCTTGCCGACCTGATAGGGGATCGAGGTCAGCACGATCGAGCGGCGCGGCTCACCACGGTTGGCGGCGCGGCCTTCTTCGATCACATGGCGGCTGCGCATGATGATGCTGCCGCGCCCGGTGTGATAGGCGCTGCGCGCGCCGTGGCTGCCCAGAATCAGCGGGCGGGTCGGGAAATCGGGGCCGGGGATGATCGCGATCAGCTCATCGGTGCTGATCGCCGGGTTTTCTATGAACGCCAGACAGCCATCGATCACTTCGCCCAGGTTGTGCGGCGGGATGTTGGTCGCCATGCCGACCGCAATGCCGCCCGCGCCATTGACCAGCAGGTTGGGAAAGCGAGCCGGCAGCACCGTCGGTTCGCTGCGCGAGCCATCGTAATTGTCCTGAAAATCGACGGTATCCTTGTCGAGATCATCGAGCAGCATGGTCGCCACCTTGGCCAGCCGCGCCTCCGTATACCGCATCGAGGCCGGCATATCGGGGTCCATCGACCCGAAATTGCCTTGGCCATCGACCAGTGGCACCCGCATCGACCAATCCTGCGCCATCCGCACCAGCGCCATATAAATCGCCGAATCGCCATGCGGATGGTAATTGCCCATCACGTCGCCGACGATTTTGGCGCATTTGCGATAGGGCTTGCCGGCGACCATCCCGCCTTCTTGCGCGGCAAAAAGTATGCGGCGGTGGACCGGTTTCAGCCCGTCGCGGACATCGGGTAGCGCGCGCGACACAATCACGCTCATCGCGTAATCGAGATAGCTGGTCTTCATCTCGTCGACGATGTCGATCCGGGCGTATTCGCCGGCGGCGGGGGGGATGTCGCTAAGGGTGTTGTCGTCGCTCACGCGCTGTTTTCTTATCTTTTGCCGGGGGAAGGGGTGCGGTTCCACCCTAGTGGATTGATTTTGACATTTGCATCCCCTTGCGGTTGGGATGGGTCTGCAAATGTCAAAATCGTAAAATCTACTAGAATCAAAATCTTCTAGTGGTCCGAAAAGATTCTGACATTCGAGCGCAACTTGGCCTCAAGCGGTATCGAATGTCAGAATCGGACCACTAGGGCATGCGTGCTGCAAAGGCCAGCCCAAAGCCCCCGCTACCCACCCGCGGCGTGGGCGCGGCAGGGGGTCGTCCACAAGGATGCGCGCGATGACGCTTGCGCGCGGAACACGCCGTTCAAACGCCGTTCACCGGCCGGCCCGCATCGGCAAAACCGCATTGCCAAACCGCTGTCACATCGGCACTAGCAGAGCGGTAAAATTGAGAAATTGGGATTTTGGGAATTTTGGGCGCGCGGCACTTGGGCCAGCAGTGCCCATGCAGAGGAGTTGACTTGATGATCCGCACCAGCCTGCGCGTTCGCGCGCTGCACACTTCGCACCGCCGCCCTGCCGCCGCCTTGGCCGCAGCTCTGGCAATTGCCGGCATGGGGCTGGGCGGGGCGGCGATGTTCGACAGCCCGGCCATGGCCGCGCCTATCCCCGCGCCGGTAAAGCCCAATTATTCCAAGCCGTTCATCGCCGCTGCCGGACCGTTGCAAACCGCTTTGGCCGCTGCCAAGGGCAAGACGCTGGATGCCCCCGCCACCGCCGCATTGCAGGCGCAGGTCGACGCGGTGTTTGCCGCGGCGACGACGCCCGATGATCACATGCTGTCGGGCCAGTTTGCGGTGCAATTGGGCGGCATGACCAAGGATGTCGCGCTGCAACGCCGGGGCGTGCAGGCGATGATCGATTCGGGCAAGGCCGGCCCCGAAAATACCGCGCGGCTGTATTTCTTCCTGGGCCAGTTTCAGTTTCAAGCGAATGAATACGCTGCGGCGCGCACGTCGCTCCAGACGTCGATCGCCGGCGGCTATCACGAGAATGATCCCAATGCGACGCTGGCCGAGGTCGATTTCTTGGACGGCCACAGTGCTGATGGCCTCGCCGCGCTCCAGGCCGCGATCGATGCGCGCAGAGCCGGCGGGGTCGTCGTTCCCGAAGGTTGGTACGGGCGCGGGCTGGGTGTGGCTTACAAGGCCAAGCTGCCCGATCTGGCCGCCAGCTATGCCGCGCAACTGGTGCAATACTATCCCAGCTCCAAGAATTGGGCCGGCGCGATCGATACTTTGCGCCTGATTGCGCATTATCCGCTTTCCGAGGAGCTTGATCTGATGCGGCTGATGGCGCGCACCAATTCCTACACCGAGGAGCGCGATTACGCTGAATATATCGAAATCGCCGATGCCCGCCGGTTCCCTGCCGAGGTCAAGGGCGTGATCGATGCCGGGGTCGCCTCGGGCAAACTCAGCCTGAGCAACACCTATATCGGCGAGGCCAATGCCACCGCCATCAAGCGCCTGCCGTCGGATCGCGCCTCGTTGCCGTCGCTGGAGCGTGACGCCAGCCTGTCCAGCGCCAGCGCGATCATCACCACCGGCGCCGCCGATGCCTTCCTCAGCTATGGCGAGAGTGCAAAGGCCATCGCGCTATACGGATTAGCGCTGCCCAAAGCAGGCGCAAACCAGCCGCTGATCTACACCCGCCTCGGCATCGCCCAGTCGGACATGGGCGATTATGCCGGCGCTCAGGCGAGCTTTGCCAAGGTGACTGGCGCGCGCGCACCGCTGGCCCGGCTGTGGTCGATCTATACGGCCCAGAAGGCGGCACCGGCGCCCGCATCCGCGCCGGCCAAGTAATCGCCAGCCAACTAGGATACGGCGGGGCGGCGGGAAACCACTGCCCCGCCGTCTGCATCAATCGACGGGGTTGAACACCCCGCTCGCCTCGTCAAGCAGGTGCAGCACGCCGTCCGAAATCGCGAAAAATGCGCCGCGCAATGTCAGTTCGCCTTCGCGCTCGCCTTGGCGGATACAGGGAAAGCTGCGCAGATTTTCCAGGCTGACGCAGACCCCGGCCAGCTCCATCGCGCGTTCCGCCACCCGCCCGGTGGTGCCATGCGCTGCGACCACCGGGCCTCTCGCGGGATCGAGCAGCCCGATCCAGTTGGCGATAAAGCCGCCCTCGCCGGGGATGGCGCCATGCATTTCCCGGCTCAGCGCCGCCTTGCAGCCGCCGCACATGCCGTGGCCCAGCACGATAATCTCGCGCACTTTCAGCACCTGCACCGCGAATTCCAGCGCAGCGGAGACGCCATGGTAGCCCGGCGTCGTCTCGAACGGCGGGACCAAGGCCGCAACATTGCGGACCACGAAAATCTCGCCCGGATCGACGTCGAAGATCTGCGCGGGATCGACCCGGCTGTCCGAACAGGCGATCACCATCACCTGCGGTTGCTGACCTTCGCGCAAGGCGGCCCAGGCTTCGCGGCGCGGCGTCCATCCGGTCGCGCGAAAGCGGCGGTATCCGGCGATAAGCTGGTCAAGGGGGGCAATGTCGGTCATGCGACGCTTCTTGCCGCCCCGGCCCGCGAAGCGCAAGCGACATTGCCTCTGGCAGCGATGCGCAAAAAATCCTATCTGGCGGCGATGAACGACCTCTCCCCCATTGCCACGCCCGATCAGCCCGCCCGCCAGCGCAAGCCCGAGTGGATCCGCGTCAAGGCGCCGACCAGCAAGGAATTCGGCGCCACCCGCGATCTGATGCGCGGACTGGGGCTGAACACCGTGTGCGAGGAGGCGGCGTGCCCCAATATCGGCGAATGCTGGAGCAAAAAGCACGCCACGGTGATGATCCTGGGCGATGTCTGCACGCGCGCCTGCGCCTTCTGCAACGTCAAGACCGGCATGCCGCGCGCGGTCGACCGGGATGAGCCCGAGCATGTGGCGCAGGCCGCCGCCAAGCTTGGCCTTGAACATATCGTCATCACCTCGGTCGACCGTGACGATCTGCCGGATGGCGGCGCGGGGCAATTCGTCAAAGTGATCCAGGCTTTGCGCCGCACCACGCCGGGCACCACCATAGAGATCCTGACCCCCGATTTTCGCGGTCGGATGCTGGCGGCGGTAGAGGCCATCGTGGCCGCCGGGCCCGATGTCTATAACCACAATCTGGAGACGGTGCCGCGCCTTTATCCCACCATCCGCCCCGGCGCGCGCTATTACGCATCGCTACGTCTGCTGGAGGAGGTGAAGCGGCACAATCCGTTGATCTTTACCAAGTCTGGCGTGATGCTGGGGCTGGGTGAGCAGCGGCTGGAGGTGCATCAGGTGATGGACGACATGCGCGTGGCGGGGATCGATTTCCTCACGATGGGGCAATATCTGCGCCCCACGCCGAAACACGCGGCAGTCGAGGAATTCGTCACCCCGCAGGCCTTCGCCGCCTATGGCGCGATCGCGCGGGCGAAGGGCTTTTTGCAAGTCGCGGCCAGCCCGCTGACCCGCTCATCCTATCACGCCGGCGAGGATTTCGCCCAGATGCGCAGCGCCCGCGCCGCCCTGCTGGCCAAGGGCGCGCGCTGAGCCGGATGCCGGGGATCGCGGAAACCCGCAAGCTGCCGTATAGCGCCGAGCAGATGTTCGATCTGGTGGCGGATGTGGCGCGCTATGGCGAGTTTCTGCCCTGGGTCGTCGCGACGCGCGTGAAATCGGATAGCGAGACCGAGATGGTCGCCGACATGCTGGTCGGTTTCAAGGTCCTGCGTGAGAAATTCACCTCGCGGATCACCAAGCACCGCCCGCTTGCGATCACCGTGCATTATGTCGACGGGCCGATGCGTGATCTCGACAATCACTGGACCTTCCGCCCGACCGAAACCGGCTGCGAGATTGATTTTGCGGTCAATTTCACTTTTCGCAACGCGCTGTTCGAAAGCCTGGCGGGGCAATATTTTGACAAGGCGTTCCGCAAGATGGTCGCCGCCTTCGAGGAACGGGCGGCGGTGTTGTATGGCGTGCCGGCCTAGGGCAGCAGCAACTCCAAAGCCACCAGCATCGCCTGCCGCCGCACATCGGCGCGGCAGGTCGCGGTGAAGTAGCGTTCCTCGGCGTCCACCGCATCGCTGCCCCGGATCGCGCGGGCGAAGACCACCAAGCCCACCGGCTTTTGCGCGGTGCCGCCATCGGGGCCGGCAATCCCGCTGATCGCCACTGCGACATCGGCGTCGCTGACCTTGAGCGCGCCCTGCGCCATCGCCCAGGCACAGGCGGCGGAGACCGCGCCGAATGTCTCGATCAGATCGTCCGACACGCCCAGAAGCCGAGTTTTGGCGCCGTTTGAATAGGTCACAAAGCTGGAATCCAGCACCGCCGACGAACCCGCGATCTCGGTCAAGGCGGCGGCGACCAGCCCGCCGGTGCAGCTTTCCGCCAGCACCAGTCTGCGCCCGGCGGCCGCGTTTTCCGCCACCACCCGGCCGGCCAGAGCTACGATATCATCGGGGAGCAGTCCGGAAATCGTCATCATTGGGCCTCTGTCAGGATCAAGGTGGCGGCGGCCTGCGCGGCAATACCCTCGCCGCGCCCGGTAAAGCCGAGCCCCTCGGTGGTGGTGGCCTTGACGCTGACGGCGCCGATGTCAACGCCCAGTATCGCGGCCAGCCGCGCGCGCATCGCCGCGCGGTGCGGGCCGATTTTGGGCGCCTCGCAGATGATCGTCAGGTCGAGGTTGCCTATGGCATAGCCGGCATCTGCCACCAGCGCGGCGGCATGAGCCAGAAAACGGTCGGAGGCCGCACCCCGCCATTGCGGATCGCTGGGCGGGAAATGCTGGCCGATGTCGCCCGCGCCGATCGCGCCGAGCAGCGCATCCACCGCTGCATGGATCGCGACATCGGCGTCGCTATGCCCGGCCAGACCGTGCGTGTGATTAAGCTTTACGCCGCACAGCCACAGTTCCTCGCCCTCGGCCAGACGATGCACATCGAAACCTGTGCCTATGCGGACCGCCGGCTTGCGGGCGACAAAATCGCCCGAAAAGGTCAGTTTGTGCAACGTCTCATCCCCCTCGACCATCGCCACGGCCAGCCCCGCCACGCGCGCCACCTGCGCATCGTCGCCGGCATTTGCTTCGCCCTGCCAGGCCCGATGCGCGGCCAATATGGCATCATAATGAAAGCCCTGCGGCGTCAGCACCCGGCGCAAGCCCTCACGCGGGGCAGGGGCGCCCATCAGGTCCGCCTCGGCATGCGCGATGCTATCCACGACCGGCAGCACCGGGATCGCGCCGGGATGCTCGGCCAGAGCCGCGATCAGCCGCGCGATCACTACCTTGGGCAACACCGGCCGCGCCGCGTCATGGATCAACACCAGCGCTGGGGCATCAGGCGCCAGAGCCTCCAGCCCCAGCCGCACCGATGCCTGCCGGCTCGCCCCGCCGGTTACCAACCGCACGTCGATCCCGGCTAAGGCCGCCTGCGCCACGCTATCGGCACCCTCGGGGATGACTACCACGATCGGCGCGATGCCTGCCGCCGCCAGCGCCGCGACCGAATGCCGCACCACCGGACTCCCTCGCCACGGAGCGAATTGCTTGGGGATCGGCTGTCCGGCGCGCAGGCCTTGCCCCGCCGCAACCACGATGGCGGCGGTGTTCGGGCCGGGTAGGGAAGCAGCATCGGACATCACCCGCGCCGGTAAGCCTCTTGCTGCGGCTGTGCAATGCCGCTATGCGCTGCCTGTTTTTTAGGCAGATTGATGAGCGATATTCCGCCCCCACCCGCGCTGAAGCCGATCCGCATTGGCGGCATCGAAGTGGCGTGCCCGGTGATCCTGGCGCCGATGACCGGGGTGACCGATATGCCATTCCGCCGTCTGGTGCGGCGCTATGGCTCGGGGCTAAATGTCACCGAGATGATCGCCAGCCCCGCGATGATCCGCGAGACGCGGCAATCGCTGCAAAAAGCGGCGTGGGACGCGGTGGAGGAGCCGGTGTCGCTGCAACTCGCTGGCTGTGACCCCGCCGAAATGGCCGAGGCCGCCAAGCTCAATGCCGACCGGGGCGCCGCAATCATCGACATCAACATGGGCTGCCCGGTCAAGAAAGTCGTCAATGGCGATGCCGGATCGGCGCTGATGCGCGATCTGCCGCTGGCCCGGCGGCTGATCGAAGCCACCGTTAAGGCGGTGGATGTGCCGGTGACCGTCAAGATGCGGATGGGGTGGTGCCACGACAGCCTGAATGCCCCCGAACTGGCGCATATTGCCGAGGATCTAGGCGCCAGGATGATCACCGTCCACGGCCGCACCCGCAACCAGATGTACCGGGGCGAGGCCGATTGGGGCTTCGTGCGCAAGGTCAAGGCGGCGGTTAGCGTGCCGGTGATCGTCAATGGCGACATCTGCGGCATCGATGATGCGGCGCAGGCGCTGGCCCAATCGGGCGCGGATGGGGTTATGATCGGGCGCGGCGCCTATGGCCGGCCGTGGCTGCTTGGGCAGGTGATGTATTGGTGGCGGCATGGCGTGTCGATCGCCGACCCCGGCATAGATCAGCAATATACCCTGATTATCGAACATTATGAGGCAATGCTCAGCCATTATGGCAGCGAGACCGGCGTCAAACTGGCGCGCAAACATCTTGGTTGGTACACCAAGGGGCTGGCCGGATCGGCGGAGTTTCGCAACCGGGTCAATTTCATAGACGATCCGCATGTGGTGGTGGCGATGCTGGGTGAGTTTTACGCGCCGCTGCTGGGGCAGATGGCGGCCTGATGCCGGTGGCCGACCCCCGCCTGATCGGTGAGGCCGATGCTCGCCGCGTGCTGGCCAGCCTGTCACTGGCGGTCGTGCTGCTGGGGCCGGATCAGCGGATATCCAGCGTCAATCCGGCGGGTGAGCAATTCTTTGGGCAAAGCCTGCGTCGCCTTGCCGGGCGCCCGCTGACTGCGGTGTTGCACTTCGCCGAGCCGCGCGTGGCGGAGCGTATCGGCCAGGCCGATGCGCCGCTTTCCGCGCGCCAGATCGACGTTCGCGTCATCGGGCAGGGCGCGCGGCGGCTTGACGTCACCATCGCGCCGGTGGTCGATTCGCCCGGCTGGCAGGTGCTGACCCTGCATGACAGTGCCGCGAGCGAGGCGATGGGCGAGGCGGTGACCGGGGCCGAGGACGGCGTGCTGCGCGCACCCGAAATCCTGGCGCATGAGATCAAGAACCCGCTGGCCGGTATTCGCGGCGCCGCGCAATTGCTGGCGCGCAACCTTGCGCCGGGCGAGCAGGCGCTGACCACGCTGATCGCGGACGAGGTGGACCGCATCGCCAAGCTGATCGACCATATGCAGACCCTCAGCCGCCGCACCGCTGCGCCGGTCGCGCCGTGCAATCTGCATGAAGCGGTACGCCGGGCGAGCGCGGTGCTGGCGGCGGGCGGCGGCGGCGCGCGGATCGAGGAGGAATTCGATCCATCGCTGCCACCGGTGATGGGCTGTGCCGACAGTCTGGTGCAGGTGCTGATCAACCTCTTGGCCAATGCCCATGAGGCGGGGCGCAATGCCGACGGCCAGCGGATTATCGTGCGCACGCGCTTTGCCAGTGGCTTGCAACTGCGTTCGGTGGGCAGCGGCGCGCCGGTGCGCCTGCCGATCGAGCTGCGGGTCAGCGACAACGGCCCCGGCGTCGAACCGGCGATGCGCGACCATATTTTCGAGCCCTTCGTCACCACCAAGAAGAGCGGGCAGGGCCTCGGCCTCGCGCTGGTGCGCAAGCTGGTGCGCGATATGAACGGGCGGATCAGCTTTGAGCGTGACGATGCCGCCGGCTGGACCCATTTCCGCATTCATCTGGCTTTGGCAACCAGTGGCGAGATCGCTGCGGTGGGCAACGCCCTGCGCACAGTGGCGGCGATGCCATGAGCGTTCTCCTGGTCGAGGATGACGAATCGATCGCCACCGTGATCACCGCGGCACTGGTCGCGGAGGGGTTCAAGGTGGCGCGGTGCGACAGTATCGCCGGGCGAGATGCATTGCTGGCGGAGGGCATCTATGCGGCGCTGGTCACCGATGTGATGTTGACCGATGGTGACGGGATCGAGACGCTGGGGCGGGTCAGGGCGTCGCATCCTGACCTGCCGATTATCATCCTGTCGGCGCAGAACACGCTGGATACCGCAGTGCGGGCCAGCGACACCGGCGCCTTCGAGTATTTCCCCAAGCCGTTCGACATCGAGGAGCTGGTGCGCACCGTGCGTCAGGCGGCGGGGGCAGGGGCCCTCGTCGGCGAACCGAGCGACGATGGCGCCACCGGCCAGGGGCTTCCGCTGGTGGGGCGCAGCGCCCCAATGCAGGCGGTCTACCGGATGATCACCCGCGTGCTGCGCAATGATCTGACGGTGCTGGTGCTGGGCGAATCGGGCACCGGTAAAGAGCTGGTGGCCGAGGCGATCCATCAGCTTGGCCATCGCCGCGACGGGCCGTTCGTGGCGGTCAACACCGCCGCGATCCCCGCCGACCTGATCGAGAGCGAGCTGTTCGGCCACGAAAAGGGCGCCTTCACGGGCGCGGTCGCGCGGCATATCGGCAAGTTTGAGGCAGCGGCGGGTGGTACTTTGTTTCTCGACGAGATCGGCGACATGCCGATGCAGGCGCAGACGCGGCTGCTGCGCGCGCTGCAATCGGGCCGCAGCCACCGCGTCGGCGGGCGCGAGGAGGTGCGGATCGATGCCCGGATCATCGCGGCCACCAACAAGAATCTTGAGCCGCAGATTGCCGCCGGCCTGTTCCGCCAGGACCTTTATTACCGCATCAATGTCGTGCCGATCAGCCTGCCGCCGCTGCGTGACCGGGCCGACGACATTGCCGCGCTGGCCCGGCATTTCCTGGTCAGCGCGGCGAGCGAAGGCCTGCCCCGGCGCCAGCTGACCAGCGATGCCATCGCGCTGCTGACCGCGCAGCCGTGGCGCGGCAATGTACGCGAGCTGCGCAATTTCATCTATCGGATGGCGTTGCTGGCGCGCGAGGACACAGTGGATGCCGCCGCGATCGTGCCGATGCTGACCGTCGCGGTGCGCGAGGAGCCGGTGCGCGATGCGGTGCCCGGGCTGGATGCGGCGGTGACGCGGTGGATGGCCGGCGAAAACCCGGCCCACGGCACCATCTATGACAGCGCGCTGGCCGCGTTCGAGCGCCCGCTGTTCGGCGAAGTGCTGCGGCTGACCGGCGGCAACCAGCTGCGCGCGGCGCAAATGCTGGGCATCAACCGCAATACGCTGCGCAAGCGGCTGAGCGAGTTGGCGATGGATACCGACAGCTGGAAGCTGTAGGAGGGTTTGCCGGGGCCAGCCTGTGCCATCCCGGCTGCCCATTCTGGATGACACTGGGGGAGGTGGGCGCGCGCGGGATCGAACCGGCTTGCGGGCCGGCACGCGGTCAAACCAACCCCGTTTCCCGCAAAACCACCTTGCATTACGGCAACAGTAGTGTTGTAAGCTTGCAACGATGCTTCGCATTCCCTCCATCCATATCCGGCGCTGGCCGCGCTGGTGGCGCCGGGCGCAGGTGTTGGCGCGGCGTGCCAAGCTGTTCCCGATTATCGAGGTGGCGGCGGTTATCGCCTTCTTCAGCGCCACGCTCACCACCTGGGCGGCGCTGAGCAATCAGGCAGGGAAGGGCCTGCTGCCCTCGGGTCTCACCGCGTCGCTGTTGATCGGTACTCTGGTCCCGGCGATGGCGATCCTGATGCTGCTCGGCCGGCGGATGGCGCTGCGCCGCGCGGCACACCGGTTTGGTGGCAAGGGCCGGCTGCATGTCCAGCTGGTGTTCCTGTTCTCGCTGATCGCGGCGGTGCCGACCCTGCTGGTGGTGATTTTCGCCTCATGGCTGTTCCAGTCGGGCGTTGAATTCTGGTTTTCGGACAGTTCGCGAGGCCTGCTGGAGAATGCCAACAAGCTGGCGCGGGGCTATTATGAACAGACCCAGCGCGATGTCTCGGAAAACGCGGTGGCCATGGCCTATGATCTCGACGATGCGTTGAGCCGGATCCCCATTGCCAGCCTGCAATTTCGCGCCGGGGTCAAGGATGAGGTGCTGCGCCGCAACTTCGACGATGTCGCGATCCTGAAAAAGGGAAACGATGGCTTGCTCCGTACGCTGGCTTTTGTCGAGGCGTCGAATGGCGGCGGCAAGCTGCGGGTGACGCTGCCCGAATTGCGCCGCATCGACGCCGGAGAGCCGATCATCATCAACGCCCAGGCCGACCGTATCGAAGCGATCACCGCGATCGACCGCCGCGCGGGTGTGTATCTCTATGCGGCGCGCACCTCCGATCTGCTGGCCATCGCGCAGGGGCGCCGGGCCGAGAATATCACCCGCGCCTATCAGGTGCTGACGCAACGCGCGCGGCTCCTCCAATTGCGGTTCAACGTGGCGCTGTTTGTGCTGTCGCTGACGCTGGTGGGGGTCTCGGTGTGGTTCGCGTTGCGCTTTGCCGACCGGCAGGTGGAGCCTTTGTATGAGCTGGTCGATGCGGCGCGGCGGGTCGGCAGCGGCAATTACGAACTGCGCGTGGCGGGGCGTACCGGGGCGGACGAGATCGGGCTGCTCAACCGTGCCTTCAACCGCATGACCGCACAGATCGAGGGCCAGACCACCGCGCTGGTTAACGCCAATCAGCAGATGGAGGAGCGGCGCAGCTTTATCGAGGCGGTGCTCGAATCGGTGACTGCCGGGATCATCTCGCTCGATAAGGACGGGGTGGTGGCGCTGATCAATTCCTCGGCGCAAAAGCTGCTGGCCCATGCCGACGCGGCGCCGATCGGGGAGCCGCTGGCGGCCATCGCGCCCCAGCTGGCCACGATGGTGGCCGCCGGAACGGCCAATGGATTGATCCAACATGACAAATCGGGCGAAATGCTGACGCTGGCGGTCAAAATCACGCGCGGGCGCGGCGGGCATGTGATCACCTTCGAGGATATCACGCGCCAGTTGATCGATCAGCGGCAGGCGGCATGGTCCGATGTCGCGCGGCGGATCGCGCACGAGATCAAGAACCCGCTGACCCCGATCCAGCTGGCGACCGAGCGGCTCAGCCGCCGCTATGGCAAGCAGATCACCACCGACCCAGAATTGTTCGCCGAACTGACCCAGACGATCATCCGTCAGGTCGGCGACCTGCGCAAGATGGTCGATGAATTCTCATCCTTCGCGCGGCTGCCCAAGCCGGTGTTCCGCAATGAGGACCCGGTCGATCTGGCGCGGCAGGCGCTGTTCCTGCAAGAAGTCGCCCGCAGCGATATCGCTTTCGCCTTCACCGCCGATCCCGCGATCGAACACATCGCCTGCGACCGGCATCAGTTCGGGCAGGCAATGACAAATGTTCTGAAGAACGCGACGGAAGCAATTGACAGCAAGCTAAAAATTTCCGAACTCGATTATCGGGGCCGGGTGGCAGTCACTATGTGTCAACGTGAGCATGGCGTCGCGGTCGTCATTACCGACAATGGCATCGGCCTGCCCAGCGAGCGGGAGCGGATCACCGAGCCCTATGTCACCACCCGCGACAAGGGCACCGGGCTCGGCCTCGCCATCGTCAAGAAAATCGTCGAAGAGCACGGCGGCGAAATGAGCTTTGCCACCGTCGAGGGTGGAGGCACCGCCGTCACCATGGGCTTTGCCAGCGACCCCCTCGGTGCATCGCGCGCCGAAGCCTCCGAAGCCGCCGAGTAATAAGGAACCACTATGGCCATCGAAATCCTGGTCGTCGACGATGAAAAGGACATCCGCGATCTGGTGGCGGGCGTACTCAGCGACGAGGGCTATCAGTGCCGCACCGCCGCGGACAGCCGCGCTGCGCTGGCTGCGATCGATGAGCGGCGGCCGTCTCTGGTGCTGCTCGATGTGTGGCTGCACGGCAGCCCGATGGATGGGCTGGAGGTACTCGACGCGATCAAGGCGCGGGAGCCCGAGCTGCCGGTGATCATCTTTTCCGGCCATGGCAACATCGATACCGCAGTGTCCGCGATCGGGCGCGGGGCGATGGATTTCATCGAGAAACCGTTCGAGGCCGAACGGCTGCTGCTGCTGGTCGGCCGCGCGACAGAGACCGAGCGGCTGCGGCGGGAGAATGCGCGGCTCAAGCGCAGTGTGACACATGGCGATGAATTTACCGGCAATTCCTCGGTGATCAACCAGGTTCGCGCCACATTGCGCCGGGTCGCCAACACGGGCAGCCGGCTGTTGATCACCGGGCCGTCGGGGGTGGGCAAGGAGGTTGCGGCGCGGCTGTTGCACAGTTGGAGCGGGCGCGCCGGCCATGCCTTTGTCAGCGTCAATTCGGCGCGGATCACCGCCGAACGCTTTGAGCACGAGCTGTTCGGCGAGGAGCAGGGCGGCAAATTGCTGCGTGCCGGGTTGCTGGAGATGGCCGATGGCGGCACGCTGTATCTTGATGAGGTCGGCGACATGCCGCTGTCCACCCAAGCGCGAATCCTGCGCGTGCTGACCGAGCAATGCTTCGTGCGGGTGGGCGGTACCCGCCAGATCCGCGTCGATGTGCGCGTCGTCTCGTCCAGCTCGCGCAATCTGGAGCGGGAGATTGCGGAGCGGCGGTTCCGCGAGGACCTGTTCTACCGGCTCAACGTGGTCCCGGTCAGCGTGCCGCCGCTGGCCGACCGGCGCGAGGATGTGCCGCCGTTGGTCGATCATTTCTTTGCGCGCTATGCCAATGATCAGGGCCTGCCGCCGCCCGTGGTCAGCATGGAGGCGATGGCCGCGCTGCAGGCCTATGAATGGCCGGGCAACGTCCGCCAATTGCGCAACGTGGTGGAGCGAACGGTGATCCTGACCCCGCGCGACCGGCTGGCGCGAATCGAGCCCGACATGCTGCCTAGCGAGGTGATCAACAGCCGGGGCGGGGATGGCCTTGGCGTCTCGGCGATGATGGGCGTGCCGCTGCGTGAGGCGCGCGAGGGGTTTGAGCGCGAATATCTGCGTGTCCAGATCCGGCGGTTTTCGGGCAATATCTCGCGCACGGCCAGCTTTATCGGCATGGAGCGCTCGGCCTTGCACCGCAAGCTCAAGTTGCTCGGCATGGCCGACCGGCGCGAGGACGAGGAGGAGGTTGATTGATTCTGAGACTCCTTTTGTGATTTACGCTGCAACTGCTAACCAGTATAGGTTGCGACATCGGTTGGGGGCAGCCCCGGCCAGAATGTGGACCGCATAAGCGGCCACCAAAAACAGGAGCATATAATGACCGGCAACACCCTTACCGCACGCCCACGCGCCAAATCGGCCGCCGTTGAAGTGCCTGAGCCCTCAGCCATACAAACAGCCGCCGAGGCCAAGCCGCCCAAGGCCACCAAGCCAGAGCCGTTGAAGCCCGTGCCGAGCACCGCAACCGTCACCGGCAAGGGTCAGAACCTTCAGGACCAATTCCTCAACCTCTTGCGCAAGCACAAGGTCCCGGTCACGGTGTTTCTGGTCAAGGGTGTGAAATTGCAGGGTATTGTCACCTGGTTTGACAATTTCTCGATCCTGTTGCGCCGCGATGGCCAGTCTCAGCTGGTCTACAAGCATGCGGTTTCGACCATCATGCCCAGCTTGCCGATCGATTCGACCCAGTTCACCGCCGCCGCCGAGGGCAACAAAAAGGTTCGCCTGCTGCAGGACGTGTTCCTGGCCAGCACCCGCAATGCCGGGGTGCAGGTGACGATGTTCCTGGTCAATGGCGTGATGCTGCAAGGGCGAATCGCGGCCTATGACCTGTTCTGCATGATGCTGGAGCGCGATGGCTACGTCCAACTGGCCTATAAGCACGCGCTGTCGACGATCCAGCCCGTCACCCCGGTCGATCTGACTGGTGAGGATTGGGATGGCGACGAGGATTCGGCCGCCTGAGCACACAAGACGATCTTGCTGGCGAGGTCAGCCGGGGTGTCCGGGCGCTGGTGGTGTGCCCTGAGATCCGGGGCAAGGCCAGCGCCAGCGCCGGGGAGGCCCGGCTTGAGGAGGCGCGCGGTTTGGCGCTCGCCATTGGCATCATCGTGGCCGATGCCTTCCTGCTGCCGATCCGCGAAGTGCGCCCCGGCACGCTGTTCGGGGAGGGCCAGATCGCCAATATCGCCATCGCCGCGACGCAGGGCGAGGCCGAGCTGATCATCGTCGATGGCGCGCTGTCTGCGGTGCAACAGCGTAATCTTGAGGACAAGCTCAAGCGCAAGGTGATCGACCGCACCGGGCTGATCCTCGAAATCTTTGGCGAACGTGCCGCGACGGCGGAGGGGCGGTTGCAGGTCGAGCTGGCGCATCTCGATTATCAGGCGGGGCGGCTGGTGCGCAGCTGGACCCATCTGGAGCGGCAGCGCGGCGGTTTCGGCTTCCTCGGCGGCCCGGGCGAGACGCAGATCGAGGCCGACCGCCGCCTGATCCGGGACCGCATGGCGCGCATCCGCCGCGCGCTGGAGCAGGTGCGGCGCACGCGCGGCCTCCACCGGGAGCGGCGCGGCAAGGCGCCGTGGCCGGTGCTGGCGCTGGTCGGCTATACCAATGCCGGAAAATCCACGCTGTTCAACCGGCTGACCGGCGCCGATGTGATGGCGCAGGATATGCTGTTCGCGACGCTGGACCCGACGATGCGCGCGATCCGCCTGCCGGGGGTGGACAAGGCGGTCCTGTCGGACACGGTGGGCTTCATCTCCGACCTCCCAATGCAGTTGGTCGCAGCATTCCGCGCTACGCTGGAGGAGGTGACTGCCGCCGATGTCATCCTGCATGTCCGCGATATTGCCGGGCCGGACAGCGCGGCGCAAAAGACGCAGGTGCTGGGCGTTCTGGCCGATCTCGGGCTGACTGGGGAGGAGGGGGAACCGGGCCCGCCAATCATCGAGGTTTGGAACAAAAGCGACCTGCTGGACCCGGAACGCGCCGCTGATCTCGCGCGGCAGACGCAAAGTGGCGGCGAGGACGCGCCGCCGGTGGCGATGGTTTCGGCGCTGACCGGTGAAGGCTGCGGCGATCTGCTGGCGCTGGCCGGGCGGATGCTGACCGGCGACGCGCGTGAGCATCATTTCACGCTGGGCGCCGGCGAGGGGCAGCGCATCGCCTGGCTGCACGCGCATGGCGAGGTCCTGAGCGATCTGCCGGTGGCCGAGGACGCCGATCATCCGCCGCAGCGGCAACTGGCGGTGCGGCTGACGGCGCGTGAATTAGGGCGCTTCGTCCGGCTCTGACCGCTCGGTGGCCTTGGCGCGCTGCCACAGCGCCTCCTGCGCATTGAGGCCGAGCCGGGGGAAGTCCTCGCCCGCCATCGCCTCCATCGTGCGGAAACGACGCTCGAACTTGGCGTTGCCAGCGCGCAAGGCGTCCTCGGGCGCGATGCCATGGGCGCGCACCAGATTGACCGCCGCGAACAGTACGTCGCCAGCCTCATCAAGCCGCTCGGCGGCGGTGGTGGTCGCCGCCAGCTCGGCGATTTCCTCGGCCAGCTTGGTGGCGGGCCCGCCGGTATCGGGCCAATCGAAGCCAACCCGCGCAGCGCGCTTTTGCAGCTTTTCGGCACGCATCAGCGCCGGCAAGGCCATTGCGACGCCATCCATCGCGCTGGTCTGACCCTGAGCGGCGCGCTCGGCAGCCTTTAGCGCCTCCCAATTGGCCGCGTCGGTCGGGCCGGCGGTAGCGTTTGCGGCGCCAAAGATATGCGGATGGCGCGCCTCCATCTTGTCGGCGATGGCGGTGGCGACGTCGGGATAGGCGAACAGGCCGGCTTCCTCGGCCATCCGCGCGTGGAACACCACCTGGAACAGCAGGTCGCCCAATTCATCGCGCAGCGCGGCGTGGTCATCGCGCGCAACGGCATCGGCGACCTCATAGGCTTCCTCGATGGTGTAAGGCGCGATGGTGGCGAAAGTCTGCGCGCGGTCCCATTCGCAGCCACGGCGCGGGTCGCGCAATCGTGCCATGATCGCGAGCAGGCGGGCGGTGGGGTCTTGGACATCCACGGTCATGGTAGATTGATAATATTTATTATGTTAAATAATAGAGCGACCGAGCGACGCCTCGCAGCCCGTTCAGCGCCCAACATGCGCCGCAAACCACACGACCAGACCAAAGATCAAAACCCAAATCGCCGCCATCGCCATCAGACGTTTCGTCGGTAACCGCAGTGATCGCACGCGGCCCGACACCAGCACCAGCGACATGGTCGCCGTCGCAATCGCTACCCATGCCATACTGCTCATGCCGTCAGCTCCATCCCGTCATAGCCGACCAGCACCCCCGCCGGCAGATCAAGGCCAAGCGCGGCGTAGTCCATGCTCTTGTCAAGATGGGTCAGCACACAGCGCCGGGCGCCGGTACGCGCTGCCAGCTCCAGCGACATGTCCAGATGCGCATGCGTCGGATGCGGATCGCGGCGCAGGCAATCCACTACCAACAGGTCAATGCCGTGAAACAGCGCGACCATGCCATCGGTAATTTCGCTGAAGTCTGTGGCATATCCAATTGATTTGCCGTCACAATCAAATTTGAACCCCGTCGACTGCGCCGGCCCGTGCGGCATCTGCACCGCGCCCACGCCGAACCCCTGACACATCCGCAGCCGGTCGAGCGTATCCAGCGCCACGATTGTAGGATAGCCGAATTGCCCGGCAAACACATAGCCGAACCGCTGGCGCAGCCGCCGCACCGTCTCATCGGCGGCATAGCCGGGGATCGGCCCGGCGCGGCCATAGCGTAGCGGGCGCAGATCATCGATGCCGTGGCAATGGTCGGCGTGGTCATGCGTCCAGAACACCGCATCAATCCGCCCGATCTTGTTGGCAAGCAACTGCGCGCGCAGATCGGTGGAGGTGTCGATCAACAGCCGCGTGCCGGCATCATTCTCCACAATGATGGACACCCGACTGCGCCGGTTGCGCGGCTCCGTCGGGTCGCATTCGCCCCAATCCTCGCCATCCGGCCCGCCGATGCGCGGCACGCCGGTAGAAGTGCCGGAGCCGAGCATGATCAGCTTCATCGCGCTGCCGCCTTGGCGAACAGGCGGAAGAAATTGGCACTGGTGCTGGCGCCCAGAGCCTCGGGCGTCACCCCGCGCAAATCCGCGACAAACCGGGCAGTGTCGGCGGTGTAGGCCGGCTCGCACGGGCGGCCGCGGTGCGGGATCGGCGCCAGAAACGGCGAATCGGTTTCGACCAGTAACCGATGCTCAGGTATGATCGCGGCTATCGCCTGCAAGTCTTTGGAATTCTTGAAGGTTACAATCCCCGACAGTGAAATCGTCAACCCCAGGTCAAGCACCTTTTGCGCGAAATCCGCCGTCGCGGTGAAGCAGTGGATCAGCGCCGGGAACGCGCCCCTTGCCAGCTCATCGCGCAGGATCGCCAGAGTATCGGCCTCGGCCTCGCGGGTGTGGATGATCAGCGGCAGCGCGGTCGTGCGAGCCGCCGCGATATGGGTTCGAAATAGCGCGCGCTGCATTGCACGGTCCGAATGGTCATAGAAGTAATCGAGCCCGCTTTCGCCGATGGCGATCACTTTCGGATGCGCGGCGGCGGCGACCAAGACCGCTTCGCCCGCCGGCCCGGCTAGTTCGGCATGCCCGTCGGCCTCATGCGGGTGGATGCCGACACTGGCCCAGACATCGGGCTCGCGCATGGCGGTGGCGATCACCGCGTCCCATTCGGAGCGGCGGGTCGAAATGTTGAGAAACCCGTCGATCCCAGCCTGTCGCGCACGCACGAGGACGGCGGCCTGATCCTCGACCACGCCCTTATAATTGAGGTGACAGTGCGAATCGATGAACATCAGACGGGCTCGGCTACCGGCATGTCGAGCCGGGGAAACAGCGGCGTCGGCGCGGTCAGCCGATATTGCGATTCCGCCAATGGCGAATACCAATGGCCGCCAATCGCGGTGAAGCCGCGCCGATCCTCTGGCACGCCCATCGCATTGAGCAGCCGCGCGGCGCTCCCCGGAATGACCGGTGCGATGGCCACCGCCAATTGCGCAATACAGATATACAGCGTCGCCAGCACCGTCTCCATCCGTGCCACATCGGTCTTGCTCAGCGCCCAGGGCGCCTGCGTATCGACATAGGCGTTGCAAGCAAACACCGCCTGCATCCAGTGCTCCAACGCCTGATGCAGGGCCAGATCGCCTATGCTGGCAGGCAGCTTTTCGGCCACCATGGCGCCGACGGTGGCGAGTAATTGCTCGTCCTCAGCCTTGTGGCCGTGGATCGGCGGCAACTTGCCCCCCAAATTCTTGAAGATCAGGCTCAGCACCCGCTGCGCCAGATTGCCGAAACTGTTGGCCAGTTCGGCATTGTACCGCGTTACGATCGCCTCCGCCGAATAGGTTCCATCCTGCCCGAAACTCACCTCGCGCAGCAGGAAATAGCGCAATGCATCAACCCCATACACCTCGGCCAGCGCCAGCGGATCGGCGGCATTACCTGCCGATTTGCCCATCTTGGTGCCATCGCGCGCCAGCACGAAGCCGTGGCCAAAGATCTTGCGCGGCATCGCCAGCCCCGCCGATTTCAGCATCGCCGGCCAGTAAACCGCGTGAAACCGCACGATATCCTTGCCGATTAGATGCAGGTCGGCGGGCCAGAACCGCGCGAAATCGCCCTCCGCTGCCGGGTAGCCCACCCCGGTCAGATAGGTACACAGCGCGTCGACCCACACATACATCACATGGCCGTCGCTGCCCGGCACCGGCACGCCCCAGTCAAAGCTGGTGCGGGAGACCGATAGATCGCGCAATTCGCCCTTTAGGAAACCCAACACCTCGTTGCGTCGGCTCTCGGGCTCCAGGAAGCCGGGTTTCTCGTTCAGTTCGATCAGCCAGTCGCGATATTTCGACAGGCGGAAGAACCAGCTTTCCTCGACCGTCCACTCCACCGGCGTGCCCTGGGGTGAGAGGCGTGCCTCCCCCTCCCCGATCAGCTCGCTGGCATCATAAAACGCCTCGTCGCGCACCGAATACCAGCCTTCATAGCGGCTGAGATAGAGGTCATCCGAGGCGGCCATCGCCTGCCACAAGGCGCTGCTGGCCGCCTTATGCTGCGTTTCGGTGGTGCGGTGAAATGCATCATATTTCACATCAAGCTTGTCGCACATATCACGGAAATAAGTTGACATTTCTGTCGCAAATTCCAGCGTATCGCGCCCCGCACCGCGCGCCGTTTGCGCCATCTTCAAACCATGCTCATCGGTGCCTGTAACCAGCCGCACGTCGCGGCCCATCATCCGCTGAAACCGCGCGATGGCATCGGCGGCGATCGCTTCATAAGCGTGGCCGATATGCGGCCGCCCGTTTGGATAGGCGATAGCAGTGGTGATGTAATAGGGTTCGGCCATGCGTCGCGTCGGCTTTCGTCGAGGGTCTCAGGCTGCTCTAGGCAGCGTCGCCGATGCCAGCAAGCCGCCAATTTTCGACGCCAGCAGCGCCGCGTCGAAATTATACGTCGGCGCCTGCGCGGCCAGCGTGACCAGCTCGCCATGGGCCGCGATCAAGCGCGCCGCCCTCGCGGCGTCCGCACCCGCCAGTTGATCGGCAAGCACCGCGCGCGCCAGCTCGATCGTCGCCGCCAGCCGCGCCCGCGGCGGCTTCGCGCCCAATCCAGCCGCCAGCGCGCCGCGCAGCGCCAGCGAGGCATCGCCCTCGGCCACGATGCGGCGCATCAGGCCATATATCTCGCCCAGCCGCTCGCCAATAAAGCCCAGCGCCGCCCCCGGCGATCCCCGCGCCGCTGCAATCGCCGCTTCGCGCGCCGCGGCATCGGCTTCGGGTGCTTCCTCGCGGAGGATCGCCTCGATCTCGGCGGGGCCAAGCGCGGCAAAGCGCAGCACCCGGCAGCGCGAGCGGATCGTCGGCAGCAGCTGCCCTGGGCGATGCGCGATCAGCAGAAAATGCGTTCCGACCGGCGGCTCCTCAAGGCTCTTCAGCAAGGCATTGACCGCGCTTTTCTCCAGATCGTCGGCCGGATCGATAATCACCACGCGCCGGCTGCCCAGCGTCGGCCGTGTGTTCAGCCGCAGCTGCATCCGGCGAATTTCGTCGATGGGGATGGAACGTTTGCGGGTGAATTCGGCCCCCGCCGCGCGCTTTTTGACCTCTTCCTTGTTTTCGGGCGGATGTTCGGGGATCAGGATATCGGGGTGCGATGCCCAAGGCGGTTGATGTACCCCCGGCTCGGCGACCAGCGCGGCAGCAGCGGCGCGCGCGAATAGCCCCTTGCCGATGCCCATCGGCCCGGCGAGGATCCACGCATGGTGCATCCGCGTCGATGCCACAGCGGCGCGCCATTCGTGCCACGCCGTCTCGTGACCGCACAACGCGCTCACAACCATTCGCCCAGCGCGGCCAGGATCGCCGAGTGGGTCGTATCGGTGCTGCCATTGCCGTCGATCCGGGCAAAGCGCGACGGCTCTGCTTCGGCCAGACGCGCAAAACCCGCCGCGACGCGTGCATGATAGGGTGCGGCGCGTCCGCCAATGCGGTCATCCACTCCGGCATCGCGTAAAATCAGCCGCTGCGCCGCGATTTCCGGGGCAATCTCGATCAACAACGTCCGGTCGGGCAGCAAGCCCTCGCTGCCGATGCGGTGAAGCGCCAAAATATCGGCATCGTCCAGCCCACCGCCGCCGCCCTGATAGGCGCGACTCGAATCGACGAAGCGGTCGCACACCACCCACGTTCCGGCGGCCAGCGCCGGGCGGATCAGCCGCTCGACATGATCGGCGCGCGCGGCGGCGAACAGCAGAGCTTCGGCGCGGGCGCCCCAGCCTTCCCCCTCACCGCCCAGAACCAGCGCGCGGATGGCCTCGGCGCCCGGCGTGCCCCCCGGCTCGCGGGTCAGCACCGCCGGGATACCGCGCGCGGCCAGCGCCGCGACCAGACGCCGCGCCTGGGTCGATTTGCCAGCACCCTCGCCGCCCTCAAACGCAATGAATCGCGCCGGAAACCCCACGCTTCCGATACTCACCCGAGCAGCCCCCGCAGGCCCAGCCGGATACGGTCTATCAGATTGCCACGCGCCACGCTGGCCCCCGCCACCAGCGGCATGCGCAGCGGCGGATCACCGCCGACCCGCACTTCCAACGTCGCCACCTCGTCGCCCTTGGCAATCGGCGCGGTCAGCGGGCCGTGATAGATCACGCGCAGGCTGACCGGCGCCGGGCTGCCTTTTGGCAGTGTTGCGAAATAGGGACGCGGTGCCACCAACGCCACCTGCGCCGCCGCCCCGCCCTGCACATTGGCGACCCCCGCCCGCGCGCCGGCGGCAAACAGCGCCCGCTCGTCCCAATCCGAAAAACCCCATTCGAGCAGCGCCTTGGCCGCCCGCGCCCGCTCACGCGGGGTCGGCACCGCCGCCAGCACCATCACCAGCCGCCGCCCGCCCCGCTCCGCCGAGCCGAGGAAATTGTAATGCGCCTCGTTGGTAAAGCCAGTCTTGATCCCGTCCGCGCCCGGCACGATACCCAAAGTCGGGTCGTGATTGTGCTGGGTGATGCCGTTCCAGCTCATCTCGGCATGTCCGACATAGCGGTGGTAAAACGCGGGATAGCGCGTGATCATCGTATCGGCCAGATGCGCGATGTCGCGCGCGCTGATATACGTATTGCCCTTGTCCATCCAGCCATTGGGTGTGCCGAAATGGCTGTGCGTCATGCCCAGTCGGCGCGCCTCGGCATTCATCAGCGCGACCCAATTGGCCACGCTGCCGGCTGCGCCCTCGGCCAGCACCACGCAGCCGTCATTGGCCGATACGGTCATGATCCCGGTCAACAGATCGTCGACGCTGACCGGCTGCCCCCGCTCCAAAAACATCCGAGATCCGGTGGCGTGCCAGTGGCGATAGGCGTCCTCGCTCTCGCTGAAGTGTTGATCGAGCCGCAGTTTGCCATGCGCGATCAGGTCGAACGCCACAAAGGCCGTCATCGTCTTGGTGACCGAGGCGGGCAGGAATGGCCGGTCGGCATCGCGGGCATAAAGCACCTTGCCCGAGCCCAGATCGACCAGCATCGCCACCGGCGCGGCATCGACCTGTGGTGGCGGCTGAGGCAGCGCGGGCGCGGCGGGAAGTGGCGACGCAGCGGGGATTGCAGGCGTCGCGACCGGCACTGCGGCACCGGTCAAAACCGCGCCCAGCCCCACCGCCGCAATCGCCGCAATCGCCGCCATCAGGGCCTGTGGCCCGCGTTCAAGAAAGTGTCTGCCTCGCAACCTCGACCCGCCGCATTATGCGCGCCGGTGATTGCCAGGGGGTTATGCAATCAGTCGGCGTGCTGGATTCGTGCGTCGCTATACCCTGCCGACTTCACCTTAACCAGAGCCGCTTCGGCGGCGCCACGCGTATCGAACGGGCCCTTGCGGACGCGCCAGATATGGCCGGCATTGCTGACCTTGCCGCCGATTTTGGTGGCGATTTCGGAGGCGCGTGCCTTCATGGCAAAGGCGCCGGCCTGGATCACGAAGCTGCTGTCGCGCGATGCGCTGACCGGGGCGCTGTCCTCGGCTTCCTCGGGCGCGGGGGCGGCAACCGGCATCGCGCGCGGCTTGACCGCATGGCGCGGCATGGCGCGGGGCGCGGGATCGGCCTCGGCCACATCATGCGCTACGGGAGCGGGGGCCTTGGCGAATGCGCCGGCAAAGGATGCGCCAGTGGCCGGTGCGTGCGGGGCCATGGCCACGCGGACATGCACAGGGGCGGCATGAACCGCCGGCGCGGGCGCCATCCCATAGACCGACTTCGCGGACGGACCCGCCATCGGCGCCGGCGCAGCGGAATCGGTATTCACCGCCAGCGCGGTGCCGGGGTTAAGCTTGCGTACCAGCACGGCGAGCAGCGCCTTGGGCGTCGACATCCGCTCGGGCACCGGATTGCCGCTGCGCAGGGCAGCACGCTCGATCTCGGGCGGGTTGACGCGGCGCACGCGCACTGCCGCATTGTCGCCAATGCCTAATTGAGCCGCCGCGCCGGGCGACAGCTGGACCAGCCGGTTGCTGTCCATCGGCCCCCGCTGATCGACGCGAACCAGGATCGTGCGCCCGCTTTCCAGCGAGGTTACCTCGATATAGCTGGGCAGCGGCAGCGTGTGATGCGCCGCCGAGACAAAGCTGCCATCGCCGCCACCGATCGCGGCATAGCCGACGCCGTCGTAATTCATCGCATCGGCCGGGGCATAAGTGGTGTCGCCCACCGCATAGGGTGCGCCCAGGACCACCGGGAAGTCTGCGGCCGGGCCGCTGGCCTGCATCGGTGCGGTCTGCGGAGCCAACTCGCCATCGGCCTGCGCCGCCGGAGCGGCCGCCTTGTGCTTGTGCCCGGTGAACGGAATCCACCCGGCTGAAGCCGAAGTGGCCGGAAAGGTGACGGCAATCCCCAACAGCGCCAGAACGGCGAGTGACGATTTATGGTTAATGGGCGATTTCATCAGCAAGCAACCCCACGCTCAAGGCATAATAATTTGAGCAGTTATATTCGAGGATAACCCGGTAATTTCCGGTTAACAGGAATGCGTTTTTTCCCGGACCGTCAGGCTCGATCAAAGCCGCCAGCACATTGTCGCCGATCGCGCCCTGCGGCATCACCCCCAGCGCGCGCCATTCCGCGATGGTTAACCAGCGCGAATGGCGCGCGTGGACTCGCGGACAGGATGGCGCGTCGAGCCCGCTGGCCGCGCTGCCGCGGTCGAAGCTGGTGGGCACGCGCGCCGCCACGCCCCACGGCTGCCCCGCCCGCCAGCCGGCATCGCGGAAATAATTGGCGATCGATGCCATGGTGTCGGCGCGACTGGTCCAGATATCGACCTTCCCGTCACCGTCGCCGTCCTGCCCCAGCCGCAGATAGACCGAGGGCAGAAACTGCGGATTGCCAAACGCCCCGGCCCAGCTGCCCACCAGCAACCGGCGCGGCACGCCCCGGTCGGCCATCTTGAGCAGGTCGATGAACTCGGTCGCGAACAGCGCGCGCCGCCGCCCCTCATAGGCCAGCGTGGCCAGCGACCGGGCCAGATCGAAATCGCCGGTATAGCGCCCGTAATTGCTCTCATTGCCCCAGATCGCCAACACGATGGAGGCCGGCACGCCATAGCGGCGCTCAATGCCCGGCACATATTGCGCAACCTGCGCATAGGCGGCGCGCCCCGCCGCGATCCGGGCGGCATCGACATGCGCGCGGCGGTAGGGCGCGAAATCGGGCACCGGCGCGGGGGCGCTGCCGGTGCTGGCGCCCGGCTGGCTGCGGTCGAGCGCGATCACCTTGGGATTGAAGGTGAGGCCTTCGGTCATGCTGGCCACAGTCGCCGCGCTGACTCCCTCGGCGCGGGCGCGGGCGGCCAGTTCCTGCACAAATACCTGAAATCCCGGCCGATCCTGCGCTCGCGCCGGCACAATGCCCACCGCAAGCAGACCAGCACTTACCACCAAACCCACAGACCGTCGTATCATCGTGCATCCATCGCACACCCCCGCCGCATCGGGCAAGCATTGCGCGGGGGCCCGCGCAACATAGGGTGACAAATGCGCCAGACGCCGCTAGCCGGGGCCATCACGCGGACAGGTGGCCGAGCGGTTTAAGGCACTGGTCTTGAAAACCAGCGACGGTGGAAGCCGTCCGTGGGTTCGAATCCCACCCTGTCCGCCAAGCCATACGCGGCCCATCCGCACAGCGATGGCGGCCGCCTTTCCGGATGAGGCCCCTTATGTTCGAAACCCGCAAATACCTGGCGCCGCTGCTCTCGGTGTCCTTGCTCGCGCTGGCGGTGCCACTGTCGGCGCAGACCATCACTGCCGCCGATACTGTGCCCGCCGATTCGCGCACCCCGCCGGCCTATGGCGGCTTTGGCGTCGACCTTTCGGGCCGTGATCTGTCGGTAAAGCCCGGCGATGATTTTGAGCGTTACGCCTCGGGCAAATGGCTCGATGCCGCGACCATCCCCGCCGACCGCGCCGCCGTGGGCAGCGGTGAGGACCTGGACGAGGCGGTGCAGGCCGAGGTCCGCGACCTCATCATCCATGCCGCGCCCGACAGCAAGATCGGCGCGCTCTATACCAGCTTCCTCGACGAAGCGCGTATCGAAGCGCGCGGCAATGCCCCGCTTATGGCCGATATCGCGCGGGTGCGGGCCATCCATACCAAGGAGGCATTCGCCAGATATATGGGCGGCACCGGCGGCGTGTTCGGCATTTCGCTCTATGGGCTGGGGGTCAGTTCGGATCCGCAGAATCCGGGCCTTAATGTGCTGGAAATCGATCAAGACGGGCTGGGCATGCCCAATCGCAATTACTACCTCGACGCGCAGTTCAAGCCGCAGCGCGATGCCTACACCGCCTATGTCGAGAAGGTGCTGCGCGCGATCGATGAGCCCAATCCCGCCGGTGCGACCAGCGACATTCTTGCTTTCGAGACCGAGCTTGCCCGGGTCAGCTGGGCCGCCGAGGACCGGCGTGATCTGGCCCGCATCAACAACCATTACACCACGTCGCAACTCGCCGACTATGCCCCCGGCGTCGATTGGGCTGCGTATTTCGATGGGGCCGGGATCGCGCCGCAAAAGACCATTTGGGTCACCACCGACACCGCAGTGCGCGACATGGCGGCGCTGTTCGCCAAAACCCCGCTGGCCACGCTCAAGGCGTGGGAGGAATTCCACGTCGCCTATCAAGCCTCGCCCTATCTGGGCAAAGCGATGGTCGATGCGCGCTTCGGCTTTCGCTCCACGCTTTATGGGGTGACCGCGATCTCGCCGCGATGGAAACGGGGCGTCTATCTGGTCAGCGGCTCGTTGGGCGAGATGGTCGGCCAAGCCTACGTCGACCGCTATTTCACCCCCGCCGCCAAGGCCAAGATGGAGGCGCTGGTCGCTAATCTAAAGGCGGCAATGGGCGCGCGCATCCGCGCCAGCAGCTGGATGGGCGCGGATACCAAGCTGGCCGCGCTCGACAAATTGGCGCGGATGACGGTGATGGTCGGCTATCCCGACAAGCCGCGCGATTACACCGGGCTTAGCGTCGATTCGCATGATCTGTATGGCAATTCGCTGCGCGCCGGACGCTTCAACAATGCCTATGAGATGGCCGAGCTGGGCAAGCCGGTGGATCGCACGCGCTGGAATGCGCCGGCGCAGACGGTGAACGCCTTTAACGAGTCGCTGCAAAACCAGATCGTGTTCCCCGCCGGCATCCTCCAACCGCCGTTCTTCGATTCCAACGCCGATGACGCGGTGAATTACGGCGCGATCGGCGCGATCATCGGACATGAGATCAGCCACGGCTTCGACGATCAGGGCCGCAAGATCGATGCTACCGGCGCGCTGCGCGACTGGTGGACTCCCCAGGACGCCGCGCGTTTCGATGCCGAGGCGAAGGCGTTCGGCGAGCAATATGCAAAAATCGACATCGCACCAGGCGTCGCCGTCAACCCCAAGCTGACCATGGGAGAGAATATCGCCGATTTCGCCGGCGTACAGGTGGCGCTCGATGCCTATCACGTTTCGCTGGGCGGCAAGCCGGCGCCGGTGCTGGAGGGGCTGACGGGTGACCAGCGCTTTTTCCTCGCGTTTGCCCAGGCCTGGCGCAGCAAGGTACGTGAGGCGGCGCTGCGCAGCCAGGTCGCGACCGATCCGCACAGCCCGGCGCGGGTGCGGGTGCTGGTGCCGCTGGCCAATGTCGATGCGTTCTATGCCGCGTTCGATGTGAAGCCGGGCGACAAGATGTACATCCCGCCCGAAAAGCGCGCGCATATCTGGTAATGGGCCGATGCCGCGGGGGCGGGCAGCGATTAGGCTTGTAAAAGCCGGCCCCCGCGCCTACAGCGGCGCCGCTATCGTCGCCTGCGACGGGAATTTTCGGCCTACAATGCGCGCAATCCGATTGCACGCACCCCTGGACCCCTCGTTCCTTTCCACGCTACTTTGCTCTGCAAACACCTCAGTTTGTGGAACGTATAATCTGTGGTTAAAGGAATTATCTATGCCAGTCGGCACCGTAAAGTTTTTCAATGCGGACAAGGGTTATGGCTTTATCGCGCCCGACGATGGCGCGCCTGACGCGTTTGTCCATATCAGCGCGGTAGAACGTGCGGGCATGAAGACCCTGAACAAGGAACAGCGCGTCAAGTACGAGCTTGAGGACGATCGTCGCGGCAAGACCGCCGCCGTCAACCTCGAGGCAGTTTGACGTTATGGCCAAAGAGGAAGTTCTCACCCTCGATGGCCAGATCGACGAAATCCTTCCAGACGGGCGCTTTGGCGTCCGTCTGGAAAACAATATCCGGATCATCGCCTATACCGCCGGCAAGATGCGTAAATTCCGCATCCGCTCGGTCGTCGGCGATCTGGTCCGCGTCGAGATGACCCCCTACGACCTCGAAAAAGGGCGTATCGTCTATCGGGACAAGGGCCCGGGCGGCAGCGGCCCCCCGATGGGCCCGCGCACCAAACGGCGCTGAACGCGCCCCATCACTAACCCGGCGTTTCATGCGCCAAGGATTATAATGAACGCTATCTCTCTGAATATGAATTCACTTTTCGCTACCCATCTGCCTCAACGAAACATCGTGAGCAATTATGTGACCAGCCACAGCATCGTCAAAACCGCCGCCCTGCCCATCTCGGCACGCGGCGTCCTGAGCCGCATCGAATTGCGCGGGCTGATTGCTGAAATGCTGGACTGACAGGCGCCTCAAACGCCCCGCCGCTCTCGGGCTCCATACAGACGGCGCCCTGCGGTTTTCCGCGATGGGCGCCAAACAGACAGGATCGCGCATGGCCACCGAAGCCGGTTTCTTTCTTGAACAGGCCGGCCAATGTGCCAGGGCGGCGGCGGACACTTTGCTCCCCAATCTGCGTGAGAAATACCTGCGTTCGGCGGACGCGTGGCAGGCCCTGGCCGACCGCGAAATCCGTACCAAAGCGGCCCGGGTGGAGCGCGATGCGGAGAGGGCGGCGGGCGTGGGGCTCCCGGCCGGATAGCTTTCAATCGCGAATTTGCTTGCATTTTGCTGCATCGCACCGTAGGCGCCCGGCCATGGACCGGCGCGTGGGCCTTGACCCGCCGCAGCTCCGGGCAGCGTGAGGCCATCGTTTCAACGATCGGCCTGCCCGGGTTAGCGGTCACCGCTATCACCTGAAGCTTCCTCGTCACGCAGGGTCGCATCGTTACGAACCCCTTGCCACCGCGCCGCCATTCGCCGCGCGTTGACGCATATATTTTGAAAGTATTCCCATGACCTATTTTTCGTCGCTCGGCCTTGCCGAGCCGCTGCTGCGCGCGCTTGAAACCAAGGGCTACAGCGATCCTACCCCGATCCAGCGTCAGGCGATCCCGCCGCTTCTGGAAGGGCGCGACCTGCTCGGCATCGCGCAGACCGGCACTGGCAAGACCGCCGCTTTCTCGCTGCCCTCACTGCACCGGCTTGCGGCCAGTTCGCAGGAGCGCAAGCCGGCTGCGTGCCGGATGCTGATACTCTCTCCCACCCGCGAGCTGGCCGCGCAGATTGCCGATAACATGCGCGGCTATGCCAAATACCTGCCGATCAATGTGCAGTGCATTTTTGGCGGTGTGCCGGTCGGCAAGCAGTCGCGCGCGCTGGTGCCCGGCTGCGATGTGCTGGTGGCGACACCGGGCCGCCTGCTCGATCTGATCGATCAGCGCGCGTTGACTCTGCGCCATGTCGAGATTTTCGTGCTCGATGAGGCCGATCAGATGATGGACCTCGGCTTTATCCATGCGCTGAAGCGGGTTGCGGCGCTGTTGCCGCGTGACCGCCAGAGCCTGTTCTTCTCCGCCACCATGCCTAAGGCGATCGCCGATCTGGGCAAGCAGTTCATCAACAACCCGGTTCGCGTCGAGGTGACACCGCAATCGACCACCGTCGAACGCGTCGAACAATATGCCACTTTCGTCAACCAGGCCGAGAAGCAGTCGCTGCTCACACTGAAACTGCGTGCCGGGCTGCATGAGAGCGCGAGCGGCGAAGAAAAGATCGACCGCGCGCTGGTCTTTACCCGCACCAAGCATGGCGCCGACAGGGTGGTGCGCCATCTTGCCGCCGCGGGGGTCAGCGCCGCTGCGATCCACGGCAACAAGAGCCAGCCGCAGCGCACCGCCGCTTTGGCCGGTTTCCGTCAGGGTTCGATCCGGGTGCTGATCGCCACCGACATCGCGGCGCGCGGCATCGACGTCACCGGGGTCAGCCATGTCTACAATTTCGAGATACCCAATGTGGCCGAACAATACGTCCACCGCATCGGGCGCACGGCGCGTGCCGGCGCGGACGGCGTGGCAGAAAGCTTCGTGGCGCCGGATGAGAAGCCTTATCTGCGCGACATCGAAAAGCTGACCGGCATCAAGCTGATCCAGCTGCCGCTGCCCGCCGATTTTCAGGCGCAGGCGTCCAAGCTGGCCCTGCCCGCGCGCCAGCCCGATGGCGACCGCGACCATGATCGCGGCGACCGCAATCGCCGCCCCGCCGGGCGCGGCGGTGAGCGTCGCCCCTCGGGCGATCGCGGCCACGGCGGCGGAGGTGGGCACAATAGCGGCCAGGGTGCAGGCAATGGTCGCGCTCCGGCTCGCGAACACACTGCGCGCGACACACGCGGCCCGGTGGCCTCGCCGCTGTCGGGCGCAGGCCGCAGCGATGGCGGACGCGGCGACAGTCGCAGCGCACAGCCGGGTCGCGGCGGTAGCCAAGGTCAGGGCCAAGGTCAGGGCCAGGGCCAGGGCCAGCGTAATCGCTCAGGCCCAGGCGGCGGCAGTGGCGGTAACGGCAACGGAAGTCGCTTCGGTCGTTGACCTAAAGCAATCCCCCCCGATCCGGCGCGAAACGCGCCAGATCGGGGGCAGGATATGCCTGAGTCAGCCGCATCGTTCCAATCTCCGCAAGTCCGTGCCATAGGGCGAGACCCAGCGGAGGCACCATGTTCAGTTATCGAATCTGCGGCATCGATGCCCATAGCGACATCCACTTGCCCGGGGTCGATGAGCCAGCCCTCCCGGATGCCACCGCACAGCCGGTCACGATCCGGCGCGGCGTGGTGCCCGGCGCAATAGCGGGCGCCATCGCGCATGGCCCGAACTGGCATATCGCCGCCAGCGAGTGTTTGATCGAAGTGCCCGACGTAGCGCGCTTCCACTTGTCGGACGGCGCCCGAATCACCTACGCCGTGGCCTGCGAGGCTGCGCTCGCCGATGTTCCGATATTCCTGCTGGGCACGGTGTTCGGCATGCTGCTGCATCAGCGCGAGAGGCTGGTCCTGCATGCCAGCGCGGTGGCGGTGGATGGCCCCGATGGTCCGCGCGCGGTGCTGTTTGCCGGCGTGTCGGGGGCCGGCAAGTCGACGCTCGCCGCCGCGCTGGGCGCGCGCGGCTTTGCGCTGGTCGGCGATGATATGTGCGCGCTGTCGCTGCGTCCGGGTGCGTCGCCGCTGGTCCATCCCGATGGGCGTCAACTCAAACTGTGGCACGAGGCCGTCATACGTCTCGATCTGGGCGAACGACGGCAGGAGCGGGTGCGCCCGGTACTGGAGAAATTCTATGTCGCGCCTAGTGGCGCGATGACGGCGCCGTTGCCGTTGGGCGCGATCTACGTGCTGCGTGAGGCACGGACCGGAATGGAGCCGGGCATCGCACGCGCCAATATCGTCGATGCCGCGCTGCTGCTGCGGCGGAACGCTTATCGGCCTCAGATGGTGCGCCGGCTGGGCCAGAACGCCAGCTATTTCCATGCAGCCGCCGCCATCGCCGGTCATGCGGGGATCTATACGTTCACCCGCAAGCTGGGCTTCAAGCGGATGGGCGCCGCGCTCGACCAATTGCAGGAGCATTGGGCGCAGATCGGCCTTGCGCCTGCCTTATGAAGCCAGCCTTGTGAAAACCGTCTGGCTCGCTTCCTATCCCAAATCGGGCAACACTTGGGCGCGGATGCTGCTGGCCAATCTGCGCGCCGTCGATGCGCCAGTCGACATCAACAACCTGCCGTTGCGCGGCGGCATGTCATCGGCCCGCGCTGCGTTCGATTTCGCTACGTTTCTCGATTCCGGCCTGCTCAGCCATGAGGAGATAGACCGGCTGCGCCCGGCGGCGCTGGCGCATATTGCGAGCTATGATGACGATGCGCTGCTCGACGCACGGGATGGCGAGGCGGGCGACGGCAATGCCATCCGCTATGGCAAGAGCCACGATGCCTATACGCTGAACGACCGGGGCACGGCGGTGATGGGCGGCGCGGCGGCGGCCAGCGCTGCGGTCCTGATCGTCCGCGACCCCCGCGATGTCGCGCCTAGCCTGGCGCATCACAATGGCAGCGACATCGACACCGCCATCGCCTTTATGAACGACCCCGCAGCCGCGTTCTGCGGCCACCGCGACCGTCAACCCAACCAGTTGCGCCAGATGCTGCCCGGGTGGAGCGGTTTCAACGCCAGCTGGCTCGATCAGACCGACATCCCGCTCCACCTGCTGCGCTATGAGGATATGCGGCGCGATCCGCCTTCGGCTCTGACCGGGCTACTGGCGTTTGCCGGGCAAAGCGAGGACGCCGAAACCATCGCCCGCGCCGCCCGCTTCGCCGATTTCGAACAATTGCGCGAACAGGAACAGGCCAGCGGCTTTCGCGAAGGACCGCGCGGCAATTTCTTCCGCCGCGGCATCGCCGGCGGCTGGCGTGACGAGTTGACAGCGGCGCAGGCACGCAGCATCGAGGCAACGCATGGCGCAATGATGGACCGGCTCGGTTATGCGCCCGACAGTGTTTGAGAGAGGATGCCCCCGATGATGATCAGCCGTTCCCCCGACTGGCTCTCGGCCAAGGTCGATGACGAGGTGGTGATGATGAACGGCGCCACCGGGCATATCGTCGGGGTCAACGCGTTGGGTGCGGAAATCTGGCACTTGCTGGAGGCGCCGCGCGATGTCGCCGCGCTTGAGGCAGAGCTGATCGCCAGCTTCGATGTGTCGCCTGAGGCGTGCCGCGCCGAACTCACCGCCTTTCTCGACGAGCTGGCCGGCCATGGCGCGATCAGCCGCGCGGCTTAAGCTGCACCACTTGCGCCCGCGCCATCTGGCGTTGATCGCAGAGGCGGTGATGATGCTGGCCCTGGCTGAGGGGTCGCTGCGATTGCTGCCATTCCGGTGGACCTCGCGCTGGCTCGGCCCGATGGTCCCGCCGGGTAGCCCCGAACCTGCGCCCCCCGCCCCGGCCAGCGGCGACCCCGGCGATAACGAGGATGCGGCGGCCTCGGCGCGCAAGGTCGGCTGGGCGGTGCGCAGCGTGGCGGAGCGGGTGCCGTTCCGCGCGGTATGCCTGCCGCAAGCGTTGGCAGCGCGCGCAATGCTGGCCCGACGCGGCATCGCCAGCACGCTCTCAATCGGCAGCGCGCATGGGGTCAACGCCCATTTCGACAACCATGCGTGGCTCGATGCGGCGGGCGTAGCGGTCACCGGCTATCCGGTCCGGAAGGGCTTCGCGTGCATCGGGTGCTATCGCTAAATTGCGAGCACAACGGGCTGTTCTTTTCAGCTTTGCTTGATATCAGCGCCATTCAATCGCGGGTCGGCCTATGTCACAAGTTTTGGTCACGGTCGTTCCAGTAACTGCGGATCGCAAGCCTTGGACCAAGCCGCGCGTGATCACCGCCCAGACGGATCAGGATATCGCAGGTATGCCTGCATCGTGAGTAGCTCAGCATCATTACTCGACCAGTTTCGCCGTTGGACACATCAGCTGGAATCTAGCACTGTCTGAAAATCGTGCCTCAACCATATAATATTGCACGATAATTCCTTCGCACATACGCTTAGCTGTGGCGATGCTGGGGATTTTCGGGGTCGCCTCATTATCCGTGTGTAAGCGCAGTCGCCGAATCACTCCGCGCGAAATTGCGGTCCGATCATCGTTGCGCCGTTTCGCGTGTCAGCAATTATCCCCGCGAAACCACTGCACATAGCGCGCGGTGATGAACGCGCTCATCCCCTGCCCCACCGGCATCTGATCCCAGGCATTGCCCTCGCGCATCTCGCGGGTCAGGCGGCGGCGGATTTCCGCAAAATCGAACAGGTCGGAGAGCTTGCCCCCCGCCTCCATCCGCGCCAGCTCCGCCAGAACGCGCGGTCGCGCCCGCTCCATCATCGCGGCAAAATCGGGGTCGAGCGGATCGTTGGCCGGACGCCGGTTGAGGAACTCCGGCGGCAGCACCCCGGCCAGCGCGGTCTTGGCGAGCCAGCGCACTTGCCCGTTTTGCACCTGAATATCCTCGGGGATGGCCATCCCCAGCTCAACCACGCGCTTGTCATGGAACGGCTGGGTGAACTCCAGCCCGTGATGCGCGGCATGGATCGAGGTGCCCATCGCCTGCCCGCCCTGTATCTTGCGCAGCACCCGCAAATGCGCAGCCTTGGCGCCCACGAAATTATCGTCCTCGCGTGCGGCCCCCGGCCGATACCGTGACAGTACATCGGCCGCCAGCGGCATCGTGGACACGGCATTGCTCAGCCCCATCCACTCGCGCTGTCGGATTTGCTTCAGCCATTGCGGCGCCAGTTCCCAGAGCACCTCGCGCTTGAACATCGCCCACCGCGACAGCCCGAGATGCCGCCGCCCCATCCGGAATTCGCGCAATGACCGCACCAGCCGCCCTGCCCGGATCAGCCGCGCGATAAAGCCGATACCGCGCGGGTTGAGCGTATAATCCCCGCCGTGCCCATCCATCATTACCCGCGCGCCGGCGGCCCGGGCCTCGCGCAGCAAGGCGCTGTTTATCGCGCGGTTGGGGCTGTGTGGATCATTATGCGTGGCAAAATCGGCTTCCATACCGTCGATCAGGTCGATGGTCTCGGCAGTCAGATAACGCACGGTCAGATGCGGCAGATGCCGGCGCAGATACTCGACATATTCGCGCGCATGCCTGATCGGCCCGGCATATCCCTCGGCCATTACCGAGGACAACGCGACCAACCCCGCCGCCGCGACCGGAGAGCCCAGCGCTGCGATCGAACCCGAATCGAACCCGCCACTGAGCATCAGCGCCGCCGGCGCCATGGCCCGCCGCACCCGGCACGCCACCGCCTCACCCAGCACCGCCGCATAGGCCGTGCGATAATAGGCCTCGTCGCGACCAAGGTGTTCGGGCGCGGCATGGGGGTCCCAATATTGACGAACCTCGCAGCCACTTGCGCCATCGAGCACCAGCATCCGGCCCCCCGGAAGCGCGTTGATCCCGACATGAAAGGTCTCGCCCGGCGCGCGCGCATCGCGGTGTTCGATCCGGGCCAGCCGCAGCACCGCCGCATCCTCGTCGAGCCGGCGCGGCACCTCGGGCAAAGCGAAAAGTCCGCGATTCTCGGTGGCAAAGGCAAAGAACCCCTCACCCCGGTGATAGAACAGATGGCGCTGACCCATGTGATCGCGCGCCAAAGTCAGGCGCCGCGCCGCCTCCTCCCACACCGCGAAAGCGAAATCGCCAAGCAGATGTTCGACACACTCCGCCCCCCACCGCGCCCATGCCGCACCGATCAAAGCGGCATCGGCCATTTTTGCCAGAGCGTCCGGGGCAAGGCCCAGCATTTCGGCCAAAACCTCGCGGTTATCGATCCGGCAATCGGCGACCAGCAGGAACCCAGGCCCGCGCACCGGCTGACGGTCCAGTGCATCCTCGCGCGTCACCGCCATCAGCCTTCGGCCCATGCCGATACGACCCTCACAGACCACATCCGCCCGGTCCGCGCCCAGATGCGCCAGCGCCGCCATCTGACGCATCACATCGCCGCGCGCCACGTCGCCGCCATCCAGCCTAACGATTCCGCAAATCCCGCTCATAACGCCAGCTACTCCCCGGAGGCCTATTTGCCCCATCCGCCGGTCATGGCAATGATCAGGTTCGGCGGGCAAAGCAAACAAATGTCGCCGGGATAAAACGTTGCCCCGCACTGCCGGCGCCGATCATGGCGCCCTGTTACAAACATAGCGGCCATAGCGCGGCAAATTTCGCAAATGCCCGTCGCATGCCCTCGCCATTGGTGTTGGAAGGTGGCATGGGGGGCCGGGGCGCGTGGCGCCGTTGATCATGGGAAGGACCTGCATTGCCTGACGTTGCAAATTCCGGCGCTGTTGTGAACGACCATGCGGTAATCGGCCACTCGCGCTTGCTGGCCTGGGTGCGCGAGATTGCGGCGCTGACCCGACCGGCCGACATTGTCTGGTGCGATGGGTCGGAGGCGGAGTGGCGGCGGCTGTCGGACGAGCTGGTCGATGCCGGCACGATGGTCCGGCTTGATCCGGCCAAGCGCCCCAACAGCTTTTACGCGCGCTCCGATCCGCGCGATGTGGCGCGGGTGGAAAGTCGCACCTTCATCTGTTCCGAGCACGAGGCCGACGCCGGGCGCACCAACAACTGGCGCGATCCCGCCGATACGCGCGCCACGCTGAACACATTGTTCGATGGCTGCATGGCCGGGCGCGTGATGTATGTCGTGCCGTTCTGCATGGGGCCGATCGGCTCGGATAAAAGCGTGATCGGGGTGGAGATCACGGACAGCGCCTATGTCGTGCTGTCGATGCGGATTATGACGCGGATGGGCCAGCCGGCGCTCGACATGCTGGGCGATGACGGGTTTTTCGTGCCTTGCGTCCATTCGGTCGGCATGCCGCTGAACCCGGGCGTCGCCGATGTGGCGTGGCCGTGCAATGAGGAAAAGTGGATCGTCCATTACCCGGAAACGCGCGAGATATGGTCCTATGGCTCGGGCTATGGCGGCAATGCGCTGCTCGGCAAGAAATGCCTGGCGCTGCGGATCGCCAGCGTGATGGCCCGCGATCAGGGCTGGCTGGCCGAACATATGCTGATCCTCAAGCTGACCAGCGACGCGGGTCGTACCCATTACATTACCGCCGCGTTCCCCTCGGCTTGCGGCAAGACCAACATGGCGATGCTCGATTCGACGATCCCGGGCTGGAAGGTCGAAACCGTGGGCGATGATATCGCCTGGATGCGCCCCGGGGCGGACGGCCGGCTCTATGCCATCAATCCCGAGGCGGGCTTCTTCGGGGTCGCCCCGGGCACTGGTCCCAAGACCAACCACAATGCGGTCGAAACGCTCTATGCCAATGCCATCTACACCAACACCGCGCTGACCAGCGATGGCGATGTGTGGTGGGAGGGGTTGACCGATACCCCGCCCATTGGCCTGATCGACTGGCGGGGGCAGGCCTATGATCCCACCTCTGGTCAGCCCGCGGCGCATCCCAACGCGCGCTTTACCGTGCCTGCGGAGCAGTGCCCGTCCATCGCGGCGGAGTGGAACGATCCGGCCGGCGTGCCGATCTCGGCGATTTTGTTCGGAGGGCGCCGGGCGACTTCGGTGCCGTTGGTGGTGGAGGCGCTCGATTGGAACCACGGGGTTTACCTCGCGGCCAATGTCGCATCCGAAGGCACCGCTGCGGCAGAGAACGCCATTGGCGAGCTGCGCCGCGATCCCTTCGCGATGCTGCCGTTCTGCGGTTATGACATCGGGCGCTATTTTCAGCACTGGATCGATCTGGCCGGCAAGGTTGCCGATGGCGGCGCCCATCTGCCGGGCATCTATCTGGTCAACTGGTTCCGCAAGGCCGATGGCAAGTTCCTGTGGCCCGGCTTTGGCGACAATGTCCGGGTGCTCAAATGGATTGCCGAACGCTGCGAGGGCACCGCCGCCGCGCTCGACAGCCCGATCGGCCGCCTGCCCGCCCCCGACGCGCTGGATCTGGCGGGACTGGTCCTGCCCGATGGCGCGATGGAGCAGCTTCTGGACGTCGATACCGCGATGTGGCGCAGCGAAGCGGCCGGCAACCGCAGCGATCTGGAACGGCTGGGCACTCTCCCTGAGGCGATGAGCGCCGAGCAGGCCGCGCTGGAGCGGCGGTTGGCGATGGCCTAGTGGTCCGATTCTGACATTCGATACCGCTTGAGGCCAAGTCGCGCTCGAATGTCAGAATCTTTTCGGACCACTAGAAGATTTTGATTCTAGTGGATTTTACGATTTTGACATTTGCAGACCCATCACAATCGCCAGGGGATGCCAATGTCAAAATCAATCCACTAGGGGTAGAGTTGGTGCGCC